>CAZULF010000114.1:0-5780 GCA_964621215.1 uncultured Legionellales bacterium | reverse complement strand
ACAAAATCCATCGGCGTATAATCATCATTCATAAGCAACACGTTATAGCGTGGCAAGAGCGCACCAGAATCCGTTGATGTGTAAAATTGAAAAAGTTAATAATTAGGTTGGAGGCCACATGCTAAGTAAAGAACTCGAATTCACGCTGAACATGGCATTTAAAGAAGCAAGGGAACATCGGCATGAATTTATGACTATAGAGCACCTCTTATATGCGTTGCTGGATAATTCAGCGGCCTTAAGCGTTTTACGAGCCTGTGGTGCCAATACGGAGCGTTTACGTAATAATTTACAATTTTACTTGAATGACCCTACCACAACACCCGTGATTCCGGATGATTTTTCAGATCGCGAACCGCAACCGACATTAGGCTTTAAACGCGTGCTGCAGCGCGCAGTATTTCACGTTCAATCCGCTGGCCGGGCTGAAGTGACTGGCGCCAATGTATTGGCCGCTATTTTTAGCGAACAAGAAAGCGAAGCCGTTATACTGCTAAAACAAGAAAATGTGACACGCCTAGATGTAGTGAATTATATTTCGCATGGTATTGCTAAAATGTCAGACAACCCAAGCTCTAATCCAGAATTTGGTAGTAGTGGCGTCGATGAAGATGGCTTTGGTGGAGCTGGTGCTGTGGTGAGCCCATTGGAAGCCTATGCAACCAACTTAAATGATAAAGCTCAACGTGGCGAATTAGATGCCTTAATTGGACGTATTCCTGAAGTGGAACGAACTATCCAAATTTTATGTCGACGTCGCAAAAATAATCCATTATTAGTCGGTGAAGCTGGCGTAGGTAAAACAGCCATCGCCGAAGGTTTAGCTAAGATGATCGTGGAAGGTCACGTGCCTAAGTTGATTGCGGATTTTCAAGTGTATATGCTGGATTTAGGTAATTTACTGGCGGGCACAAAATACCGCGGTGATTTTGAAAAACGCTTAAAAGCGTTATTGCATGAATTAAAAGAAAAACGTAACTCTATTTTATTCATCGATGAAATCCACACTATTATTGGAGCTGGCGCAGCATCTGGTGGAGTGATGGATGCGTCTAATTTATTAAAACCGTTATTAACTACCGGTGATCTGAAATGCATCGGAGCAACCACCTATCAAGAATATCGCGGTATTTTTGAAAAAGATCGCGCATTATCACGACGTTTCCAAAAAGTGGATGTGGATGAGCCGTCAGTAGATGATACCTTCCGCATTTTAAAAGGCTTAAAAAGTAAGTTGGAAGCGCATCACAGTGTGAAATATTCTTTACGCTCATTACAAGCGGCAGCAGAATTATCAGCTCGTTTTATTACGGATCGTTTCTTGCCCGATAAAGCGATTGATATTGTTGATGAAGCCGGTGCATTTCAAGCGTTACAACCGGTTGATAAACGTAAAAAATTGATCATGACTGCCGATATTGAACAAGTAGTGGCAAAAATCGCAAGAATTCCAACGAAAACGGTTTCTATGTCGGATAAAGAAGCATTGCGTAATTTGGAACGTGATTTAAAAATGATGGTGTTTGGCCAGGATAAAGCGATTGAAGCGTTAGGTTCTGCTATCAAGTTAGCACGCGCGGGTTTACGAGAACCAGAAAAACCCATCGGTAGTTTTCTGTTTGCTGGCCCGACTGGTGTGGGTAAAACTGAAGTATGTAAGCAATTAGCCAGTGTATTAGGCGTGCATTTTATCCGTTTCGATATGTCAGAATATATGGAAAAACACACGGTATCGCGCTTGATTGGTGCGCCTCCAGGCTATGTCGGTTTTGAGCAAGAAGGTTTATTAACCGAAGCCGTGGCTAAACATCCGCATGCAGTTTTGCTATTGGATGAAATTGAAAAAGCCCATACTGATATATTTAATTTGTTACTGCAAGTGATGGATTATGGCACGTTAACGGATAATAACGGACGTAAAGCTGATTTTCGTCATATTATTTTAGTGATGACAACTAATGCTGGCGTTTCATTGATGGAGCGTGCAAGCATGGGCTTTATGGAAAATGATCATATGGATGACGGTGCAGAAGAACTTAAACATTTATTCGCACCCGAGTTTCGCAATCGATTAGATGCCATTATTCAATTTAAACCATTAGATCACGAAGTCATTCGACATGTGGTTGATAAATTTATTATGGAACTTGAAGAACAACTATCGCATAAAAAAGTGAGCTTGATCGTTGATGACAGCGCACGCGAATGGTTATGTGTACATGGCTATGATACCAAAATGGGTGCACGACCTATGGCACGCTTGATTCAAGAACAAGTGAAACAACCTTTAGCGGATGAATTGCTATTTGGTCAATTAGCCGAAGGCGGCAGCGTACGATTATCTGCAGCGAAAGATAAGCTGGAGTTTGAAATTCACGAAGTGTGCTAGAAGAGTAAAAAATGTTGCGCGACAAATTTTTTTCTGGTAAAAAAACGATTTCCTATCACCCCGAAATTTCTTCTGAAGTGTTAGATGCTCTCCATCAGATGGGTGTTAATTGGGTTCATGGCAGTAAATCCGCTATCCTAGCTGTGTTATTAGAAACGCCAATACCAAAAGCGCTTATGCCTTCAGGTTGGTTATTAGATCATGAAAAAACCTTATTTTCAGATAAGTTTTATACTTTATGTGGTACAAGAGACACAGGAACACTCAACGCTATTTCCGGACAACGTAAGGGACAAGTCAACTATGAACATCTTTCTGGTGTAGATTGTACTCGGGTAGGTGTAGAGCTTGCTGCAAGTTATGCCATACGTAATGATGGAAGTGATGCCTTAAGTGATTCGGAAGCGCTAGAAAATTTTATAGGTACTTTCCTTAAAGTGCTCGAAGAAGTTGATAAAGAGGTGCCCGCAAACGCACAAAAAGGGCAAATCAAATATGCAATGAAATCTTGTGTAATGTTACTGCAATCGATAATGATAATGTGGCCAGAGTGGAAAGATCATAAAATAAGGCTAGTCGACGCATTAAATAACGCCAAAACGCGAAACTATTCGGAACAATTGTATCCTACTTCACTCGAAATAATATTTAAATATATAGATAAAATGCTAATAAAAATAGAGAAGAACCTATTGCCTTTTGAAGTGACAGATGAATTTAGAAATAAAACTCGTTATGCATTTCCTATTGTATTTGCTGCAGAGGTCGATCCTAATAAACTTAACAAAGTTAAGGGTATGCCAGGTGAGCGAGCGCATAAAGGAATGGTGGAGCTCGAGCAAGTGAAAGCAATATTGGTTCAAGAACAGCATAAAGAAGAATTGCAAAGCATGTTGAATAAACTAGGATATGAAAATAAAATAACTGTTTTAACCTTTGAGGTAGTTAAGAAGGAGTTCACGGATTATTCACGGGATTTACCGAATTTTACTATTGAGGGTAGTTCGCAGTCTTATTCTAACGAAAATAGCATGGACGATGATAAGAAAGATGATTTAGACGATGAACAAGATGACAGGGTTAGCCCTCGGACTAAATACTAAGCCTGAACCAACCCCTAACGTTATTCTTTATCCCGGAACACAATACGGCCCTTGCTGAGGTCATAAGGCGTGAGTTGTACGGTCACTTTGTCGCCAGTCAAAATGCGAATGTAGTTTTTGCGCATTTTACCTGAAATATGAGCAATAATGTCGTGGCCATTTTCTAGCTTCACTCTAAACATGGTATTCGGTAAGGTTTCAGTGACAATACCTGCCATTTCAATATGTTCTTCTTTAGCCATAAACTCCTCGACATTTTAAATATAAATCAGTGAGTAATCTACCGTAATTTCATCCAGATAGCAAATTTGTGGGCACTTTCCCCGGATGCTAGTGTGCGATGCTCAGGATGACAAAGCCCCCAGAACCTTATCTAAATCAATCAATTTAGCTTCAGCAGCGCGGCGATTTTTATATTCAATCTGGCCATGAGCTAAATTGCGTTCGCTCACGACTATGCGGTGTGGAATGCCAATCAAGTCCATATCGGCAAACATAACTCCAGGACGTTCGACTCGATCTTCGAGTAAAACTTCAAAACCGGCGTTGGTTAAATCCGCATATAATGATTCAGCAACATTTCGAACAGCTTCAGAGCGATGCAGATTAATAGGTACAATCACTACTGAGAAAGGAGCCATAGCGTCAGGCCAGATAATGCCATTTTCATCGTTATTTTGTTCAATAGCAGCAGCGACAATACGGGAAACACCAATACCATAACATCCCATTTGCAAGGTGACATGAGTGCCATCTTCATTTAACACTTCGGCGCGCATGGATTTGCTATAGTTATCGCCCAATTGGAAGATGTGCCCAACTTCAATACCGCGCGTTAGCTGCAATGAGCCCACACCATCAGGACTAGTATCACCTTTTACTACATTTCTAATATCCGCAACCGTGATAGGTTCAGGACAATCCCGCCCCCAGTTTGCGCTTTGCAAATGCTTGCCGTTTTGATTAGCGCCGCAGGTAAAATCGGCCAAATGAGCGGCATCTCGGTCCACAATAACGGGAATAGCAGCAGGTAGATTAACAGGCCCTATAAAACCGGGATTACAGCCTATTTGAGCGGTGATTACCTCATTGCTGGCTAATTCTACTGGGTTTGCTATTGAAGCTAATTTTTCTGCTTTAATTAGGTTTAATTCGTGATCACCTCGCAAAACCAAAGCCACTAAAGGGGTATCTTTACCCACCACCAACAGAGTTTTTACCGTTTTTGCCGCGGGGATTTTCAAAAATGTCGATACATCTTCTATCGTCGTTTGAGTCGGGGTTTCAACTAAGGTCATGGCTTGGGTGGGGGCAGGGCGCTGACCTTGTGGAGCCAAGGCTTGAGCCAACTCTAAATTTGCTGTGTAATCGCTGGCATCGCTGTAAGCAATCACATCCTCGCCTGAGTCGGCTAACACATGAAACTCATGCGAGTGGCTACCACCAATACTGCCAGTATCAGCTAACACGGGACGAAATTTTAAGCCTAATCGCTCGAAAATACGGGTATAAGCATCGAACATGACTTGATACGTTTCAGCTAACGAAGCTTTATCGATATGAAAAGAATAAGCGTCTTTCATCAAAAATTCACGCGCACGCATCACGCCAAAACGTGGGCGGATTTCATCACGGAACTTAGTTTGAATTTGATAAAAGTTTAATGGTAATTGTTTGTAACTATGTAATTCACGACGCACGAGATCAGTAATCACTTCTTCATGGGTCGGACCAAAACAAAACTCGCGTGCATGTCGATCTTTGATCTTCAATAACTGCGGACCGAATTTATCCCAACGTCCGGTTTCTTGCCATAGTTCAGCGGGTTGAACGGCGGGCATTAATATTTCAATTGCACCAGCTCGATTCATCTCTTCTCGTACGATGTTTTCAACTTTGCGCAAAACTCGCAACCCCAACGGCATCCAGGTGTATAATCCAGCACTTAGTTTGCGGATCAACCCAGCCCGTAGCATGAGTTGTTGACTGAGAATATCAGCATCGGCAGGGGTTTCTTTTAATGTAGAGATAAAATACTGACTAGTTCGCATAGATGTTCGCCTAAAAAACGGGTTTAGATACATTATGTAGCCTGGATGCAGCGAAGCGGAATCCGGGTTTCCTATTCGAGAATCCCGGATTCCGCTTCGCTGCATCCAGGCTACATAATGGCCTCATTGTATCCTCGGAATCGCTGGAAATCCAACGATTCCAGACAATTTTCTATAGTCCTCGTCGTACCGCGGCTTGTCCGCGGTATCCAGAACGCATCGATACCCCCTGGATCC
>CAZULF010000113.1:0-5842 GCA_964621215.1 uncultured Legionellales bacterium | reverse complement strand
GCATAATCTGGAAATTACTGAAAGCCCCGTTTCAGCTAAGCAATTAGCGGGTTTAGTGGAACGTATTCACGATCAAACTATTTCCGGTAAAATTGCCAAAGATATATTTGAAAAATTATGGGAAGGTGCTGCGAATGCTGACGCTGTGATTGAGCAACAAGGTTTACGTCAAATCACTGATAGCACTGCTATTGCAGCACTGATCGACTCTGTAATGGCCGCAAGTCCACAACAACTCGCCGATTACCGCAGCGGCAAAGATAAATTATTCGGTTATTTCGTGGGACAAGTCATGAAAGCGAGCCAAGGCAAAGCTAATCCGGAGCAGTTAAATGCGTTGTTATTGGAGAAGTTGAAGGGATAGCGTCATGCCAGCGCAACTCCGCTTTGTCATGCCAGCGAAGGCTGGCATCCAGGCTGCTAATAAATCGAAAGCGCCAGTATTCTACCCGTTATCCACAAAGAAAAAAAGAGGAATTTGATAACTTTTTTTGGCATATCATAACTGAAAAAATCGCGCAAGCCCTCTGCTTTATATTGGTAATATATTGATTTTATTGAATTATTTTACACGTCATCCAGTTTGACCAAACTCTTACCTGAAGCGTATCAGCGTACACCAATACAGCGTTCCACATAATTAGCCACAAAGTTATCCACAGAAATTGTGGATAACCTTTTGTAACCTGGATGCTGTCATGCCGCTTCAACATTGTCATGCCAGCGAAGTGCCAGCCTTCGCTGGCATGACAGCATCCAGGCTACATCACGAAATTAGTCATATTTTGTACAAAATATTTGTCTTCCCCCCCTAACTTTGGTACAATTCACTCTAGCAAGCTAATAAATAGGGTAAGTAATGTCAGACACTGTGCCGTCCCCCCATGAGATAATCCAACAACGAATAAATACTCATAAAACTCAGCAAGAAAAGTTCTTGCGTTTGGCTGCTGAGCACAAGGCTGATTTCTCTGAATTTATAAAATCACCTACCCAATATACACACTCAGTTAAGAAGCAAAGCAAAGGTAGGCACCATCATCGGTCTTCTCACAAACAAGGAACATTCTCTACCATTATGCCTCTGCGCGATTCGACGGCCATGGTAGTTAAATTTAATTCTTTTTCGGGTCAAGTCACATCTTATTTATTATCTTCTAATAATACACATGGACAAAACTCTACTGAAGTCTATCTTCTTGACCCAACAATGATGCGGCTCGATCATACAACTCTTACAAAACTAGATTATTTTGAGAATCTAAAATCGGAGGAAAATTTCTTAGGCTTGTTAGTTAATTCTGGTGAATATTGCTTTCATACTCCTATTCCTGGTAGCGCGACATCAATTAGCTCGCCAGTAAAAACTTTACAAGCATCTTTATCTAAAAATAACCTCGACTCACACATTACCGGCTTCAAAATACATAGACTGGTGATGCATATTGACACTTTAGATGAAGCTGATAAACAAACTATAGGAGATATGCAGGATGGAAAGTTTTCCATTCCTGAAGTCATTGAAAAAATAGATTCTATTTATCTAAAATGGATATGTCGATCAACTTCACACGGTCAATATTATAATAAACAAATATCGGCTTTTATTTTAAATAGCTTTGGTTTTATTTCCACTTTAAATTGCTCTGACATAGAATCAATATTACACACTGACCCCACTACTCCCTTCCCTAATGCAGATAAAATAGAGGCACTTAGGGATTTCCTGCTTCACGATTTGGATAAGGTTAAAGAAGAATACCAAGAATATAAACTCTGGCAAAGAATACAAGAAGCTCATGATAAGGATAATTTCAAAGAAAGTCTGCACCTCATTATCGAGAGAATGGAACTTTTACGACGACATCTCCATCTTAAAATAAACGAACTCTCTAAAGAAAATAAACTTGCCAAGGGAGAGGGGCTCTCTCAAAGCCGTTACGACGATACAATAATCCAACTAAAAAATAGTGTAGCGACACTGAAAAGCCTAAAGAAATTTTTATGCGGTAGCTACTTACCTGCAAATCTTGAGCCCATCGAAAATCTTGCGATAATAATTCAGAATGCGGATACTTCTATCAAAGAAATTGGGCAGTCACTCAGTATTAAATATCTAGATTCTGCCCTCGCTTTAGCTAATCTCTTTTATGATACTCAATTGGATAAGTCTCTTTTGAGCCAAGAAGAAGAAACATTGTATGCTTCATTTATAACTGAACTGAAATCTGTTACTACAACGCTTGTAACCTCTGATGATAATAATCCCTCAATAAATGACAATAACATTACTAATCCCTTGTTAAAAATGGTTAAGCGATTTGAAAGTCTTAAAAGTAAACCTGCAAGCGCAACTTCACCAACACGTTCTGTGTTACCAACTAATCGCGCGAGCACATCAAGTCCATCAAGCTTAGCTAGTTCCGCTTCTTCAAGTTCCTCAAGTAGCTCATCTCCGCCTCCAGAAAAAGTACCCAATACGAGGTCGCAAGGGAGTCCCCTAGAACAAGATGAACTCCCGCCCATTTTTCTGGCTGACATTCCTATTGATGAAAAACATAAAGAATTTTGGATGACAATGTTATGTCATCACGCCATTTTGCCTACGTTGGAGGCTGAGTTGTCACGTGAGCTAGAAAAATTTAATGCTTTAACCGCTCCAGTCAAACAAAAAGTAGTTGCCGATATAAGAAAAGAAAGCCAGAGACTGCTTGATACAAAATCTGGGAGATCCATTTTCGGGCTATTTACCGTAAGTCCATCTGCCAAAGCTCTCTCCGACTTAATAGGTGAGTATCGTAAGCTGATTACCTTTACTTGCGACTCCTATACGATGTTAAACGCTCTCGACTCATACAAGCAACAAAATCCAACAACTTCGTCTGACCCTGACCTAGTCGAAGTAGTGCCCCCCTCGACTTTACCACTCATAACGCGTGAAACCCTAGAAACAAAGAAAAAAGACTACGTCGATAAGTATTATGATTACCCTCTCAAAGCTGCCGTCAAAGCTGTGTTGTATTATGCTGTTTTTGTGCTGGGTTTTGCAGTGGCTGGCGCTGCAGCGGCACTATTTTTATCTTCTGGCTTGGGTGCTCCCATCGGCGCTGCTATTGGTTGTGGTATTGCGGGAGCGATTGCAGCCAAAGTAACCTTTCCCTTCGGTGGACATAAAGCTGCTGCTCATGTTGTCAAGCATGTTGATAACGAGTTGTTGAATCCAATCACTCCTTTGCGAGGTGTTTAGTATGCCGAGAACCGTAGAGCAGCTACAACAACAATACTACGAGTTTATAGAACATTATAATGTTCCTGAAGTGAAGGAAATTATTGATGATTTTTTGCTCTATCCTGATAGCGCATATCCCCGAACAAGCACCTTTCCAAAAGCTGGCATAAGCTATCACATAATACCACCACAAACCTCACATCATCTCAAACCTATAACACTCATAGTGAGAGAGAAAGATAAAATTAGTCGCTATTACCTTAAACGTCGAGAATCTAAATCAACCTTTGACGGTGTAACAGAAACTCCAGGCAAACCCAGATTAGATGTTATTCTGCGAGAGGGAAATCTTCTCGGATCAGGTGTTACTGGAGCAGTTGAGCTAACTATTGCGAAAATTGTCTGTCAACCAGATAAATCGATTAAACTCGTATTTAACCCTTATCAATGTGTTGGAAAAATTTATCCGCCTACTCCAAATGGCTTTCTTGATCTTATCACAGAAGCAAAAATAGCTTACCAGTCAAATCTTGAATTACAGACAGAAGGAAAACCTAATAATAAGTTATACAAAACTCATAATCTCAGATGGCCAGAAAGTTTAACGTATATTCCTAGCCAAAATAATAATAACGAATTCGTACTCGTGATGAATTATGGAGGAGAAACATTACGAGAGAGTTTGAGACGGAAACTTAATACCAATAAACGTTGGCAACATATGCTGGGAACTTTTGAAGCTTATGCAGAACAAATTCCCACCGCAGCAGTTCATCGTGACCTCAACCCTATCAATATATTTCACCATCGCAATCCTGCTAGCCCCAAAAAGAAAAAAGGACAAATAACTATCGGCGATTTGGGCGCTACGTATTTACCTACAATCCGCGATAATAACAACGGACCCAGCCCGTCCTATGCTGCGCCGGAAGCATTTAACTTTGAAGCAACCGATGACATTTCTTCAAAAAATTTAACGGTTCGTAACAAAATAGATCATATTCCTCAAAAATCTGGTGATATTTTTTCATTGTTTGCTGTGGCCAGTGAAATATTTGGCGCAACTTTACGTACATCAATTCTTAATGATTTTCGAAAAGACCAAGAAAATAAAGATATTTTATCGGGGAGGTTCCGTCAGAATAATCTTGATGAGGACAGAAACTTCATTGCTCTGTATTTTTATAAAACTCAACGACAACCCGACATGAAAAACTCGCCTTGCATACCTCATGGTTTGTTTGCCGGCGTTGATTATTTAGACGATTGTGA
Organism: uncultured Legionellales bacterium; assembly: GCA_964621215.1. Lineage (GTDB taxonomy): Bacteria > Pseudomonadota > Gammaproteobacteria > UBA1113 > UBA1113 > CAZULF01. Next base: position 1,341 of record CAZULF010000113.1, on the reverse strand, counting down.
GAAATATAAACTGAATCAGCTTATTAGACAAGGCTTACACGTCACTCCTGAACGACGCCCTGCCCTTGAGTTTGCGATTCAGCAACTCAAGGATCTTCGCGTGCAATGGTTGCAGCGACAGTTAAATTTTAAAGCTGAAGAGGTCACTCGCGGTCAATCTTACTTTCATGATGTTATATTTTTTCTTGAAGATACCGCTAATTTCGTTAATCAAATCAACTTGACTGATTTAAATGATAGCGACATGTCATCCTCTTCTTCATTGTATCCACTGCCCCTAGAAACTATCGATTTCGAACAACTTAAACTTACTACCATCGAAGTCATCAAACGCATGCACGATGAAAGCAAGCAAGAAACTCCCGAATTTTCTAGAATTGAAGAGCATTGGAGTAATTTAGAAGACCTTGTTAGCAAAAATTTATTGGAAATTCAAAGTAAAAGACAAATAAACAGTGCGCTGAATAATATCGAGCAATTAAAGCAATCTGTATTAGAAAAAATAGACACATTAATAAAAGAAGACCTTCTCCTTACAAGAGACGATGACGATTTACGGAACTTTTTTGCGAGCCATTATGACCAACTAAAAAAAGCTCTACTACATTTAGAATGTATAGAGCAATTTTTATTAACTGGTGAGCTTCCTGCTCATAATATTTTATTTTCTTATCAAGAGATGAAAAGCGTTATTCAAAACACAAAAAATGTAATTAGACCACACAGACAACGAATTCTTGCCAAGCTGGAAGTTTTAGAGAACAATAAAAATAGTCTTAATACGATGCATGATGCCTTCTTAAAAAAAGAAGATGCTACAGCACCTAACTCTCCACTCATGGCTCTGTCCCAATACCAGGGTTTGGCATACGAATTAAAATGGATAACTAAAGAGCTAAAGCAACTCCCTTCAGCCACAACCATACCTGATGAAGGAATGCGACTCACGGCTGAAGATATAAATCACCTGAACCAACTCCATCAATTTAGTCAACCGCTTATTAAGTTAGTTACACAACATTCTATAAACTTCTCTCATTCTCCATTACAACAAAATGATCCTTTGCCTGAAGGAGTGTCTATAGTTATTGAATCGCTATTAAATAATTTAAAGTCACAATTAGCAAACAAACGGGATCAAATTGCTGAATTGTGTAACTCTATTAATAATAGTCTCCCCGTGTCCGAACTCCCACCCTCAGAAACGGATATCTCTTTAACTGCTAGAGAAGCAACTTTTGTTTTACACAAAGAAATTACAGCAGAAATACAAAATCTATTGCACGAGGAATTCTCACAACGCAACCATTCTGTGGCGGACCGCTCAAACTTAACCGGCAA
>CAZULF010000112.1:0-5872 GCA_964621215.1 uncultured Legionellales bacterium | reverse complement strand
CTTCTTTCTCGGCAAAAATTAACATTTTTATGCCCGTGATTAATAAAAACAAGCCGAATAAATATAGTATTGCATGGAATTTTGACACTAAAATCACGCCAAATAAAATCATGATTAAACGTAAAAAGAAAGCACCCAATAAACCAAATATTAAAACTCTTTTTTGATATTCAGCGGGGATAGCGAAATAGTGAAATATCATTAAAAAGACAAAAAGATTATCCATAGATAACGATTTTTCAATGAGATAGCCTGTGAGAAATTCTAGTGCTTTTTCGTTAGCAATCGGATAACTTTGTGTATCGCTTAAATACCACCATAATAACAAGTTAAACAGCAGTGCGAATGATACCCAAATAATAGACCAACTTAGTGCCTCACGCGTCGAGACTCTATGAGTGTTTTTATTCCCCAATAAAAACATATCGACGAAGAGCATAATTCCAACAAAACCAAAAAATCCGACCCACATCCACCAGGTTCCAATTGAGTGCACGTCCCTAACTCCTTGCTGCTTTAAACATTTGAATCGCATGCTCTCTTGCTTGCTTATAATCTATAATAGGACGAGGATAATTCAGTTGTCCAGCAAATAATCCTGCTCTTTCGTAGGGTGCGTGAATCGCAAAATGATCTAATTCATTTAACTCTGGACAATATTGACGGATAAAAATACCGTCGGGATCATAGCGCTCACTTTGTAGCAGAGGATTAAAGACACGGAAATACGGTGCTGCATCTGTGCCAGTCGAAGCACTCCATTGCCACCCACCATTATTTGCCGATAAATCGCCATCTATTAGATGCTGCATAAAAAATTTTTCGCCCTCGCGCCAATCTAACCATAGTAATTTACTAAAAAACATCGCTGTTAACATCCGCAAACGATTATGCATCCAACCGGTCTGTTGCAATTGTCGCATTGCGGCATCAACGATAGGGAACCCTGTTTTACCTTGTTGCCAAGCCTCTAATAGTTTGAGATTGTTATCCCAGATTAAACTGTTCGTTTCTAATTTAAAAGGTTGATATCGACATACTCGAGGAAATTGCACGAGAATATGTTTATAAAAATCACGCCAGATTAACTCATTTATCCACGTTAAAACGCCCTGATTTCCCTCATTTAGCTGACCTTTGTTTACTACCAACGCCGCTGATAAACATTGTCTTGCTGAGATCATTCCGGTTGCTAAATAAGGGGATAAGCGACTAGTACCTTCTATAGAGGGAATATCGCGAGTTTTATCATAAGCAGAAATAGTGTGCTGAATAAAATGCGTTAATTGTTTTTGCGCTATCTCCTCTCCTGCAGGCCATAATGTGGGATCAATCGTGCTATGAAATCCTGATATTGCGGTAGGAATTGCGGGTATTTCTAGAATAGGTACTAATTTTTTTGATGGTAGTGGTAGCAAGCAAACCGGATTTTTCTCTAACTGAGCTAACCATGCTTTTTTAAACGGTGTAAATACCGTGAAAGCTGTACCTTTTTGAGTTTTTACTTCTCCAGGTGCAATGATACATTGATCAGGATAAGTATGAAATGCAATTCCTTTCTGCAGTAGTGTTGTCCTCACTTGTTTGTCGCGTAGCTTTTCATTTATTTCATATTGTTCATTTGCAAATACTGCTTGTACCTCATGCTTTTGGCATAGCATAGATAATGCGGCCGGAATATCAGTAAATTTATCGCATTGTTGTACAATAAATACAATATTATGTTGTGCTAACTCTTTTGCCAAACACTCTAGCCCACGCAGAATAAAATCCACTTTACACGCCGCCATATCGTGCTCGCGCCAGGTTTGTGGGGTAATAAAATACACGGCCAAACACATGTTACTCGCAGAGGCTACAGCATGATGTAATGCTGTATTATCGTGAAGGCGTAAATCATCACGAAACCAGTGTAGTGTTTTCATGGCATGTCATCCTTAGAGTAGCAATGTTATAAGTTAAGTACTATAAAATAAATATTCACTTTAATTAATATACTATATTACTGCTTTGGTATAAAGTAGCAATCCAACGCTTAACCACATATAATGATTGCTTTCTAACATCAAGGAACTGTCTATGATGGTCAGCAACCCGATTTTAAAAATGTTCGGTCGTTCTCCTATTAAACCATTACAACAGCATATCGCCAAAACCTGCGATTGTGTAAAAGCGTTAATGGGTTTTATTGCCGCTGTGTTAAATCATGATTGGGTCACCGCCGAAGCACAGCACAGGCTTGTGGTTCAATATGAGCATGAGGCTGACGATATTAAAAAAGATATTCGTTCACATTTACCGAAGAGCTTATTTTTACCTGTGTCACGTGGCGACTTATTGGAAATTTTGACGGTACAGGATTTTATTGCCAATAAGTCCAAAGATATCGCTGGCTTAGTACTCGGTCGTCATATGCATATCCCCGAAGCCATCGCTGCACGTTATGTAGAGCTACTAACGAGCAGTCTGAATGCTGCCGAAATGGCACATCGCGCTATCGGTGAACTGGATGAGCTGCTGGAAACTGGTTTTCGTGGCGAAGAAGTCAATGTGGTCGAAAACATGGTAACGCGTTTGGGGTTACTTGAGCATGCCAATGATGAAATTCAAGTCGATGTACGACATGCCTTATTTAAGATAGAAGATGAGTTATCGCCAGTTGATGTGGTGTTTCTCTATAAAATGATTGAATGGACGGGTGATATTGCCGATCACGCACAACAGGTAGGGAATTTACTTGAACTTTTAATGGCGAGATAATCTTATGTTACACGGTCAATTATACATATTTCTTGCTTGTTTGTTTGGTTTGTTCATGACATGGGGTGTAGGTGCGAATGACCTTGCTAATGTCATGAGTACCAGCATGGGTTCTAAAGCGATTACGGTACGCCAAGCGATTGTGATTGCAATTCTGTTTGAGTTTGCCGGTGCTTTTTTAGGCGGTATCCAAGTCAGTGATACTATTCGTCATGGCATTATCAATACTGACGCACTGAACAATAATCCAGTTATTTTTATTTATGGCATGCTATCTGTGTTATTGGCCGGTTCAACGTGGATGATGCTCGCCAGTTATTTAGGTTTACCCGTTTCAATTACCCATACCATAGTGGGTGCCATTGTCGGCTTCGGCGTCATTGAATTAGGCATTGGCGCCGTTGAGTGGCCTCATGTCAAAATTATTGCCATAAGTTGGATCACCTCGCCGCTGATTGCTGGATTGTTATCTTATATGCTCTTTATGAGTATTCAATGGCTTATTTTTTCTAAACTACATCCGTTTAAGTTTGCCAAAAAATTTGCGCCACTGTATTTGTTTTTGATTGGTATCGCTATTTCTACCGCATCACTGACCCGGGGTTTAAAACATTGGGGATTGCATTTAACTCACCTTGATAGCTTTGCTATTAATATTGGCACTGGCTTATTCGTCATGATTGCTGGTATGTTACTCATTCGACATATTGAATTACCGATCAAAGCCGACCGTCACCAAGAATTTGAAATGGTAGAAAAAATCTTTAGTATTTTAATGCTATTTACCGCCGCGTCGATGGTATTTGCACACGGATCAAATGATGTTGCAATTGCTGTTGGTCCTATTGCTGCTGTTGTCAGCTTAGTAAAAACCAACGGTAATCTGTTAATGGAGCAAAACATTCCTTATTGGACCATTGCGCTGGGTGCGGGTGGGGTTGTAATTGGTTTATTGACATACGGCAAAAATGTTATTAGTACCGTCGGTCATAGCATTACGACTTTGACTCCCAGCCGTGCTTTTGCAGCAACCATTGCTGCTGCGTTTACTGTTGTGATCGCGACTGGCACAGGTATTCCCGTTTCAGCGACACAAACATTAGTCGGCGCTGTCCTTGGGGTTGGCTTAGCACGCGGTATTGGTGCTTTGAATTTAATTGTTATCCGCAATATATTCATGTCCTGGATCATCACTATTCCAGCTGGCGCTTTCTTCACAATGGGATGGTATTATTTATTTCGATTTGTTTTAGGTGCATAAAACCATGGAAAAACATACTGCGCTTTATGCGGCTCATGTTGCCGCCAATGCTAAAATGGTTGATTTTGCTGGTTGGCAAATGCCATTACATTACGGTTCACAATTACAAGAACATAATTTTGTCCGACAAGATGCTGGCATGTTTGATGTTTCTCATATGATGGTTATTGATGTGCTAGGAACTGGCGCACGTGAGTTTTTACGGTTTGTTTTAGCCAACGATATTGATAAATTACAACCTCGTGGCAAGGCATTGTATAGTTGTATGTTAAACGAAGCCGGCGGTATTATTGATGACCTGATTGTTTATTTCTTAGATGTGAATTTTTATCGTGTGGTTTTTAATGCCGCAACGCGCGAGGCGGTGATTCCTTGGTTAAATCAGCAAGCCAATGACTTTTCTGTCGGTTTACAAGAGCGTCAAGATTTATCCATTATCGCCGTACAAGGGCCACATGCTATCAGCAAAACATTATCTGTATTACCTCCTTCACTTATGGACAGTGCAAGTACTCTAGGACCTTTTGAATGTGTTATACATGCAGATGAGTTTATCGCACGCACAGGGTATACCGGTGAAGATGGATTTGAAATTATTCTTCCCAACGAAAAAGCACCTAAATTATGGGAAAAGTTACTGCATGCTGGCGTACACCCTTGTGGGTTAGGAGCACGTGATACCCTGCGCTTAGAAGCGGGAATGTGTTTGTATGGTACGGATATGGATAACACAACCTCACCATTGGAATCTAACCTAGGCTGGACTATCGCCTGGCAACCACAAGACCGCTTATTTATCGGTCGCGAAGCGTTGGAGTTACAAAAAACTCATGGTGTTAAAATGCGTTTAGTGGGGTTAGTATTAGAAACAAAAGGGGTTTTACGTTCACATCAAGCTGTTAAAGTCGGAAAAGATGGCGAAGGGATCACTACCAGCGGCAGTTTTTCTCCTACATTAGGCGTGGGTATTGCCTTAGCTCGCATTCCGGCCGGTAATGAAAACCATTGTATGGTGAATGTGCGCGATCAATGGTTACCCGCTAGAATTATTCGTCCTCCCTTTGTACGTAAAGGCAAAAAGGCTTTTAGTTTGGATTAAGGAATAAAATTCTCTATGCTCGAACAACGTAAAGATAAATTACTTCCCCTATCCAAATTTATAATTCGTATGCTTCATGCAATCGTATGGGGCTTGCTGTCCATTGCTGTCGCATTATTTATTGGCATGCTCGGATACCATTACTTTGAACACATGTCATGGGTAGATGCTTTCGCTAATGCTTCAATGATTTTGTCTGGAATGGGTCCACTAACTCCATTGAACACGATAGGTGGTAAGATATTTGCTGGGTTATACGCGCTATTTAGTGGGTTAGCATTTATTCTATGTATCGGAATTATTTTCACGCCCATTGTGCATCGACTCTACCACAAATTCCATATAGAATCCTAGAATCTCTTTACAATGAGGGTTTTTTAGCTTCTTGCTCTTCTAATTCTGGTCTTTTCGGCTCATTGTTCGCTGCATGTGCTTTGTTACGCGCTTCCAAATATTGATGGGTATTTATCTCATGACGAACATAGTGATATGGCGGTTCTGGTTTTAGTTCTGGCAACGATGTGTTGGTGGGTAACGATGCTGTATCTTCTTGCTGTAACTCTGGAAAAGGTGTGGGTGCTGGTGATGGCAAGGTATTTTCCTGCTTTAACTCTGGCGCAGGCGCATTAGGAGATAAAGCTTCGATATTTTCCTGCTTCAACTCTGGCGCAGGCCTGGGGACTGGTATTGATACAGTATTTCCTTGCTGCGGTTCTGGCGACAATATACTTGTAGGTGCTGGCGCTTTTTCT
>CAZULF010000111.1:0-5882 GCA_964621215.1 uncultured Legionellales bacterium | reverse complement strand
GATTTTTCTTTGATACTCTAGATTCATATAAATTAGTCGTTACTGATCCAGGTAAACAAGCAGCTCAGCAGCAAGGTTTAATCAATGTCATCAGCGCAATTAAACAACATCATCCAGAAGCACAAATTATTCTTAATCGTGGTTTTGAAGTGGTTTCACGCGTTAATCATAACGTAGTTGGCGTTGCAGCCGAGTCACTGTTTGCGAGTTGGGATCAAAATAAAAAAAACTATTTGCCTGTTTCCCAATCAGACAGAGATTATTTACTCGGCGAGTTTGATAAAGTAAAAGCGCTAGGACTAACCACTATTGCAATTGATTATGTTCCCGAAGATAAACCGCTTCTAGCTAAAGAAACTGCGAAAAAAATTAATGCATTAGGGATAGTCCCTTATGTAGGTAACAACAAATTAGACAATATTGGTGTTAGTAATGTCATTGTGATCCCACGTAAAGTTTTTGTATTATATCGCCCTACAAAACCCAGTATAAAATTACCGGTTTTTAATCCTCCCGCACTTGCGCAAGGTTCTTTTCCATTACAATATCTGGGATATATCCCAGAATTGCATAGCAGCAAAGATTCATTACCCACTTATTCACTCAAGGATCGTTATGCGGGGATTTTAGTTTGGGCTGCAACCACAGATCCAAAATTAGATAAATCACTGGCTCTTTGGTTAGAAAAACAACGTAAACAAAACATTCCTATTTTATTTTTACCTTCATTGGATATAATAATAACTGCAAATAATAATGCAAATTTGCAACTCAGTGATTGGGGGTTGGAATCTGCCAATCAAATAGAAACAAAAGATTTAACACTCAAAATTACACAACAAAACAAACAAATTGGTTATGAAATTAAACCTTATCCTCAATTTTTTAGTTTTTTTCCGCTAAAAGCAAGCAATGCTGATATTTTATTACAAATTAAAAATAGCACTGGACAAACACAAGATGCTGTTGCACTAACTCAATGGGGTGGCTATGCATTGGACCCCTTTAACTATATGCAACTTCCTGATGGTGCGCTGCGTTGGGTTATCAACCCACTTTCTTTTTTTCCCACCGCTTTACGCTTACGCCCATTGCCGGCGCCCGACACAACTACCGAAAATGGACGCAGGTTATTAATGACACATATTGATGGTGATGGTTTTCCCAGTGCTGTGGAAGGTATGACAACGCATTTTGCTGGTAATGAAATGAAAGAGCGTATTTTAAAACGCTATAAAATTCCTACTGATGTCTCTATTATTGAAGGAGAAATTGGTCCTAAAGGACTTTTTTCCGCACAATCTACCATATTAATGCAAGCGGCAAAAGAGATCTTCGCCCTGCCCTGGGTTGAAATCGCCACTCACACCTACTCTCACCCATTTAACTGGCAAGTTATGTATCACTATCCTAAAAATGGCGTATATAATTTACCGGTGATCGATTATAAATATAGTATTGAACGAGAAATTACCGGTTCTGCAGATTTCATAAATAAATATCTTGCTCCTAAAGGCAAACGCTGCAAAATGATTTTTTGGTCGGGGCAAACCAACTTAGATCAAAATATTCTTAAGCTCACTTATGATGATCATTTAAATAATATTAATGGCGGCCCTAATAAAATTGTAGATGGTTTTTTTTCATTAGCTTCCGTTGACCCTCTAGGGGTCTATTTCGGCAAATATTTTCAAATATTCGCCACTGCCGTCAATGAAGATACGCTAACTAATCTTTGGAATGGTCCCTATTACGGTTTTGCATCAGTGATCGATATTTTTGAAAAAACTGAAAGTCCATTACGACTAAAACCGATTGATATTTATTACCATTTTTACTCAGCATCAAAATATGCTTCGCTAAAAGCGTTGGAAACGGTATATGACTGGGCTTTAAAACAACCCACGCACCCTATTTTTGAGTATGATTATGCCAATAAGGTGCTCGACTTTAACCGAACAACATTGAGTGATACTCTTGATGGTGGAATTGAAATCCGTACTCATTCTGACTTACGTGAATTACGACTCCCGCAAAACATGGGGTATCCTGATCTAACTCGTAGTCGCAATGTGATTGGATTGGCGGCCAAAGGTGATGATAATTATATTCACTTAGGACCGGCATCAACCAGCATTTTATATCTAACAAATAAAAAACCTGCAGAACCTTATTTGGTAGAAGCAAACGCACGTGTCATACAATTTAAAAGAAACAAGAAAGAACTACAGCTGCATTTAAAAGGATATGTGCCCATATTATTTACTTTAGCTAATCTTGACCATTGTCAAGTTTATCAGGGAAAGCATCAACTCAAGGGGGATGTAAATAAAAAATATGGTGGCCTAACGTATCAACTAGCAGGTAATGATAGTCATGAGCTGGATATCCGATGCGAATGAACTAGTTCCCATTAAATTAAAAGAGTTTATTCCCTTAAAAGGATTGCTACTCTTTATAATTCTTATCGCCTCGGTGTTTGTTATTTTATTCCCTCAACGCACCGTTATAAAGCAATTATTAACTGTGACTCAAGCCTATCCCATGGCGGTTGCGTATTTACATACACTGTTGAAGCAGGAGCCACAAAATACAACATTTCGACTTGCGCTGGCGAATCAAGAAATCGGCTTAGGACATTGGTTTAAAGCAGAAATACAAATAGGTATTTTGCGTTTCCAAGCTTCCCCCAAAGATTTAATATTACTGCATCAGATAGACTGGACACAATTCACTTTAGACTTAGCTTTAACTTATCAAGCAAAACCACACACGATAAAAAGAGAATTGTATGAAGAAAAAACTTACAAAGAAATTCAACAATTGGCAAAAAATAATGTTAATACTACCGAGCTGACTACTTTAGCCGAAGCTGCGCTAGGGCTTAATCATCCTCCTTTTGCACTCAGTTTATATAAAGAGATTTTAAGTATTCACCCTAATCAGTCACCCAAAAAGTTAGCTCATATTGCTCGAGTAGCGTTAATGGCACAGGACTATCAACTAAGCGGCGATTTATACGTAAAAGCAGCGCATAAAGCTAACTTGCTTATGATGAAACGAACTTATTTATATTTAGGATTACGCGCTTATCAAGCAAATAGCATGTTTGCTAATGGCCTAAAAGCAATTGAAGAATTCCCACCGTCTATGATGGAAAATAAGGAGATATTACTTTTTCTTACGCGTTATGCTTTAGCCGCTAACCGCCCAGATATAGCACAAAAATACATTCTCATCGTTCTCAAAATGGATGGAACAAAATGAGAAAACGAGTGTTACTCTATTCTTTAATATTAAGTTCTCTAGGAGGTACTATTCCATCGCCTATTTTTGCAGAAGCGGTGGAGCAAACCGATCATTATGTCAAATTCACACCTACAACGATTAACACTCCATCGACTCAAGAAGAAGCTATAAAAATCAATTTACCCTTTGATGCGGAAATTTATGATTTAGCGTACCAAACTTTTTTGGCCAATAAAAATGTAAACGCTGCTTTTATTCTTGCGCAAAAAGCTGTTAATCAAAGACCAAATAATTTTTTGTGGCGAACGCGTTTGCAACAAGTTGCAGTCTGGAATAACCAACCTGCAGTCGCGTTGAAACAAATGATTTATTTGCTGCATACAAAAAAGAGTGGGCTAAAACTGAGTTATGTACTTGACTATAGTAATTATGCTGGTGAGTTTAAAACAACACTTGAGGTAGGTGATGAATATATCAAAGATTATTATTCTGATTCTAAAGTCGTTTTACTCATGTCTTTTGCTTATCAAGGATTAGCTGAGCCACTAGCCGCTATCGATTTTTTAAGAAAAGCTATTAATCATTTTCCTAGCAAAAAATATTATCAAGCTATCATCGACATCTATTCTTCACTTTATGATAATGAGGGTATAAGAAAAACGGCTTATGAAGAAATTGCCCATTATGGATTAACACCCAAACTAGCCATCACTTTATCCGAAGCTTACTATTTGAATAATCGACTTGAAGAAGCAGAAAGGCCACTTATCATGGCGATTCCTCTTGCAAAACCGAAAGATAAAGATTTTTGGAATGTATTAGCGCAATTAGCCTGGCTTCTTAATGATAATGCCCATGCTTTGTTGGCTTATCAGCAATTAGCCAAATCTAATTCCTTAGATCAGGGATCTATCGGTCAATATATTTTATTGAGTATCGATAAAAATCCAGACGTTGCTTTGGAACAGGCTTTTGCCTTATGGGAGAAGTATAAAGATGTCTCTGGGTTAATTATTGTGGCAAACTATCTAGCCGGCAAAAATAATTTAAGCCTAATGTTAGAATATTTTACTAACTTAACACCCGCAATGGAGGATGCTTTAAAATCGCAATTAAGTTTTTGGACTGTGAAAATCAAGTTTTATCAAGATATCGGCGATGAAGCCTTAGCGAAAAGAACTATCTTTGAAGCAATACAACTTAATCCGGACGATGGTCGCTATAAATTACTTTACCTGTCGTTTTTATTGAATCAATTGTATCTGGGAAATGAGACTTATGAAGATACTGCATTACCCAATACACTGTTAACCTGGATGAACGAAACAACAAAAAATCCAGATTGGCTCAACACGTACTCTTTTTCATATAGTATCTTAAATCAGCCTCTCAATGCATTGAAAGTAGATTTATATCAACTCCAGAATAGCAAAAATGATCCTGACTTTATGAGTCGTTTTGCTAGCGATTTAGATACCTATGGTTACCATGATATTGCTGAAAAAGTCAGCTTATATGCTTTACAACATTTTGATTATTCACAGATAAGTGCGCAAAATATTTCTCTTTATAATGCATATTTAGGTCTGGCGTCGCGTTTTATGCCCATTAATACCTATTATGCTGCATTACGTTGGCTGGCATCACAACCGGGTGAAACCAACAAGGAGCCATTGTTGAACTTTGCACAGGGCAATAATCTATTGGCACTAAGCAAAGCGATTTCTGCACGCTATCCTAACCACAGTATTCCTGCATGGGCCGTGCTGAAACAAGCTATGCTCTCTAACGATATAGCAGTCATGTATCACTCATTAAATACCGTCGGTGAAGTGTTGCCAAAAGACGATAGAGTCACCGCCGCCAACCAATTAAGAGATATTCCGTTAGCAGGTTTAGCCAGCGCCCAAACTACGCGTATTGAAACCTATGAACGGAATAAAAATAGTGCGCAAATGAGTGAAATGATGAGTGATGCGGTAGACAAAATTAAATTTATACAAGAATATGATATCTGGGGCGCGTTAGAGGGGCCATTAACCCGAATTAAAGGTACCTTTCATGCGGGCAAGCATACGTTTCATCCCTATGTTTCTGAATGGATCACCCGTAGTAACATGGACACGTTATTAATTAACGTTCCGCATGAAGATCAAAGTGCTGGATTGATATGGGATTACGTGAACCAACGACATCAATATGAAATCAATGCTAGTATACGACAGGATTTAGCTACCTTTCCTACATTATTAGTATCGGATACTTATCAAATAAATCATAAACTAAGTGCTCAACTACAGTTAGGATATATGCAATTGGCAACACAAACAATCAATCTTTGGGTTGCAGGTGCGCAAAACATAGCAGATCTTACTATAAATTATCAATTTTCTAATTACGATAATCTAAGTTTTGGATGGTTAGAAAGCCAGTTTGTAAGTCAAAAAGGCACTTATGTAGGTAACGGTGGACAATGGACTCTAAATCTTAATCACAAACTTTGGCTGACCTACCCAGATTATACCCTAGGTGCATTTATTGAAGCTGATAAATATAATCCCACCGGGTCTGTCTCGCCTTTTATGGCTCAAATATTACCGGCTAATCAACCCCCCACGGTGGACGCATTTATA
>CAZULF010000110.1:0-5885 GCA_964621215.1 uncultured Legionellales bacterium | reverse complement strand
GAGAATTCAGGGGTGTCGGCAAGCGTAGTGAGTAGCATGCCAATACTTGTAGAACATATTGGTTCATAATCAGATTCTCGGCGACGAAATCGGGTGATATTGGGGGGAGGTGTATTTTCGGTATTATTAAATATATGATACAAAAAACGAAAACCGTTGCTTAAAATAATTTTGCTATAATTTTGCAAGGTTTCTAGATGTTCACGGGCATTGGTGTTGGCAATTTCTCGTTTGATGGCAAGTGTCACTCTTCCGGCTAAAATATTTTTTACTCGAATTAACGTGCTGCGCATGGTTTTTTTGTTATGTCTTCCGGGTTTAAATGCTCCGGAGTTGAGTAAGTTATTCAAGTAGTCGCAGTATTTTTTAACCATCTTTAATGTGCTTTCACTGCAAGGTGCACGTGATAGCGTATTCGTGAGCCAAGTTAATAGTTGGTAGCAAACTAAGTTATACGGATCATTGGTATTGCCATTTGCGCCAAATTTTCTCTTCCATCGTATGACCATATACGCGCATAAATGCCCAATCATTGCATCAGATTCTGTTTGCAGTAATCCGTGTTCTTTAATATCGGCTATCCATGTTCCTTTTTGTGTGTGAATTTCATCGATGTTATGAGTTGATAGTGTAAACTCGGCATTCATTTTAAGGAAATCCGGTAGTCCTTCATCGGGCATTGCGTTATGCCAACACCGATGTACGCTTCTCATTCTGTTTTTTTCATTTTCCGTATATTCAGGTCGATGTAATACGTGACGTTTTAACATATCATTTCCTCGCTATAGAAGTTTGGTTCCTGAAACTTTATAAGGGTTTTGTTGGTCTAATAGTAATTGGCGATTATGGTATAATTGCTGACCTATTTTACCTTTCATTTCTTGAGAGATTTTTTCATCATCCAACATAAGATCTGTAATTTGAGTAGATACTTTTAGTAGATCTAGAATGTGTCTGGCTCCTTGATCAGAAATGTTAATATAATTGAGTCGAAGATCGTAAAGGATTTTATTTTTTTGTAATGCCACGCAGATTGCTTCGATACCAAGGTCACCTAATGGGTTGCCACCAAGATCAAGCACTTCCAATGTTTGATTGAAAGAGAGGCATGAGGCAATAAAACCCGCGCTTTTAGTATCTATTCCGCAGCGATTGATGTGAAGAACTTTAAGAGTTTTAGTGGTTTTAATAAAATCAGAAAAAGCATTGAGCGATTCCATTTGGATTCCAGAAAAGTCTCTTATAATTAATAGCGAAGGATTGTTTGTCACATTTAACTTAGTGAGTGAGCTACATTCTGCTAATGCTTTCCATAACGTTTTGGTTCTATTGGAAGTGAGTTTGTTATTCTTTAATTGTACTTTGGTGAATGTCTGTTTTCTTGATTTTATTAATTGAACGGCGCAATTGATAAGATTGTCTGTAAATACACGCTTTGAGTTGCCTCTTAGGTCTAGCTTACTAACGTCCTGAGAAGGTTTTATATCTGATGCATCTGGACTTAGAGCTGCGCTTTGATGAGGTGTGTTGGGGCTTGGTCTGGCTCCCATCGTAAAAGTCAATGCTCGCCCTCTTGGAATGGTGGCTAGTTGTTGAGCAGAAGTTGATGCATCAACGGGAGATCTTATTGGTGGGGGAGATTCAGGGAAAAATCGCGATCCGCTCACTGAGCGTGATCTTGGAGAAACACTTGAGGGTAGCTCTAACATTGGCTGTCTCGTAAGAAATTGAGTAACATGGTTGCTTAATATTTCGGCTGTTTCAGTAAAATATAGAGTTTGTTTTTTCGCGATTTCTAGGCGTTCTTCTGTAGTGATTTTATTTGAGCTGGTTTGAATTTTGTTTGCTTCATCGATGCATGCTGATAAAGCACTCTCAAGCTGGTCATTAATAGAAGGTAAGCGGGCTAAATTTTTAAGCCAAGCTCTTGTGGCTTTTGGTAATGATGCTACTGTCTTGCCGGTTTCTATGGCTTCTTGATTGCTGGTCGCCATTTTTATGCGATTATGACAACCCGTCAAGGTTTTACAGAGTTTTTTTAAGGTTTCCATTAAATCGTTGATCTGTTTATTACTTTGGCCATAGACCAAAAGATCGCCGCCCTGTCCCGCAGATTTATACGCTTCGTCGCAGGCTAAAAAAATCTGAGCGAGTTCAATTAACAACGCATGCATTTCCATAAAATCACTGAGCAATTTTTCATCCGTTCTAAATGCTTCAAGAAGACCAGTTTTTTTAACAGCACCTCGTGATTTCCCATTTAAATAATCAAATAGCCCTGCTGTGTGTTTGTCGTCTTCGAAAAGAGATTGCGGTATGCATAATTGATTTTTTTGGTCAATAAATGGATTGACGAGAGTTGTAGTATTTTCGGATTGAGGTTTGTCTTCGATGCTCATAGGCTCTGTCGCTGATGGGTCTTTTGTGTCAAATATGTGACAATAGGATGGTGTTTTAACCAGACACTGCAGAAGTAGGCCGCTTCTTGATTCAGTGATTTCATCTGGTAGCAAACAGATGTCTGCTGGCGAAGGTTTAATGGTGTCTCTTAGAGCAAAGTAAAGGAATTGAAATCCGTAATCTGAAACCCGCTTACCAAGCTTTTTTAATTCAGTTAAGTAGTCGCGAACACATGAGTTTTCAATTTCTCTGTTTATTATGGGTCTGATTTTATGCTGTAATGTTGTTCGAACAGAGGTAATGACGCTAAGCATGGTGCGTCGAGTTTTTTCATTTTTAAAGATTTTTGCGTCACCTAATTTAATGAGATATTGAATACGATTATCGACCATGTTCAAGGTTGCTTCATTGCATTTTGCGCCCGATAAATCACGTGTCATCCATATTAGTAACTCATAGCAGGTTAAATTCGTGGGGTCATTTGGATTGCCAACATTAGCATCTACTCTCAGCGACATATACTCAGTGCAATCACTGATCATGTCTTGGACTTCGGTTGATAAGAAACCGTCTTCTAATTTATCATTCCAAACACTGGGTAAAAGATCCTGGCTGGAAATTTCATGTTCAGGCATTTTATTGTTGCCCATTTTTAATTCGGGAGGTTCGTTTTTACCGCATTGGCTTTCTCTAAAGCAGCGATAAATTTCACTCATCATAGTAACTTCAGCTGCAGAGTATTCTTTAGATTTCCACCATTCCCTTTTGAAATAATCCCACATATCGCTAGCTCCCTAATTAGTTGCGTTCATTTTTAATGAGGATTCTTGTGCCAGTAAATTTGCATAGGCTTGTGCCTTGATTTCTTCGGCGAGTGAATCTGAAATTTTGTTCCCGTCGAATTTAACATAAGTGATTTTACTATTGCTTTTTACAAGATTCAGCAGTTCTTTACCGGCTTCGTCTGTTAATTGATTTCTGTCAATAGCTAAATAACGGAATGTTGGATGTCGATATAAAGCTTCGAAAATCATTATAGCGCCTTCGTCAGAGAGATTGTTATCACCAATATCTAAAAACTCGAGTGATTGATTGCTGCTTAGACCGTTAGCAATTAAGCCGGCGCATGTTGTTGATAGGGGGCCGCAATCGCCCAGCCAAAGGTCTTTAAGCGATGTGGTTGCTTCAAGTAATTCTTTAAGAGCTAAAGCTGCAGGATATGGATGTGAATTTGGTGATTTCGATGATGAAATTTCCTTGAATAAAGTTGGATTGCATGAAAGATTTATTTGCCGAATAGATTTGTGTTTTATTAAAGATTCACACAGCGGCACTATGACAACGCCTGTGATTTGTTTTCGATTTAAGTCGATTCTTTCGGTATCTGGTCTAATTTGACGTATCAGTTCCGTTATGTCTTGATCGAGTACTTTTTCTATTCCGAAGAGGCTTAAGCAGTGGGCTACTTTCCGTTTCTCTGATTCAGGAGATTGTGATGTCGTTTGGGCTGACTCATCGTCAGCTTCCGATATTGAATGAATTTGTGCGGATGTGGGTTTTCTTTCTGGGCTGGGTGAGTGAGTGCCTTGGAATAAGGTTATTGATTGTATGCCGATTTGCTCTTGAGCTACTAAAGTCTCAGCAGTTGAGCTTGCGGTTTTTTTTCTTTCAACGACTGGTGAGCCTAATGCAAATTGTGGATTTTGAGGGGGTGATTCAGGCCTTCGTAGTAATACCGGAGACTGTTGCGGCGGTGGGGGTCTAAGATCTCTTGAGGGGGTTGGAGAATAAGCTACTACAGGGGTAACTCCAGGTTCAGGTATTACAAAAGTTGAAGGCTTGATCTTGGTTTTTCTATCGCCTCGTCTTGCAGCTACGCTATCCGTTATTTCTTGAAATCTATTTATCGTGGTTTTTGTTTGAGTGCTGGTGTTTTTGGAGAGAGTAGGGCTCGATTGTCTTGAGGTTGTTGGGCTTTTTGAGCCAGTGCCTCGAGGGCTAGATTGTGGAGATGTTTCAGGTGATTTAGGCAAGTTCGTTAAGAAAGTATCTATCTCTTGGTTGAGTAATTCTACGGCTTGCTCGTATTGAACAACTTTTTGCGCCGTTGTTTTTTTTCGCCCTTCTATAGGTACTGTGGTGGCGATGGCTGAAATTTCTTTAGTTTCTTCGCAGCATCTTTTCCAGGCTGAATCGAATTCGCTCGTGATAATACTTATTGAGCCAATGTTTTTTATCCAGAGTGTAGTGTTAGGATCCGTTGTTGCGCCTGCTTTGCTGAGTATCTCCCATGTTTGGGTTGTGCAGTCTATTAATTTTTGTTTGCAAATTTGCAGTGCCCCGTTTAATTTGTTGAGTTGTTTCATCAGCCCAATTATTTGAGAGTTGCAAATTTGGAAATCTAAAAGATTATAACCTTCTTCAGCAAGTTCCATCGCTTCTTTGCAAGCATGCAGCGTGCGTATAGTTTCATAAAATACGGCATGCATTTTCATGAAAGTTTCGATGATATAGGGTTTGTTGAGAAAAGGTGAGTGGATGCCTACATGTTCTTGTGTTTCGGAGTGAAAGAATGCCATGAGTGAAGTTTGAGGTTGATTACTTCCATTTAAAATGGTTTTTGGAATGCAAAGTTGATTATCAGCCGTAATAAAAGGATTATTTATTTGTATTTGCTTCAGACTATTTTTTCGATGCAGCCCCACTGTTAGTCTTGGTGAGCGTGGTGATGTGGTGGGTGACGATGTTTCCTTTTCTTTGAAAAGTTCATTAAGTTGAGGCGCTATTAAGAGCGCCTTGAGTAATTGACCGCTCTTAGTATTGGCAATGGCTGCTATAAACGGGTCATTGGCTTGGAGTGTTGCAACACCAGAGAAGGCACGTAATTCTGTATTCGAAAAAACAATGTACAAAAAGCGGATTCCATTTTCAATGATGGATTTGCCGTGTGTAACTAAGCTTTCCAGATGTGAATGGAGTTGTGTTGTGGGTGTTTCAGGCTTGAGTTTTGGAATAATTTTTCTTAAATATTTTTTCAAATTGTTAAGAAGCATTCGAATTTCTTGATCATTGACATCTTCGCCGGACAATAACGCTGATTTCATTAGAGCATTAATATATTCAATTCTCTTATTTACGGAGGCTATATTCTCTTCAGTTCGAGTTGCGCCAGAAAGTTTCAAGGCGAGCCAGTGTAGGTATTCGAATAACATCAAGTGCAAAGGATGGTTGGGGTCTATATTTTGATTTATTCGACTATTAACCAGCATGCAAATAGACTGAATTTGCTGATTAAGAACGTTTCTTAAATGACCTTCTAATTGTCGTCGTGTCCAGGTTTCCAATAAAAAGTCTTTTTCCTGGAGTTTTGGGCGGGTTTTCAATGTCCCCAAGGTATCATTAATGGTCGTAGTAAAACACTCGCAAATAATGGCGAGTTTAGTCTCGTTTTCAGAGGTTTTAGTTGTTTCTTTAAACTTTACTCT
>CAZULF010000109.1:0-6314 GCA_964621215.1 uncultured Legionellales bacterium | reverse complement strand
AAGAATATGAGAAGTTTAATAAGCAGCAAAAGATAGAATCGGATTTTGATAAAATTATAAAAAAATTTAATAAGATATCCGAGCAAGAGGAGCATAAAGCATGAATTGTATGACCAACATATATCCAGCAACTAAGGGTAAGACATGAGTGATTTGCAATGGAAAGTAGTAAAACTTGAAGACGTTGCTGAAATTCAGACAGGGATATCGAAAAGCTCTTCCAGACAATTTAAAGAACCGGTAGA
The DNA here is from genome assembly GCA_964621215.1 of uncultured Legionellales bacterium. Classification (GTDB taxonomy): domain Bacteria; phylum Pseudomonadota; class Gammaproteobacteria; order UBA1113; family UBA1113; genus CAZULF01. The sequence goes on along the minus strand of CAZULF010000109.1, from coordinate 6,069 downwards.
ACTTCCGTATCTCAGAGTTGCAAATGTTCAAGATGGATACTTGAATCTATCAACCATCAAGCATATTAGAATTGAGCGTGGTCAGCTCTCACGCTACCGACTCTGTAAGGGTGATGTACTTTTAACGGAGGGCGGTGATTTTGACAAACTAGGCAGAGGGACGGTATGGAATGGTGAAATAGATGAATGTGTTCATCAAAATCATATATTTGTTGTTAGACCAAATAAAAATATTTTATTATCTGAATTCCTATCGTTACTAACCTCTAGTAATTATGGTAAACGTTATTTTATAAGTTGCTCAAAGCAAAGTACAAATTTAGCAAGCATTAATTCTACTCAATTAAAACAATTCCCCGTTCTTTTACCCAATATTGCGACTCAAGAACAGATAATTTCCATACTTTCTGTCTGGGGCAAAGCCATCGAAAAAACCGAAGCCTTAATTGCAGCAAAAGAAAAGCAGTTTGAGTGGTTATGTCAATATTATTTTCATCCTAATAATAAAATTAATTCCGCATGGGAAAGAAAAAAAATCAATAATTTTTTAAAAGTTAGAAATGAAAAATCAACTCCTACTAAAGAACGACCACTATATTCCCTAACCATTGAAAATGGCGTAACCGCAAAAACAGATAGATACAACCGTGAATTTCTCGTGAAAAATGTAAACGAAAAAAAATATAAAGTTGTTTATCCAAAAGATATGGTTTTTAATCCAGCAAATCTTAGATGGGGAGCTATAGCACGTTCAGAGCTTCAACATGCAGTTGTAGTATCGCCAATATATGAAGTATTGCAGATAGATACGAATAAAATTGATAGTGACTTTTTGACTCATGCTCTTACATGTTCTCGACAAATCAATATTTTCTTAACCAAAGTAGAAGGAACTTTAATAGAGAGAATGGCTGTAAAAGTAGATGTGTTTTTATTATGTGAAATTTTTGTTCCCTCTACAAGAGAAGAACAAAAACATATTGCCTCTATTTTAAACTCTGCTAAAGAGGAGCTTTTTTTAATAAAGTGTCAACTTGAAAACTATCGGCAACAAAAAGCGGGATTGATGCAGAAACTACTTACAGGACAACAACGGATAAAGGAACAAATGTGATGAGTACGGCTCTTTCATTTTCAATTTACTTATTAAAGCAAGGATATGATGCGAGTAATTCATTAAAGAATGAAAACAATCTAAATGAAATATTTGATGCTGATGAAATTCCTGATGGTGCTAGTTTATTTATATTGGATAATCAAGCTAAACCGCCAAAGTGGAAAGCATATTGGGGGATAAAAGAGAATATTGTACAAGTTTTAAAAGGAGCTATAGTTTTTCTACCTGCTGGCAATAGATGGTTTGCAATCACATTTGGACATGTCGCACATAATCTTCAAGAAATGAGTTACGAATATGATTTTGGTCTGAGAGTTACATTAAATGCTATAGACCCTGAAGAATTAAAAAATGTGGACACTCTTGCGCCAATTAATGCACGGCGTCAGCGCGTTCAATTACCCATGGGGTCTGATCTAACACATTTTGATTTTGAATCAGATAGCCATATTCTGAAAAGTTTAACGGGCAAAGTAAAACCCCAGTATAAAACGCTTTTTAAGCATGTAACTGGCTCTAGTAGCTTACGTATTACTTCTACTGTAAAAGCAAAAGAAATATCAGGACTATGTGAGCAGCTCTTAACTCTCTACAACGAAGATACCTATTTAACAGCATTTCCAGATATTCACAACATTACCCCAGTTAAAGATCCTGAGAAAATTGCAGATCTCAATGAGAAGTTAATTTATTCATTACGAGAGAAAGACAGGAATCTTGTACTGACTATTCCAGAGTTACTGGATTATACTCAAGAATTATGGATAACCTATAGCGGGATGGGGCCGGGGTTATTACATGCTGATGTGAATATAACTCAATATTATGAGTATATTGAAAGTCAAGGATTAGAAACATCTAAGTTAGATATTGATAAAATCAAAAAAAACAACCTTGTTTTAACAAATGCAGATGGACAGGGGGTTGTTGGAAAGGCGAGTATATTCAAGTGCTTATTATTTGATATTTCAATTGAAGAAGAGACTTATTATCTTTGTGAGGGAAATTGGTACTTGCTTAATAGACAGTATCTTGAAAAGCTGACTGTCTATCTGGACAGCTTTTTAAAGGATACAACTTTAGAGGCGTATAATCATAAAAATGAAGCAGATTTTAATAGATATTGCGCCGATATATCGGCTAAACGTATTTGTTTGGATGCCATGAATATTGCACCTACGGGGCAATCACCAGTTGAACCTTGTGATATTATTGAGTTTACTGATAATAGAGTGATAATGCATCATGTGAAACAATCAACCAGGTCATCAATGTTAAGTCATCTTTTTAATCAAGGATTAAATTCTATTCAACTAATTCGTGAGGAACCAGTCGCTGTAGAAAAGTTAAAGGCATTAATCAGTCAGAAAGTCCCCGTTGAAAGATCATCTGCATTTATTAGCACAATAAATAACAACAAATTCAAAATTATATTCCAGATCATTAGTCATAAAGATAAAGAGCAAAAATCAAAAAATTTACCATTGTTTTCTCGGATCAGTCTAAGAAGAACTCTGAGAGATTTATGTCGTATGGAGGTAGAGACGGAGTTTTGTTTTGTTTCGAATGAACAACATACAAAAACCAAACAAAGAAAGAGACATCAAGCTACCATTGAAAAGAAAGGACATAGCTAGCATGACAGCCACCTTCCGTTTCACCGAAAAATACCTCTCCCAAATCCCTGCACTTCAGCAGCTGATCAACTTGGGTTATCAATACCTAAAACCAGAGCAGGTATTGGCTGAGCGCGGGGGGCGCACGTCGAATGTTATACTAGAAAATATCCTACGACAGCAGCTTAAACGTATCAATCGTATTTCGTATAAAAGCAATGAATACCTTTTCAGCGAGGAAAATATTCAAACCGCAATCCAAAAGCTTAAAAATGTACGGTATGATGGTCTGCAAAAAACTAATGAAACTATTTATGATATGATCACGTTGGGCGTGGCTATGAGTCAAACCATCGAGAATGATGTGAAAAGTTTTACACTCAACTATATTGATTGGAAAAATATCCGTAATAATGTCTTTCACGTGGCAGCGGAATTTTCGGTAGAGCGTTCTCGTAGCACTGAAACGGTACGACCCGATATTGTTTTATTTGTGAATGGTATTCCCTTGTGTGTGATTGAATGTAAATCACCTAAAATCGACATTGAACAAGGCATTTCACAAAGCATTCGTAACCAAGGTGATGATTATATTCCACGACTATTTACTTATGTACAGCAAGTTATTGCCGTGAATAAAAACACAGCGTTGTATGCCACAACAGGAACATCGAAAAAATACTGGAGTAAGTGGACCGAATTAGATAAGCAGACTGAAGCGGTAGATAAAAGCATTAATACCCCTCTCAATCAACAAAATAAAAATGATCTGTTTTCCGGTGAATTCTCCATCACTAAACGCTACTTTGACCAACTGGAGCAGGAAGGTAAACGGCTGGCCACCGAGCAAGATCAATCTATTTTTAGCTTATGTCGGCCCGAACGCCTATTAGAGCTCGCCTATCACTTTACGATTATTGATAGTGGCATAAAAAAAATAGCACGTTATCAGCAATATTTCGTTATTCGCGCGACTGTCGCACGCATTAAAAAATTGTCGTCCAACGGACAGCGTAAAGGGGGCATCATTTGGCATACGCAAGGTTCTGGTAAATCCTTAACGATGGTTATGCTGACTCGAGTCATGGCACTGGACCCCGCATTGAATAACCCAAGAATTATTTTAGTCACCGACCGCGAAGATCTAGACATACAATTAGGAAACACCTTTACTGCCTGCGGCCTCAGCAAAGAACGCGCCACTTCCGGTCGCAATTTGGTGCAGCATCTTAAAAATAAAGTGGGGATCATTACGACATTAATTCATAAATTTGACAAAGGCTGGGTAACTGAAAAATATGTTGATCCTTCACCAGACATATTTTTACTCATCGATGAAAGTCATCGTACGAATTTTGGATCATTAGCTGCACGTATGCGACAAATGCTACCCAATGCCTGCTATCTAGGATTTACGGGTACGCCCTTACTGAAAGAAGATAAAAACAATTTTGCCAAATTTGGCGGGTTAATTGAGCCGCATTATTCCATCAAGCAGGCGGTCGCGGATCAAGCGGTATTGCCCTTACTTTATGAAGGTCGATTGGTGGAAATGCAACAAAATAAAGCTGCGATCGATTTGTGGTTTGATCGACATACCGAAAATTTAACGAAAGAACAAAAAGCTGATCTGAAGAAAAAATATGCCCGCGCTGAAATGCTAAGTCGGACTGATCAAGTGATTTATATGCAAGCTTTTGATATCAGCGAACACTATCGCAGCAATTGGCAAGGCACCGGTTTTAAAGCACAGCTGGTTGTGCCCAGAAAAGAAGTTGCTCTTAAGTACCATGAGTTTCTTAATGATTTAGGCGTTGTCAGTTCAGAAGTCATTATCTCATCTCCTGATACCCGTGAGGGCCATGAAGAAGTCGATGAAGGCCCATCGGACGTGGTAGGAAAATTCTGGGATAAAATGATGAAACGGTATGGCTCAGAAGAAAAATACACTACACAAATCATTAATCAATTTAAAAATGGCGATGAACCTGAAATTTTAATTGTTGTCGATAAATTACTAACTGGATTTGATGCACCTAGAAATACGGTTTTATATCTTTGTAAAACATTAACCGGGCATACTTTATTGCAAGCAATTGCGCGCGTAAACCGTTTATATGAAGGTAAAGATTTTGGTTATGTTGTTGATTATGCCAGCGTGCTAGGTGAGCTTGATAAAGCACTAACACTGTATGAAACGTTCGCCGGTTATGATGCAGCAGATCTGGCTGAAACCTTAACCTCAATCAACACAGAAATATATAAACTCCCGCAACAATATTCTGATTTATGTGACTTATTTAAGGCTGTTAAACACTCGAAAGATGAGGAAGCTTACGAAGTATTACTCGCCGATGAGGTATTACGGGATGAATTTTATGAACGATTAGCGACATACAGTAAAACATTAGCTATAGCGCTTTCATCTGAACATTTTATTATGAACACAGAGGAAAGAAAGTTAAAAAATTACAAAGACGACTTAAGGCGTTTTCAAAACCTTAGACAATCCATTAAAATGCGCTACGCAGAAGCGATTGATTACCGAGATTATGCACCTAAAATAAAGAAGTTGCTCGATACTCATATCCAAGCCAATGAGGTGACTCAGCTTAATGAACCTGTCAATATTTTTGATGAGCAAACATTTTATATGGTCAAGGAAAGTCAAGGTGTTTACCAAGTTCAAACTATTGCGTCAAAAGCAGATACTATTGCTCATGCAACTAAACGGGTTATTACGGAAAACATGGAGGAAGATCCGGCATTCTATGAGAAATTTTCTAAATTGATTCAAGAGGCTATTGAAGATTTTAGAGCAAAGCGCATTTCCGATTCAGAATACCTTAAGCGCGCGACCGATTTACGTAATAAAGTAGTCACTAAACAGCATGATGATGTGCCTATCGAAATTAAAGATAATGGCGAGGCTAGCGCTTATTTTGGATTAATTAAGCCTTATTTTGTATTGTATAATACAGATGGAAAGCCCATAGATACGATCACGGCTGCAACATCACTGGCTATTCAGCAGATCATCGATAGTCATTGGAAAGTGGATTTTTGGGATGATACCGACATTCAAAAAATAGTCATCAATGATATTGATGACTTCTTGTTTGATAAGGTAAAACAAGAATATGGTATTGCATTAAGTTTAGAGCAGATGGATGAGATTATTGAAAAAACTATGCAAATTGCTAAACACCGGAAATCATTTTGAATGCCAGAGCAATCACATAGTATTACATATGGAGAAACAACGATTGCATTTCAAGTTGGCTTTTCATCACGAAAAACGCTGCAAATAGCGGTACATCCAGATAAATCCATTTT
>CAZULF010000108.1:0-6401 GCA_964621215.1 uncultured Legionellales bacterium | reverse complement strand
AAAACCCGTGTTCTTGAAATCGGCGGCCAATTTCACGCATGGAAAAAGGGGAGTCGAGCAGCCCATGCACCAGTAATATGCCATGGGTATATTTGCCATGGCTAGGTTTGGGTTGGGTGGGGAGCCATTCATAGGGCATATTGGCAGCTATGACGGTATCACGGTCAACCTGGGCGGTGTTTTGGCGAGAATTTGTAATCAATTTTTCTGCCCAAAGTAAATAATCCTGAAAGTGTAAATTGGAATAATTCCAACATAACCTGTCATGGGGTGATATAAAAGTGCGACTTTTTTTGCGCATAGTATTTTAATGCCTTATAAATCATGCTATAATCTGACAAGATTGCCCCTTTTAACTTCATTGTCCCCCATGTCATGCCAGCGCAGGCTGGCATGACATGGGGGATGAGTACCATAAGGGATTATACATTATAAGGAGTGCGGGAATGAAAGCAGTAGTGAGATTTTTACTATTATTGACAGTTTTATTTACAGTAGATGCCTATGCCTACGCATCCTTTGGGGATGTGGCTGAGAACTTATTAGGGCCTACTGCGGCAATAGCACAATTGATGCATGCCTTCTGTTACATTGCCGGCCTAGGCTTTTTATTAGGCGGAACTCTTCAGGTTAAAAATTATAAAGACAATCCGCAACAAGTCAGAATCAGTACCCCTATTACATTATTACTTTTAGGCGTGGCTTTGTTGGCGTTACCTAACCTATCAATGATGTCTAATTCCGCGTTTTTTATAAGCTAGGATTATTTCACCGCAAAGATAATACTCGCTTGAACGTGTCCTTCATTCGAAACACTACTTATAGTGACTTGTTTCATATCAATACCATATTCACGTCGTAAAGTGAGCATCCATTGAGTCAGCTCATCAAAGCTGACTCGATTAAATTTTGCCTCAACCGTATTATTACTTCCTTGTTGTAATAAAGTGACATTATTTGCAATGGGGCTTTTATGAACCGACTCATCGATAGTGCTAAGTAAGGTGGCAGTAGTGACTTTGCGACTATTTATGCCACTCTGTTGTAAAACTTGAATTTTTTTTTCAGTGATGTGCATCCAATTTAATAATTGTTGATTCTGTACTACGGAAGTTTTAATGTTTGATAAGCCGCGATGTATTGGTGCCAATATTAGCTGATATAGCAATAGCAACAACAATGCAATAGCGGCAATGCTTATAGTTGTACGTTCACGAGGTTGTAAATTATCCCATTTAGCTTTCATTTATTGTTTCCTTGTAGCGTAAAACGAGCGGTAACTTTCCCATTTTCTTGAGTAGAAGCTTGATCTTGATGTACTTGCATTCCAGCTTGACTCCATTGTTTTATTAATTTATTTAACATGCTGAAACTGGACGCGGTGAGATCGACAACTAGCTTTCCCTCTTGATAGCGTAATGCGCTTAAATGAATATCGTGATTTTTCTGCAAAACCGAGCCGGTCATAGCTAATAATCCTAGATAACCACCACCAACCTGATTAGACTGCAAATCTTTTAAGGTGCGTTCCATACGTAATTGAGGTGACACTACGCTGGTTGCATTGGGGTACACTTGCTGATATATGACGGCAATTTTTTCCTGTAATACATTATCTCGGTGTTTAAGTATAGAAAACTCAATAATGGAGCTTATAAAACTAATAACTAAAGCACCGACAGCTACGCCAGCAGCAATTAACCACAGTTTTTTCGCTTTATCTAAATGTTGGTTTTGTGTAAATTTATCTTGTAATAGATTAGCAGATAGAAGATCTGCCGAGAAATTTTTCGCCATGGTTATAATCAATGACTCTTGTGAAGGTAGTATTTCAAGCGGGATTTCCAATGATGTTAACCGAGTTTCTGGCCAAGGTAATTCAGTAGAAGTATTATATATTTTGATAGTATGTGGACGCACTTCCTCGGCACATTGTTGTAAAGTAAAAGCCAACATGTCAGGCAAGAATGCTATATCACAGGAGAATCCTTGATAGTGTCCAAAACGAACTAAAGCATTTTTTTCCAGAAACACAGTCCATATGTTTTTTTCATAAGGAATAAGTAAGTAGTCAGGTAGCATTACGGTGCAATAAATTTGTTGAGCTTTAAATTCATCTAACCAATGTTGAATAATTTCTTGTTTTGCCGCGAGAATCTGTGTCTGGCCATTATTGTCGATATCAGCAATGACATAGTGATAACTGTCAGGTGTATCAAGTAATTGCTCTTCAATGGCAAAAGGAACGGCAGTAAGTAATTTATTTTTAGGCATTTTAGGCAGTGTTTTTTCAATAGAGAGTATTTCCATTCCAGGGGCAATAAAGATCACCGAGCGATTAGATGCAGGCGATGATAAATGATTGATATCGGCAATTTGTCGAGTTTGAATGACAGCTTGATTTTCATCTAAACAGATAAATTCTACGATTGAGTCATTTTGTATTAAACGAATAAACAAAGTTTCCATCTATATTCCACCTCGGCTTTCCCACAAAATAGTAATAGCTTTTTGTGATTGCTGTTCCTGTTCCTGATTTTGAATCTGCTCTTGATCTTCACTATCACTTTTATCTTGTTCTGCAGCCTGTTCTTGATCCTGTTCTTTATCTCGCTCCTGATTTATGACGGTTTTGTCATTCTCTTGAGCATTATCGCTGGTTTTGTCGTCATTGTCACCGTTATCTTTAGTTAAAGGGCGGTATAATAATGTGGTTAAGGTGTTTTTTTCATCGCCAATTTTGGTTTCGGAGGATACCAAGAAATAAGTGCTGTTTAATGTGATGCTTACTGAACTAACATTGGCACGTTGCACCATGCTATCCGTTAAGAAGTCATTTACTCGATTAAATGGAGAGCTACTACGGTTTTGTACGATACTGATCGCATCGGACAATGGAATACCATTACCTAAACTGGCTATCACAGGAGCTGAGGCGGTATTTATATTTATAGGTGTTATTTTCGGTAGCGCAATAATAAAGGGTTGCAAACGTAAATACAAAGCCGGTGTCATGCCTTTAACTAAACGTAATTCACTGGCGCTGGACATTAATGCTTGAGCCGCTCGGTAAGGCGGCTGACGTTTTATGTAATATCGATTAATGCTGGAATTAGCGGGGGTTGCGTTAGAGGCGTTGGAATTATTTTTTGCCATATTTTTTTGTTCACCATTTAAAATATCAATAGTGTTAGTGTTATTCTCCGTTTTTGGTGAGTTTACCCAGTCATGCGTAGCTTTAGCAATAGCTTTAGCTTTGTCGTAATTTAGATCGGGGTCGACAGCTAGCATCAAATTAACAAATTGGGCTTCATAGGATTTTTTAACTAAGTTATTTAAATTAAAACGACTTTGTGCATCATCTAAATGTCCAGCGATATGATAAGCATGATTCACAGTTATTTCATCAAATGATTTTGGTAGTTCATCTACCAGGATATCTTTGATGGTATTGCCTTTACTATTCACCTGCTCATTGGCTTGCTGCAAATTATTTAATAGCGTGAATATAGCCCAATTCTCCACTGCTTTAGCGTATAAATAAGTGCGATCATTATTTAGGATGAGGGAGGTACGTGCAATTTGTGTTTGTTGTTGCAAAGAAATCATGGTGGCAATAGTGGCCACTAGCGTTACAATCAGTAAGGAAACGATCAATGCGCTACCTTTTGATTGAATAGTAATATTATTTTTTCTCAGTCTTTTTCTCATTGTCACTTCCAATGTCTTTTTCAGCATGTAAATTAGCAGCATAGATAGGGATCAGTACTGTAATTAATCCCTGATTTTTATAATTAAACTCTACCTCAACTGCGGTTGGAATGGGATTGGGTTTTTCTTCCGAATTTGTTGATTTATTTGCATTGCGCGCGGGCCAAGAAGAGTAGCGTTCTAGCTGTTCATTTAAATAAGTTAGTTTCCAATTCGAAACATCTTTCAAGAGCTCGCGATTCGATGATTTTGTTTGTGGTGCATTATCTAATACAGGCCATGCAGCTCTATTCAATACGCCACCGCCAGAGTAACTGATGCGTTGTAAGTGACTTATATTAAAATAACCTAATGGATTCACATTACCTGTGCGAGTAAAGGTAATTTGTGAAGAGCTACCGGTGACAGATTGCTCTATAGAACCTTTTTTATCTCGCACTGGACGATCAATCATTTGACTGATATCTAGTCGCAACATCGTCACCGCCATTTGCAATTGATTCATTTCTTGAATGTGTTGACTAAGAATTTGTTTGTGAATGAAAATACGTTTCAATGCTAGGGTAGCGATAGTTCCCATGATAGCAAAAATGGCAACAGCCACTAATACTTCTATTAAAGTGAAACCAGAATATTTTGCTTGAATGGTTGTTGTTGAGTTTTTTTTATTCACGAGTAGGTATTCCACTATAAATATACGCTTCAAGATGTTCTATGGATTTGCCGCGAGGGGCCGCGCTGACATCGACTTTCACAAGATACATTTTGGGGACGACAGTAGAGTTCATTTCAGATGACCAATACCAAGTTTTGTTTAACATAATATTGCTGCCTTCCTCGCTAGTACGATCATTAAATGATTTCTGTGATGCTTCAAGTTGATATTGTGAAATCACATTCATTGCTACCCAATGTGCGCTGGTTTTACTATCAATGTAAGCAGCGTTACGTGAATTAAGACTAATGGTATAACTGATCGAGGTCAGCGCTACGCCAAGAATAACTAATGCAACCAGAATTTCGATGAGTGTAAAACCATGTGAGATAGTTCGTTTCATCATTTCAGCTTCAACCTAATATTTCCTGCATTATCACCAGCAATATAATATGCAGGTTTGCCATTATGATTACTCACGGTTAAAACAAAAGGAGTAAAACCACTATCAGGCATGATGATAGCTTGTGGTTTTGTTTCTTTTGTGGAACGCATCAATTTGTCTTGCATGGCTTGAAACGGAGTGTCTTTGATGTTGATATGCAAATTAATATAACTGGCTAAGGTCTGTTGCGATAATATCGTGCTGTTTTTTATAGGTTGCCAACTTGCGTTGATTTTTCGATTTTCTTTATCGATATTCAATGAAAATTGCAAAAATCGATAACCGTGTGGCTGCACTTCAATTCCTAACACGGATTCGGTTAAAACAGCTTGTTCTTGTGCGAGTTCTAATGCATTTTTTAACTGTATCGCTGCAGCTTGAACACGTCGTCCGCGCCCGGCATCGCCAACAGCCATAATGGTTGTAGCTGAGATGATCCCAATAATTACAATGACGATCAGGATTTCAATTAAGGTGAAACCCTGATCAAAAGAGATTCGTTTAGGCACCGCCACTGCGACCAGAACCTTGGTTATTGCCTTGTTGAGCATTCCAGTTACCAATTTCATTTTGACCTGGTTTTCCAGATGGGCCATAAGAAAACACATCGATTTCGCCATGTACACCAGGATTCAAATATTGGTAAGGATGATTCCAGGGATCCATGGGTTTCGCTTGCAAATATCCACCTTGTTTATAATTCTGGGGAATAGGTTCGCTTGATGGTTGTTTAACTAATGCATCTAGACCTTGATCAGTTGAAGGATAAAAACCATTATCCAGTTTATATAAATCAAGCGCGCTTTGAATCGCCATCACATCTTGTTGAGCTTTAACGATCTTGGCTTGATCGGGTCGACTCATAATTTTGGGCACGACCATGGCCGCTAAAATACCAAGAATGACAACCACGACCATCACTTCGATTAAGGTAAAACCACGATTTCGGTGTTTCATTATTTATATCTCCTAAGTTAATTGATCTAATGAAAATATCGGTAATAATACGGCCATTACTATAAATAAAACCACGGAACCCATGACTAAAATAAGCAGCGGTTCAAATAACGTTAATAAGGTATCGATTAAGCGTTCCACTTCCTGTTCTTGATTATTAGCCGCACGTTCTAACATATTTTCTAACTGACCACTGGCCTCACCGCTGGCAATTAAATGCAAGCTCATTGCGGGGAAATAACCAGTTTGTTTCAGTGCCTGACTAATATGCACGCCTTCACGTACTCGTAGTATAGCAGCTTGGAGGGCATCTCGAATAGGTAAACTTAATACTAATTCAGCGCTAATGTTCATAGCCTCAAGTACAGGTACGCCGGCAGCTAATAAAATACCAAATGTACGGGAAAAACGTGCAGTATTGATAGTTTTTATCACGTTGCCCAATAAAGGGATGCCTAATAACACTTGATGAAACTGTTTACGAATAACAAGATTTTTACGTAACAAACGGTTAAAACCGATGCTTAATCCAATGACCAGGACAATGATAACAGGACCGGCAATTTTCATGCCATGGCTGATAAATAATAAAATTTGTGTGGAAAAGGGTAGGGTTTGTTTACTGGTGGTGAA
>CAZULF010000107.1:0-6586 GCA_964621215.1 uncultured Legionellales bacterium | reverse complement strand
AGATCGGATCATTATTTTTATCTTGTTACTAGCGAAAAACAAAAGGTCAAAAAATTGACTGACGTGACAACACATCAAATTCTACGTGAATTAAACATTTCCTTAAAACATGCAGGAATAATCACCCTCACCTCTTCACAGAACTACAGCGCCTTACATATACCGGCTACAACGGTAGTTGCTGATAGTAAACCTATTATATCGCATTTAAAAAACAACATTTCTCGTCTAAATTCTAAAACGAAAAATTCAAGCGCTATTCAGCGTGAAATTCAGCTTCTGCGTAATGCCTTAGGCGATGACTTTAGCATTTATGTTAACTCTATGCGAAATAAGGACTTGCTTTTATCGATGGAACTTATTGTTGCCTGTCCAAGCAATTACCCACATGTTAGTGAATTACAATCCACCTTGCAATCTATCTTTCCCAATTCAACGGCACATTCTATTGAAGCTGAAAAATTTTCAATTTACGGTACGTGGGAGTTAGCTAAGAATGCGCATGAAAAGCTTTGTATATTTATGCAATTGCTCTCTGACAAACTAGAGCCAGATATTTCTTCAACCTCAAATGAGGATATCCCAGAGCCTGACAATGAAGATAATGAGATAATCGTAAACCCGGGAAATCCTAAAACATTAGAAAAAGCTAATGGCCAACGCAACTTCGGTCGTTATGATAAAAGGTCTGCACCAACAGCATCAGGTGCATCCATGATAAATGCTTCAAGAAAAACATCAACATCTCAATATTTTCGCGACTTACGCGTTGAGTTTGGACAACGAAATGGCATAAACTTATTTTTTGATAGTGCAACCCCTAAAACTTCTACTGTTTCATTACTCGAAGGAGCTATATCTAAACCCAAAGGAACTGTTTATGGTGTTTTAGCTGTATCCGATAAACAATGTCCATTTTATAAAAAACATTTGGCGTGTGTGCAGACCGGTCATGTTGGTACAGGCGCTGGTTTAGTACGCTCAACTCGCGTGGTAAATGGCACATTTAAAGCTGAGCTCAAAACTCATCCGATTGGTGGCGGTGTAGGAGATACTCGCGTTCATCATAGCGCTACACTTTTTGGTCGCATCACCAGAGGCTCTTTATCCGCAAAACCAGAGCTATATCTATTTGGCGAAGTAGTAGAAAAAGCTCACTCGAAACGTGCTAAATCAACATGATTTGCTATTTTAATGCGTGTTAAAGGTACATCCACTTTTTCAGGAATATGTACTTTATGTGTTTTAACTGAAACGGCTTTACCTTTTGCATGTTATAGTGCTTCTCGTGCGCCCGTCAATATGCTTTTTGATAACGTACTCATGTTTTAATCTCCGCTACGGCAATCAACTAGTAATTTTTTCATGAATTTTATCTGAAGATCTTATCTGCTTTCGATGAATTGCTTCTGGAATTTTCTTAAAATTAACTTCATTTGCAATTTTTTCGCCGGACTTTTTTTCTAAGTCTAGTCGAGCACTACCCGCAACACTTCCCCCTTGCATAGCTGCATCTAAATTTTCATTATATCCTTGGGCATCTTTATTTCGAGTAATCGCAGTAGTTGATGCCTCTCCTAACATTGTGAATATAAGCTCAAGATCTGTCATGTGGTCTCGCAAATTATCTGCTTGCCTATCAAGTTTCTTAAATTGTTTATACTCTAAAGGCGTCATTCCAAATGTTGCACGACTAATTTCTGCTGTTAAGATGGCATATTCTCTTTTTTCCTTTACACCGCGCTGTTGCCATTCTTTTGTCAATTCATCTCGTACAGCAATGCCGCGAACACGTTTTTCAATCCACTCCTCACTATATCCTTTAGCTTGATAAAACTCCCGCATACGTTGTATTGCTAATTCTGGATTTTCTATTTCTTCTAGACGTTCATAACCAACTTTAGCCAACCACCTTTTAAATGGCTCAGCTTTAGGAGATGAGATTGTTTGAATAATACGCAATAATCCTTCGGTATTCGCGCATTGTATCTTTCTTTGCCTGCCATCTTTCGCTATCAATTCAAGGGGGGGACAAATTGTCCCCCAGTTGAGATTTAGCTCCAAATCTCTCTTCCGCATTTTTTTTATATAATCTTTTGGATTAACCGTCTCTGTTAAAATTTTTACCACATCGACAACTGAAAAATACCATTTTTGATCCGTTTCATTCCAAACAGAACGGATGTTTTTAGATTCAAATAATTTAATATTACTCATTAAGTTATCCTTACTAAATTCCTTATTAACCCACATGTTAAGAAGATAAATTGGCTATAGTGTATTCTTTATTTAATATAAAAACAATTCTTATTTTAAATAATGCAGTTTTATAGTAAGACTAGAAAGAACATTTATCTACAGCATGGCTAAATTATCTACACTACTCCATATTGCCTAGCCGAGCCAATCCAACGCTCTATGAGCGCCGAAACAAGCGCTGGGTATTGCGTAAGTATCATCACTGCCGCTTGTTGTACATTAGGAAGGAGTTTGCTGTCGCGTTGTAAATCCGCGATACGAAAATGCATATCGCCCGTTTGACGCGTTCCAAGTAGCTCACCCGGGCCACGCAATTCGAGATCGCGTTCGGCAATGATAAAGCCGTCATTAGTTTCGCGCATGACCGTTAGGCGTGCTTTGGCAGTATTAGACAACGGCGCTTGATATAACAACACACAAAAACTTTCAACATGACCGCGCCCTACTCGACCGCGTAATTGATGTAATTGTGACAGTCCTAGACGCTCTGGATTTTCGATAATCATCAAGCTAGCATTGGGAACATCCACACCAACTTCAATCACGGTGGTCGCTACCAACACTTGAATTTCGCCCTTTTTAAAAGCTTGCATGGTGCTTTCTTTTTCTGTAGGAGTCAATCGTCCATGCACTAAGCCAACTTTTATTTGCGCGCCCAGTTGCTGTTGTAATGTAGTTGCGGTTGCTTCTGCTGCTTGACAAATTAATACTTCTGATTCATCGATCAACGTACACACCCAATAAACTTGACATTGACGAGCACAAGCTTGATGCACACGTTCAATGACTTCATCACGACGATTATTAGCGATGACGACGGTTGTTACTGGTTTGCGGCCAGGAGGTAACTCATCAATGACAGATACATCTAAATCTGCATAGGCAGTCATAGCTAACGTGCGCGGAATCGGTGTGGCGGTCATAATCAATTGATGAGGAAAAATGCCACTTGAATATTCACCTTTATTACGCAAAGCCAAACGTTGTTCCACACCAAAGCGATGCTGCTCATCCACCACCACTAGTCCCAAATGCGAAAATTCAACTTGTTTTTGAAATAAGGCATGGGTGCCAATAATAATTTGTGCGCTACCATCAGCCATTGCCGCTAGATTTTGTTGCCGTATTTTACCCGTCATTTTGCTAGCTAACCATTTTACAGTAATTCCTAATGGCTCTAACCACTGACAAAAAGTATGATAATGTTGCTCGGCTAAAATTTCTGTCGGAGCCATTAACACACCTTGCCAGCCATTTTCTACTGCTAATAATAGACTGAGTGCCGCAACAACGGTTTTTCCTGAACCTACATCACCCTGCACTAAACGCAACATGGGAATAGCTTGTTGCAAATCAGTGGCAATTTCATCAAACACTCGCGCTTGCGCGGCCGTTATTTGAAAAGGTAACTGAGCTAAAAAACTTGGAATATATTTTTCATGTGCTGGCAATGGCGGTGCTTGCCATTGTTGCACTTTTTGGCGTAATAAACGTAAACTGAGTTGATGCGCTAATAGTTCTTCGAAGGCTAATCGCTGTTGCATAGGATGTTTGCCATCCAATAATTGCTGTACATTCGCATCAGCGGGTGGTCGATGCACAAAATGAATTGCTTGTGATAAGTCAGGTAAAGCCAAACGTTCGCGCAAAGAAACCGGAAGTAACTCCGTTAAATCACCCGCTTGTTTTAATAACACTAAAGCTTGTTCGCTTAAGCGCCGCCAGCTGCCTTGAGTAATGCCTTCAGTGGAGGGATAAATCGGTGTGAGTGCAGTATTTACCGGTAACTCATGAGAATCGGTTATCAATTGATATTCTGGATGAATCATTTCCAAGCCGTAGCGTCCGAGCCGTACTTCACCAAAACATTGCAAATGTGTACCCATAGCTAAATTAGCTTTTTGTTGGCGATTAAAATGAAATAAACGGATGTAACAAGTGCCACTGCCATCGGTCACTTGAAGAATAAGTTGTAATCGTGGTTTAGTTAATTGTTGTTGACTAGTAATAGTGCCATGTATGAGAACTTCATGCCCAACATTGGCATTGCGGATAGGTGTGATATGAGTACGGTCTTGGTAGCGTAAGGGTAAATGGAATAACAAATCATGTACGGTATGAATGTCTAAATTAGCTAACGCTTGATTCAATCGAGAACCCACACCACGTAAGCTGGTACAGGGTTGGTGTAATGATGTTAATGTTTTCATACATGAATGTTCGTCACATGATTTTAGGCTATTGTGACGAGAATTGCGGGGAAAAGCAAGACGTTATGCATTGTCACTGCGAGGAAATTAAAGCCCCGTCATTGCGAGGAAGCACGCTGAACTATCGATAAAAACATTCGTAACTACTAGCGTGCTGAGGTGGCAATCTAAATACGATTATCCTAACGTAGAAGCTTCTTTACAAGATCGACTCTGGATTGCCGCGTCAGTGCACTACAAGCTCCTAACTTCTCTTCTTGATTGCTCAGTGCACTTCCTCGCAATGACGTTGTTACTTCGGATTTTCAAAATCTTTCTTAGATAAGGTGCCTTTCATATTTTTATATTCTAATAAAGTACAACGCCGCGATGCCCCAAAATTATTACGTTGAAGTTGATAATGGTCTTTTTGCATTTGCTCCCACACATCAGAAGAAGGCTCTTCTTCGATTTGTTGTAAATTTAAATGCATTGCGCCCGACGCAGTGGCTTGGGTTTTGGTTGCCACAGTTCCATAATTAGCAGGAGCACCCTCCCACATAAAACAAGCATCACCTGCAGCGGTTGAAATACTCGCTCCCAGCGCTTCACAACCGCCCTTGGTTGTACTTTTCGTTGGGCGCAAAATACCTTTATATTTTTCAAATAACGCGGGTTTTTGAGTGATAACACCGCTTACCGGTAAATAGACCACGAGCTTAGAAGGTTGTTTAGCTATGACTATTTGATCAACTTGATAACTCTTCTTATCCCTCAACGCTAGCGGATTAACGAAGTCGGGTAATCCATAACATCCGTTTGGATTAACCTGAGTAACGTTAGTGCAAGAAAAACGCGCTCCAGATTCACTGTCTGCGTGTTCAACCATAGATTGAAAAAGCTGAACGCAAAATTTCTGGTAAACATTATTAGTATAAGTAAATAATTCTTGCACCGCATGTTCCGCCCCAGCAATATTACGTTGTTGAGTATAGCGCTGATATTGCCCCACACCCATTAACATAATAACCGTGATCACCACAAGCACGAGTAAAATTTCAATTAACGTTAAACCGCGTGCTTGTGTGTGTTGCATGGGATTAGCCTAATGAATAGGTAACTTCAACAGCAGTATCACTTTTACAGTCGCTATCTGGACTGACTTTTTCTCCAGATGCCGTTGAGAGAGTACCTTTTATTCGTGACACAATTTGAGTACAGCTATCTAAAGGAACTGCATCCATTGTGACAGTGAACTGAACACCACTGCCGCCGGTACCACCACCAGAACCTGTTATAGTAAATGCAGTACCCCAAGGACTAACATGTGCTGAGCTTGTTGTTGAACCCTTGTCGAGATAAGATGAGGGTAAATAACCTCCACTTACCAAACTACTCATAGAAACATTAACACTATGTGTAGTGGTAAAGTAATTTTTCGCTCCACTTTTTACTGCATTAAACATATCAAGCGCTTGTGTCACCTTTTGACTATTACTAGCTGATTGATAATAACGAATTGCCATCACCAACAAAATTGCAATAATTGCTAGTGATAACATCAATTCTAGCAACCCTATACCTCGAGTTTTCTTTAACATTGATTCATCTCCAATTAATTTAACAATGTAGCCTGGATGAAGCGCAGCGGAATCCAGGATCTCAAAATGCAAACCCGGATTCCGCTAGCGCTTCATCCAGGCTACATAATTTTAAGTACCTACAGTAACAACTAGAACCGATGCATTACCCGAACCCTTACAATCTGCAGACTCACCCGTATTTAATGTACTCGTTATACGATCCTTTATTTGAGTACAGATTGTACTTGGAATACCTGCTAAACAAATAGAAAACGTTGGGCTCATTGTTGTTGGTAGATCGTTACAATCAGTGCCAGTACCAAAACCAACCATGCCACCCCATGGATTAGCATTAGCTGGCGATTGATAAGTTTGTGGCAAATACCCTTTACCAGCCAACTCAGAGACTTTGGGAATCGAAGTACTTCCCACATTCGACGTCAAATAATTCTTCACACCGGCTTTTACTGCGTTCACCATATCAATCGCTTGATTGATACTCTGTGCGTTACTGGCCGATTGGTAATAACGAATGGCCATCACCAACAAAATTGC
>CAZULF010000106.1:0-6756 GCA_964621215.1 uncultured Legionellales bacterium | reverse complement strand
TGATAACACGCAGGCAGATTTTCAATTTGTTGAAAAAATGGACTGGTTGAGCACCTTACATATTCAATATGCGCTAGGGGTAGACGGTTTTGCGCTTCCTTTAATTATTTTAACTTGTCTGTTTACGCCGTTGATTATTTTGTCTGCATGGACCAATGTTAAAAATAGTATGGCACATTATTTGTGCGCATTTTTGGTGATGCAAGGCTTGGTGGTAGGGGTTTTTGCGGCTTTAGATTCCATTTTATTTTATATATTCTGGGAAGGTATGCTGATTCCGATGTTTTTGATCATTGGTATATGGGGTGGTCAAAATAGGGTATACGCGACCATCAAGTTTTTCTTATATACCTTTTTAGGATCCGTATTTTTGTTGATTGTCTTGATTTATTTAAATTATCAAGCAAGACAGGCGGGTGTAGAAGATCCTTTTGCCATCACGACTTTCCAAATTTTGCCGTTAACTTTTGATCAACAAAAATGGATTTTATTAGCCTTTTTATTAGCTTTCGCAGTGAAAGTGCCCATGTTTCCAGTGCATACCTGGTTGCCAGACGCACATACTGAGGCACCCACAGGTGGTTCCGTTATTTTAGCGGCCATTTTGCTTAAAATGGGTGCGTATGGTTTCTTAAGGTTTATTCTGCCTATCGTGCCAGATGCAGCGAGAGAATATGGTTGGTTAGTGATTGCGGCATCGCTCATTGCGGTGGTGTATATTGGTTTAATCACCATTGTCCAAAAAGACATGAAAAAGCTCATTGCCTATTCATCGATTGCGCATATGGGGTTTGTGACCTTAGGTATTTTCATGAGCTATGAATTGATAGACATGCACACGCAGTCAGGTCAAAACATGGCAGTAATGGGTATCAGTGGTGCTTATGTACAAATGATTTCGCACGGATTTATTTCTGGAGCGCTGTTTTTCTGCATCGGCGTGTTATACGACCGCATGCATACCCGCCAGATTGTGGATTACGGCGGTGTCATCAACAAAATGCCTATATTTTCGACGTTTTTTGTTTTATTTGCACTCGCTAATGCAGGGTTACCAGGTACCTCGGGTTTTATTGGTGAATTCTTAGTTGTTATCAGTAGTTGGAATGCCAATATTTTATATGCAGTGCTTGCTGCCACAACGTTAATTTGGGGCGCAGCCTATTCTTTATGGCTAGTGAAACGCGTGGTTTATGGTGAAGTGGCTAATCAACACGTTGCGATGTTGACAGATATTTCTTTAAGAGAAAAAAGCTATTTAGTGATATTGGCTTTATTAGTAATTGGTTTTGGTGTGTATCCAAAACCCTTATTTGATATGACTGCTGCAAGTGCAGAGTCTTTAGTCAGTGAGTATATGGGATCAAAATTGGATGAGAGAAGCTAGCCAATGCAAATGAATCAATATTTAGCCTGTTTGCCCGAAATGGTGTTGGCGATGCTGGGGCTTTTGATACTCGTCGTTGACGTGTTCTTAAAAGATAAGCAAAAAGGCATTACTTATGTTCTGACCTTGCTTACTTTATTGGCTACCGCCTATGTGGCGATGAGAACACCTGTGACTGGGGTGTTTTTCGACGGTCATTTTATCGTAGACAATTTATCTCAAATACTGAAGGCCACAGGGTTATTAGTATTATTTATGGTTGTGATCTATAGCCGATCTTACGTAAAAGACAGAGCTTTCCCTCGAGGTGAGTATCATGTTCTATTGCTCATGTCTGGCCTGGGAATGTTGTTACTGGTCTCGGCTAATACGTTATTAATGGTTTATTTAGGATTAGAGCTTTTATCTCTACCACTTTATGCTTTGGTTGCAATGCAGCGAGACAATCAGCAATGTGTCGAAGCGGGTATTAAATATTTTATTATGGGTGCGATTGCTTCGGGCATGTTGTTGTATGGCATGTCACTTATCTATGGTTTCACCGATACCATCAGAATAGATGAAATCGCGCTGAAATTATTCGCAAATGACAATCCTTTGGTATTACTTGGCCTAGTATTTATGTTGGCTGGGGTTGCCTTTAAATTTGGTTTAGTGCCTTTTCATATGTGGATTCCAGATGTGTATCAAGGCGCGCCAGCTTCTGTCACTTTGCTGGTGAGTACTGCCCCCAAAATCGCTGCTTTTGGTATGATTTATCGTTTATTTGCCGAAGGGTTGGTGCATTTAGAAAGCGCTTGGGTAACCTATATTGCTATTTTGGCTATTTTATCGTTAGCCATTGGTAATATTGTTGCCATTGCGCAAACCAATTTAAAACGCATGTTGGCTTATTCTACTATTTCGCATGTTGGCTTCATTATGTTGGGCTTTATTGCGGGTCCTGAAGTAGGGTATGGCAACGCACTTTTTTACACGTTAATTTATGCTTTAGTGAATGCGTGTGCTTTTGGTTTAATTACTTATTTAAGCTACAAAGGCTTTGAGTTCGAACAGCTAAAAGACTTTAAAGGCCTGGCTAAACAGAGCCCATGGCTAGCATTTATGATGATGTTAGTGATGTTTTCTTTAGCTGGTGTGCCACCGATGGCAGGTTTTTATGCCAAGTTCCTTATTTTATCGAGTTTAATTGATGCAGGCTGGTTAGAATTAGCCGTGATAGCCATTCTCTTCTCGGTGATAGGGGCATTTTATTACTTGAGAGTGATTAAACTCATGTATTTTGATGAGCCAGGAGATGCGGTTTTTGCTCTCAAGCCCACAATGGGGGGCCATTGAAACGCGCATGATGGTTTCTATAAATGGTTTGGCTATTTTATTGTTTGGTATTTTGCCTGGGCCTATTTTGGCTGTTTGTGGGTATGCTTTAGGTGAAGCGCTCTTTTAAGTAAGCGAATATTTGGAAACATCCGAATTTGCTTAAAAGCATTTCTGAATGCGGTGCTCCTTCTTCACTGCAGGGTGGGCAAAGCGAAGCGTGCCCACCATTCTACTGCCGTAAGCTCAAAATGCGTGTATTTGCCCTTGTAAATATCAGAAATCAACGGCTAGCCTTAACCGATAAACGGTAGCTGAATCTGTCTTGTCAAAAGAAAATAAATCAGTTAGCATTCAAGCTTCTTTTAGGTGTTACTTACTAACCGAGGAATACAAAATGCAAACACTATCCAATACTGCCATTGCCCAAGTTTCAGGTGGAAATTCAGAACTGCTAGATGTTCTAAAAGTTATTCCAATTGTAGCCTTGGCAGGAGTTGGAGCAATCAACGTGGTAGAAGAGTTGATGGAAATAAAGTTGACTTCTATGGAGGCAATTACTGTAGCTTCTCTTACGGGACGCATGGTAGCTTCTATTTTGGAGTCCCTGAATTGTTAATTAAAAGTTGAATGATTAACTGTTTGGCAGGGGCAGCAAAATCGGAAGATGGGGTAAAAAATACCCCACACATTTTTTAGATCAAGAATCGCTTGCAGTTTATGCCTCAAATAGGTAATATACTTCCACTCTGACGCGGGGTGGAGCAGTCTGGCAGCTCGTCGGGCTCATAACCCGAAGGTCGTAGGTTCAAATCCTGCCCCCGCAACCAAAATTAAGCCAAGTCTGGCAAAATAAAGAAGCCCCTTATGGGGCTTTTTTATTGTCAGTAGATTTTAATTGAGATGACGACACGTGAAGTTACAAAAAATTAACGAATTAATTCGCCCCATCATTGAATCAGAAGGATTCGAATTTGTGGGTGCGGAGTTGAATCAGGGCACGCATCGCCATCGTTTAATTGTTTACGTCGAAAAGCCAGGTATGCCTATTAATTTAGATGAATGTGCCATGTTAAGTCGTCGCATGAGTGCCGTATTAGATGTAGAAGGTACTTTATCTGACGACGCATATGTTTTAGAAGTTTCTTCTCCAGGTATAGACCGGCCGTTGTTTAATCAAGCACAAATTATGGCTCAAGTAGGTAAGCGTATTGCTCTACAAGTGAAACAGCCGATTGATGGTAGAAGAAATTTTAAAGGGTTGTTAGTGAGTGCAGATGAAGTTCAACTCACTATTAGAATTGAAAAAGACGATAAAACACAAACTCAAGATGTGGTCATTGATGCTGATGCACTAACCAAAGCAAAACTGTGTGAATCAGAAAATATTTTGAATAAAAGTTTGAGTAAAAATTTAAGAAAAGATCGTAAGCGAGGCAACGCCAATGAGTTCTGAAATTAGATTAATTGTAGACGCTGTATCCAACGAAAAAGACATTTCCAAAGACGTTATTTTCGAAGCATTGGAAGTTGCTTTAGAAACAGCAACCAAAAAGAAATACGGTCATGATTGGGATGTGCGCGTTGTTATCGACAGAAAAACAGGCGATTACCAAACTTTTCGTCGTTGGTTAGTTGTTGATGATGCAATTTTAGCAAAAATTGGAGAGTCTCTGACAGAAGAAGGTCTAGATGTTCAGTTTTATCCTAATCGTCACCTCAAGTTAGAACAAGCGCTTGAGAAAGATCCAGAAGCAAAGTTGGGCGAGTATATCGAATCTACGATTGAGTCAATTGACTTTGGTCGTATTGCAGCGCAAACCGCTAAGCAGGTCATTTTGCAAAGACTGAGAATGGCGAAGCGTGATAAAGTAGCTGAAGAATTTAAAGCCAGCATCGGACAATTATTGTCAGGAACGGTCAGAAAAGTAACGCGTGAAAATATTGTGATTGAATTAGGCAACAATGCTGAAGCACTGATGTCTCGCTCAGAAATGTTGCCACGTGAACAAGTGCGTATTGGAGACAGAGTCCGTGCGTATTTAATGGACGTGAAAACAGAACAAAGAGGTCCGCAGTTATTTGTGAGCCGTACTTGTCCAGAAATGTTGATTGAATTATTTAAAATTGAAGTGCCTGAAATTGGTGATGGTTCTATCGAAGTAAAAGGCGCAGCCAGAGATCCAGGCTTACGTGCGAAAATTGCCGTGTTGGCAAAAGATAATCGCATTGATCCAGTGGGTGCTTGCGTGGGGATGCGTGGTTCGAGAGTTCAAGCTGTTTCCAATGAGCTAGGTGGGGAGCGCATTGATATTGTGCTTTGGGATGAAAACCCTGCTCAATTTGTGATCAACTCTATTTCACCTGCAGAAGTGATGTCAATTGTGGTAGATGATGAAACCAATACCATGGACGTGATCGTAGCAGAAGATCAATTAGCTCAAGCGATTGGTAGAGGTGGTCAAAACGTTAAACTAGCTGCGCAATTAACCGGTTGGACATTAAACGTTATCACTGAAAAAGAATCGCAAGAAAGAGAAGAGCAAGAAAATCAAAGATTATTAGAGCTGTTCCAACAGCAATTAGAAGCCAGTGAAGAAGTGGCAATTGCTTTGATTGAAGCCGGCTTTACTAGCTTGGAAGAAATTGCCTATATTCCTATACAAGAATTACTTGCATTAGAAGGATTAGAACAAGATCAAGTGGAAAAATTAAGAGAAAAAGCAAAAGATGCTTTATTAACTCAAGCCATCCAAGAAGAAGAACGCGTGGGTGAGCATGAGCCACATGAAGATTTATTAGCTGTTGAAGGGGTAGATAAGCAATTAGCCTATCAACTCGCCAGCAAAGGCGTGTGCACTCAAGATGATTTGGCTGAGCAATCAGTTGATGATTTATTAGAGTTGGAAGGGATGACGGAAGAAAAAGCCGCTAAGCTGATTATGGCTGCACGTGCAAAATGGTTTGAAGAATCAGAATAAAATGTTAAGACCCGGGAGGCTGACCTGATGTCAGAGGTAACCGTACAAGAATATGCAGATATTCTAAAAATTTCTCCTCAGGTGCTGATTAAGCAACTGGAAGGGGCTGGTGTGGAGTGTAAAGATGGTATGCGCCACATCGTGACAGAAGATCAAAAACAAAAATTGCTTGAAAAGTTGAAAAACGATCATGGTGAGGGGCAATCTAATCCTGCTGGCGTGACCCAATTCACGGTCACAAGAGAGCGAGTGAGCGAATTAAATATTCGTATGCCTGGCAGAGCCAATCAAAAAACAGTGACGGTCGTGACTAAACAACGTCGTAAGTTTATCAAACGTACTGTAGGTAAAGACGAATCAAAGCCTGAAGAGACGACACCAGAAGAATTGAATCTAGCAAGTGCTTCTGCCATATCCGCTCCAGCGGCCCAGGTTGAAGATATTGTTCAAGAAATTGTACAAGAAGTGCCTGAAGTCAAAGCAATTGAAACGGTTCAAGAAGAAGCGGTGGCCACTCCACCAGTCGCTGCTGAAGCCGCTACGGAAGCAGAAGCTCAGCCTGCAACTGCTAAAGAACAAACCAAAGAGAATAAAGAAGCACCTAAGTCTCGTGAACGTGAAAAACTAAAAGATGCAGCACATCATCCTCGTCGAGATGAAAGAGAAACAAAAGAAAGCAAAGAGTCTAAAGAAAATAAAGAAATTAAAGACAGCAAAAAAGAAAAGCTGAAAGTAAAATCTCTGACAAGAAGACCTGTTGCTTTATCTGACAACGATGATGAAGATGAAGGCGGTTATGCTGTCAGAAGAAGAAGAAAAGATCGCTTTAGAAAAGGTCAAAAATCAACTTCGACGCAAAAACATGGTTTTGAAAAACCAACTCAGCCTCAAGTATACGATGTGAATATTCCTGAAACGATTACTGCTTCAGAATTGGCCATGCGGATGTCTTTAAAAGCAACGGAAGTGATTAAATGTTTGATGAAAATGGGCGTAATTGCCACAATTAATCAGCCTTTAGATCAAGACACAGCTATTTTGGTCGTGACAGAGCTTGGACATCGTCCCATC
>CAZULF010000105.1:2626-6947 GCA_964621215.1 uncultured Legionellales bacterium | reverse complement strand
AAATAGTATGTGGTTTTATCAAATTTATATCGTGGATTAGGATTAGGATGAGTGCTGATGACGCCCTTGCTTTTTAATAAAGCAATAGCCTCCATTATTTTAGTGCGCCCAAAAGCACCTAAAATACCATCACTCAGATCGTCGACAGTATGAAATTGTAGAAGCGATTCATCTTGCAAACGGTCATCACCATGGTTTTGAGCGATCTCATTGCTTTTAATGGCCTTGTTTGCTTGTTCACACTTAATATCATGCCAATAGGAGAAAAAGTTGAGTAATAATGCAGCACAGAAGTCGCCATCACAAAAAGCTACTTGCCATTTATGGGCCATGGCTATTGGTTCTTTTGGTACTATTTCTAAGCACTTGCTTCTCATGTTGAAGCCGTCCTTTCCGTTGATTAAAAAATAGCGTTTGTAATCGTTATGTAAAACTCATGGTCATTACTGGCCCGGGGTTGAATATAACTTACACAAGTGCAATAATCTCGATTAACTTAAGGTATTATTAAAGCACCTTTCAAAACGATAATACCAGGTATTTAGTATTTGTCAATACCAAATACCAATATTCAAGCATTTAGGGGTTTGTTATGTTATTAAAAAATAGAGTATTTAGCGGGCTCGGTAGTACTTTAGAATGGTTTGATTTTGCTCTTTATGGTTTTTTCGGTTCAACTTTCTCGAAAATTTTTTTCCCGGAAATAGGAAAATCAGCATGGTTATCACTAGTAACAACATACGCCATTTTTAGTGTTGGCTTTGCTGCACGTCCAGTTGGTAGCTTGATATTTGGTTATATAGGAGATAAGTATGGTCGACTATTTGCTTTACGACTCACACCAATACTAATCACACTAACCACAGTGGCCATGGGGTTGTTACCAACATATAACTCTATTGGTGGCTATGCCATATTATTTTTGTTGATAACTCGCATTGTGCAAGGAATATTATTAGGCGGAGAGTTTGGCGGCAATATTGTATATCTATGTGAATCGTCGACCAAATGGAAATATTTTTGGGGCAGTATAGGCAGCTGCAGCGGAAGCTTAGGAATTATCTTGGCATCAGGTGTTGCTAGCATTTTTTACGCATATTTCAGCCCCGAGTTTATGTTTTCTTATGGTTGGCGAATCGCCTTCTTATTATCTATCCCTTTAGGCGTTATTGCCACTATCATGCGATTTAGCATGAGCGAATCTCCCGAATTTCATCTCGACAAATCCTTTAATCCACTCATGACTAGCTTAAAGTACCACAAAAAAACTTTTTTCTATTGCCTTGGATTAATTTATTTGCACGCAACCAGCTTTTATTTTGTTTTTATGTTTTTACCAGTTTTTTTAATTCAAATACGTCACCTCCCAGAAAGTGCCGCCTTGTTAAATAACACCGGGTTCTTAATTTTACATCTGTTGTTGATCCCTGTATTTGGAGTAATCGTCAATTTTACTAATGGCTTTAAATCCATAATGACTATATCGCTAATATTCATTTTAACCACGCTCCCAATTTTCTATTGGATTGCATACGGCTCAGCGAATCAACTATTGTTATCCCTGTTTATTTTTTCCATTACTACATCTTTCAATGCAGCTGTAATCCCTGGCTTATTATCTCAATTAATTATCAGCAAAGTACGATATACTATCTTGTCTTTTGTTTTTAATGTTGGATTTGGGGTTTTTGGAGGAATTATGCCCTTCCTTGGTTTACTTATAATAGAAAAAACGGGAAACATAATGTCGCCAGCAATATATTTAACATTTGTGTCTTTTGTTACTTTTTTAGTTGGATATTATTTCCTATCCTCGAGGAGGTGCTATGAAATTAGGCAAATATGAAAGCTTAGATAATAAAGAAATTAAAGAAAAATTCTTCGACTACATAGGTAGCATAGAAAGTCCAATAATAGATTACCTAGCCATTGGAGTGCAAGATACTATCAGAAAAAAAAGCACGTCTATTATGTCTCGTCCTGATTGGCAAAAAGCCTTCAATGAAATGAATTTGGCAGCATTCGATCCTGTTAGGCGAGCGTCATTTAACACTCAATGCAGAATATTTACCTTTGATGATATTAATTATTTAGACAGCAATGGGAAAGAGGTAATGCGACAACGAAGAAGATATGAAATTGAAAATGGAATTGTCTTAATAAGGCGGAACCTTGGATATAACTTTATGCTGACATTAGGCACAGGATTTAAAAATTTCTATCCTTATAAATATTTTATTGACAATAAATACGTTATTAACAAGGTATTTGATGAGCTGATTACCTTAATAACACCATCAACCGAAAAATATCAACTTATTATTCGTAATCATCCATTCGACGATGCCAAATAATAGGCGCGGCACCTTCCAGTTCCACATCAAATATTATTGGTTCGGGACTTCCATTCCAATTTAAATTAAGACATGCTAGATTATATTTCTCACCTCGGGGACTCTTTGATAATCTTCTTATGTAGGTTGCTCCATCTTTAGTTTTAACAATACAATCTTTGTCTATGCAATTTTCTATATCCTTCCCATATCTTAGTCGCCCGCCTACATAGTCACCGCGGGCATAAATTGGCAGCATATCATCACTCGATATCAAGCCTGTTATAGAGTTTGGTGTTAAAGATCTAAAAAAATCAATTTCCTTAGCGAGCAAAGTTGTATCATTTATTGGAGTCAAATCTTTTTCTGTTGTTAATGTGGAAAAATATTTTTTCAGATCCAGCGAAAAGCTGGGGTCAATCCCTTCGCCAGTTAAGATCCACTCTCTAGAAACAAGCAAATTTTCTGCATTATATATTTTAATGCAGCGCTCTATCCCTCTTTCTGTGATTTGAATTTTTCCCTTTTCCCAAGCAGAAAGCGTATCTGGGGACAATCCATATTTTTTATAGACATCCGAGCGGCTTAATTTTAGTAACTGTTCTCTAATATATTTTAATCGATCACCTGGTGTTAGCATCTGTATTGTAGTCAATGAAGTCCCTTCCTAATACTTACCGTTGACAAGATGAAATTACATTACTATCTGGTTTTAATGGTGCTTGTCCAATATGAGCGCCTGCGTCTAACCTTATCAGCTCTCCAGTCATAACAGGATTCTGGATAATTGATAAGATGGTAGAAGCTACATCTATTGGTTTCAATACTCGACTCAGCAAATTCCCTGCTCTCATACTATTTACCAAACTAGCATATTTTTCTTCTTTCCCTGCGAATGCCTCTTCCCACCATGAGGAGTCGATAAAACTAGGGCACACCGCATTTACACGCACATCAGGTGACAATGCCTGAGCCAAAGCCAACGTTAAGGTATTCTCGGCACCTTTAGCTGCAGCGTAAGCAATCGAACTTCCCTTCCCAGTAATCCCCGCAGCAGACGAAACATTAACAATAGATGCATCTCCTGATGCTTTTAGTAAGTTCTGAAATGCTTGGGCGATTAAAAAGGGGGCGGTCACATTCACGGAAAACAAATGATTAAAATCAGCAGCATTGAGGTTCTCGAGCTTTTCATATGGGGCACTTTTAGTTACGCCGAGGCAGTTTACTAAAATATCCGCTCGCCCCCACCTTTGTTTAGCAAAGGCTGCCATATCGCGACAATTATCGGTACTGGTCAGATCCCCCATAAATAACTCTGCGTCCACGCCCTCTTTTCGACAATCTGAGACTACCTGCTTTGCTTGCTGTTCATTTTGCACGCAGTTTATTAAAATATTTGTTCCATTTTTAGCCAGCATTCTGGCGGTAGCTGCGCCAACACCATTGATTCGGCCAGCGCCGGTTAAGATCGCAACAGCGTTTTTTAATAACATAGTACATACCCCATTTTATAAAATATCGTTATTGTAGTATACATAGAATACATTTGATAAGCTATTTACATATAGAAATCGTATTAATATTCAAAAACTTTTCAGGTAATGTCATGGTACTATCAAAATTTGTGTGGTTACAAAAGACGCTTAAATACCTTTTACTCGCGAACCTTCTTCTTATGAGAACAATATCATTTGCAGATTCTACATCCCAACTTCCAGCAAAATCAGGGCATTTCATTCAAGTCCGAGATGATATTTCGTTATTTTATCACGATTCGGGAAAGGGACAAATTATCCTCTTCATTCCAGGCTGGACTATGTCTTCTGAAATATTTAAAGCGCAAATTTCCCATTTTGACAAAAATTTTCGAGTTATCGCCCTCGACCCCCGTAGCCAGGGACATTCAAGCATAACTCTCGAAAATAATAATTATACCCAACATGGTAACGATCTTGCACAATTTATAGATATATTAAAGTTAAAAG
>CAZULF010000105.1:0-2526 GCA_964621215.1 uncultured Legionellales bacterium | reverse complement strand
GTTAAAAGGGCTAGATAATTTGCGAGGTTTTATCTGTATAGATGCCCCACCTAAATCTAGCGGCAGTAAAGACGAATGGGCAATTGCTAATTATTCTGCGTGGGGGAAAAACATTATACAACCGATGATGTATCACCGGTTACAGTTTATCCCTCTCTGGGCACAGAATATGATTGAGCGAAAGCTAGATCCTGAAGAGCAGGCATGGATAATACAAGAATCTTTACGTACACCTACTTTCGCAGCTTTGCAATTGGCACTTGACGCTATTTATGCCGATTACAGACCCGAGGTCAAACTTCTTAGCGACCACAATATTCCAACATTAAATGTTGTTTCACAGAGTAGGGCTACTAATGCAATACGATGGTTACAGACTAACGCACCAAATGCTTGCGTAAAAGTGATGGGTAAACATTTGATGTTCTGGGAGCATCCTGACGAGTTTAATGAAGTGGTTGATAATTTTTTGAATGGGATAATCAAATAATATTATGCGCGGCATAATTTTTTACGTATTAAAAGAAAGGAGGCAACTTTATTGTTTAAATTAACTATTTTAAAAGGAGAGCAAATTAAACCGCTCACCCCTGCGCTGGCACGGCTAAGGATTAATTTATTCCGAGAATACCCATATTTATACGATGGTAATATAAAGTATGAGTCGGACTATTTACGAGAATATGCAAAAGAACCTTATTCCATGCTACATATGGTGCACTATAACGACGAAATTGTAGCCCTCTTCAGCGGCATGCCTCTATCATGTAAATCAAGTATTGTTCTTGATTTAAAAAATGCCATGTTAGAAAATGGCCATGAGAACATTGATAAATACTATTATTATGGCGAAATATTAATCGTCCCGGAGTTCCGTCACTATGGCTTATTCAATTTATTATTTACAAGCATGGATTACGAAGCAAAACTCTTGGGCTTTTCTGATGCTTGCCTTTTGACTGTAGAACGAGAAGATTCACATCCGTTAAAGTCTCTTGATTATGTACCAACGGATGCGCTCTGGCAAACTCGTGGCTATAAACGAAGTGGATTGATTGTGAACTTTGATTGGCCTACTATTTTCCCTAATGGCGAAACAAAAGATATAAAAAATCCTATGGCCGCATGGAATGCTGTTATCACTATTGAAAGCAAACCAAATTATGATGCGCTTATTGATAGAGTAACCCAAAAGTTTCTAGCTGCAACATCGATGCGGCAAGAAAACACCCTAACCCTTTAAGCGTAAATGACCTACCTACCCCACTATTTTTACATGCCTCATAAACTAAACAGCCCTCGCCCGAGGGCAATGTAAGCGTCGTGGCACAAACACTCACTATTCAACAATATCATTATAAAATTCATCCATTGATTGTGGAACAGTATATCCCTCGTATTTTGATAACTGCAAATATGCTTCAAAACTTGTTCTGGTATAAGGATGAGATATACCTGAACTATCATATGCTTTCTTTAAATAAAGATAAGCTTGTGGGTTCTGCGTCTGCTCATGTTCCAGCCAGCTGTCCTGTAGCTCTAGCAACATAGCTTGATCTAATTTTTTCACGAAACTTTGGAAATACGCCACTCGATACTCATTATATTTCCTTTTTTTCTCTTCATTTCTTTGCTCCGCTTGTCTTTCTCTTTGTTGTTTTACCTGTGCTTTATGATGTTTTTCAGAGATCATCTCTTGGTTTGATTTGGATTTTTTATAGTCTTTTTTGACTGCAGCTACTAAATACGCTGCAATTTCTGTAATTTTCCCGGAATTAAAAGTCTTGGAGCTTAATACGAGTGAAATTTTTGCTTCAATATATTCTCGAGAATAGTCATTAACAAGCGTATCGGCTACATATTGTGTAACACCAAAATCCTTCACTAATCTATGCAATAATTCTTGCTTTTCGCTACTCGTCTCTGATGGCTCTTGAGTAGTTACGTTCTCCGGAACTGCGTTTGCAGATAGTTTTACTTTCTTCTCACGATGCTTAATAGCAAATTTAATTTCTTGAACCTGTCTCCCAACTTTTTTATATGTCGGTTCAACTTGAATGTCTGAATACGTATTAACCTCATCAACCGCCTTCTTTATCACCCGGCGATGCAAGTCACGAAATACCTCATATTCTCCCTCTTTTACACCCATTAATTTACGAAATTCGAGCGTCGTAAACCATCTGGTTGCCGGTAAGTTACAATATCTGATGCAATTTTCATATAGCGCTAATCCATACGATGACTTAAATCGG
Source organism: uncultured Legionellales bacterium (assembly GCA_964621215.1). Taxonomy (GTDB): domain Bacteria; phylum Pseudomonadota; class Gammaproteobacteria; order UBA1113; family UBA1113; genus CAZULF01. Next base: position 271 of record CAZULF010000105.1, on the reverse strand, counting down.
GATTGAATAATTAAATTAATACGACCATATACTGAAGGTGAGTGTAAAAGTTGGCGAAGGTGATAACTATAAGAATACTCACATATTCCGTTTGTAATATTAGCGCTGCCTAAAACGGAGCTAGCTGTCCAATTTTCCGTTGTTGCTTCAGCGGTAACATTCCATTCGATCAAAGTAGACGTAAGTGCCCGTATGGCATCTTTAATCACTTCATAATTATGACTATTTATCCCAAGGATCTTGCATAAGTTCAGGATACTAATCGTATGCA
>CAZULF010000104.1:0-7293 GCA_964621215.1 uncultured Legionellales bacterium | reverse complement strand
AAACAAGGACAAGTTATCCCAGTTGAGGTTAAAAGCGGTGTTTCAGGAAAGCTGCGTAGTTTACATCTATTTTTAGAACAATATCCTCACACACCTAAGGCCTATATTTTTCTTGATACTGCATATCAAGAGCCCAAGGACGACAAGCTTATTTTTATGCCGCTTTATTATGTTTATGCGGCATTGAAAGTCTTGCAGGTGTATTAGTTATGTAACTTAGATAGAACGCGGCTAATGATGGGCTATAGATATATGATATAATGTAATAAAAAAATCGACCTAACAAAAAGGAAAAAATATGAAAAGTATGATAGATAGCACAATTGATTTTGATTGTTTGTCGGGGACTTTTTCTATATTTAGGGAACCTGAGATTTTTTCGATATTGGAATTAATAAGTCAATATGACAAACATCGCCGGATATTTATTTGTGCTACTTTAAAAGTCGAATCGGAACAAATAAAAGTTTGTATGGAAGAAGTTAACGTCACATGGATAATCGAAAATACCAATGAAAAACAAACAGTTCAAACTTGGCACGTTAACAAAAATCAAGTCTTTTTTTGATTTTGTCGGAAATGACTTTTATAACTTGCTCTTCGAGCAACAATCGATACCGGCATTATTAACAGAAAAACTGAAGGGAGAGCACTGTCTTTCAATGTTTTCGTTATTATTGCAGATAGAGCCTTATTTTCAAGTTTTACAGCAATATTTAGACATTATTCTCGAAAATTTAGAAACTGCTTTTGAGAAGAAGAATGTAAGGAGTATGTTTGATAAGCTAAATTATCATATGCAATGTACGGAGCTTTTTGAACAGATTATGGATACTATATCTCAAGCATTAATTAAAATGGAGAGTGAAAATTTATTATCGGATAAAGAGATAGAAGATATACCTTCATTCCAGGCTCAACTTGAAGAAACTTTTAAAAACAAACAGGGTATTTCAAGTTCGAGTAGTGCTAGATCGTTTACATAACACGATTAGCGCAGCCTCCTTGTTCGAAAGATGTAATATTGTCTAACGTAATATTAACGATATTCTTCACTGCTTCTTCGGTCAGAAAAGCTTGATGCGGCGTCATGATGACATTAGGCAAAGATCGCAATTGCAAAAACTGAGGGTCATCAATAGGTGCGCCATGATGATCGATAAAATACAAGCCTTTTTCTTTTTCATAGACATCTAGGCCGGCGTAGGATAGCTTCCCTGCTTGCAAAGCTTGAATCATGGCTACGGTATCGCATAATCCACCACGACCGGTGTTAATCAGCATAGCTCCTGGTTTCATGCCTGCGAAAGCCTCAGCGTTGAGTAAATGTTTAGTATTTTGATTTAATAAGCAATGTAAACTAATAATATCCGATTGTTCTAATAAGGTCTGTAATGATACATAATCTACACCTAACGTACGACAGGTGTCATTGGGTTTAGGATCAACGGCCAGTATACGACAACCAAATCCCGCCATGATTTTGGCGAATACAGTACCAATACTTCCAGTTCCAATAATACCCACTGTTTTATTATGTAGATTAAATCCTATTAATTCATCAAGAGAAAAATTATTAACTAAACCATTTAAATACGCGGTTAGAATTTTGCGACTTAATACTAAAATCAAACCCACCGCGAATTCAGCTATAGCCTCGGGTGAATAACTAGGTACATGCACTACCGTTATGCCAGCCGCATTGGCTGCGGCGAGATCAACATGATCGTAACCCGAAGAGCGTAGAGCAATCAGTTTCACGCCCTGTTTAGCTAATTGCTCAATGACTTCGCGGCCCAAGTCATCCGTCACAAAACAACAAATCCCGTCACAGCCTTTAGCTTTTGTCACGGTATCAAGAGACAGGTTCTCTTTAATAAAAGATAATGCTAGCGTTTTGTTTTCTGTTTCAAATTGCTGCTTTTCATACTCTTTGGTGCTAAAAATGGCGATCTTCACTATCCTAAAATCCTTATGTTAGATATTTGTAGTGTATCATATTTAAAAGGCTTGGAACGCGTGGTATATTCATGTAAATCCTTGTTATCGAGGGAGCCAAGGAGAATGCGTAAGGGACTTATTTTAATTATAGTGCTTTTTTTTATTACTGCGTGTACGCCACCGCCACCGTCGCAGCCGCAGAATATCTGCAAAATCTTCAATCAATACCCTAATTGGTATTGGGCAGCCAAAAAAACCAAGAAAAAATGGGGTGTTCCTGTTTCGGTGCAAATGGCCATCATTTTTCAGGAGTCGGGATTTAATGGTAATGCTAAACCACCGCGCGGTAAATTATTATGGGTAATTCCTTGGAAGCGCCCCAGTTCAGCGCACGGTTATTCACAAGCATTAGATGGAACTTGGGATCATTATAAAAGGCAGACGGGCCATTCAGGTGCCAAGCGTAATGATTTTCGTGATGCTTCTGATTTCATTGGCTGGTATTCAGTGCAAGCCCATCGCAAAGCCGGCATTTCACTCTATAATGCCAATGCGTTATATTTAGCTTACCATGAAGGTATTGGTGGTTATCAACGCGGTACTTATAGAAGCAAACCCTGGCTTATGAACGTATCGAAAAAGGTTGAATCCCGTGCATCACTTTATCAGCGCCAATTATCAGTGTGCGAATCACACATTAAGAAGCCTTGGTGGAAGTTTTTGTAGACTAAATTAAAAAGTAGTCATTTTAATTATGTGTGCAAGGTCTGAGAATTTTATTTCAAGCAATTCGCTAATCTAACAAAATCTTCAACCGCCAATGTTTCGGCGCGGGCTTGCGGATCGATATTAGCAGCTAATAAAGCATCAGCGTCACAAAACGATTTTAAACAATTACGAATAGTTTTACGGCGTTGGCTGAAGGCAGCTTTAACGATAGTACTAAATTGTTCATAATCATTAGCGGGATGTGGCAAGGTAGTATAAGGAATTAAGCGCACAAAACCAGAATCGACTTTTGGTGCGGGACGGAATGCGCTAGGTGGCACATCAAATAGGGGCTGTACCTGGCAATGATATTGCAGCATCACACTAAGTCGACCATAATCACGCGAACCTGGCTTAGCGCCCATCCGATCTACTACTTCTTTTTGCAGCATAAAATGCATATCTTTTATGATAGGAGCGTAATTGATTAAATGAAATAATAAGGGCGATGAAATATTATAAGGTAAGTTACCGATCACCCGTAATGGTTTTACGCCTAACGTATGCAAGTCAAAACTCAATGCATCATGATGATGAATGACTAATTCTCCCAAACCATGACAATTTTTTTGCAAGTGCGGAATGACATCGGCATCTAATTCCACCACGTCCATTTTTTTTATAACAGGTAATACAGCTTGTGTCAGCGCGCCTAAACCCGGACCAATTTCAACAACGTGATCAGATGGAGTCAGAGCTAGCACAGTCACAATTTTCTGAATAACACTCTCGTCGTGCAGAAAATTTTGTCCCAGATGTTTTTTGGCTTTAATCATTGGGTTGTTCTACGCGTTTTTATTTGCAAGTCGTTATGACACAGTTTTATCGCCATTTCAATGGCAGCGAATAAGCTGTCTGAATTTGCTTGGCCGGTGCCAGCTAATTCTAATGCTGTGCCATGATCGACAGAGGTGCGGATGATGGGCATACCTAGAGTAATATTAACAATGTCACCAAAACCATGGCTCTTGATGACAGGCAAACCTTGATCGTGATACATGCAGAGAATAACATCAGCTTCTTGTCGATATTTCTCAGTAAAAGCGGTATCTGCAGGTAATGCGCCTAATAAACGCATGCCTTTGGCCCGTAGTTCTTCTAGCACAGGATTGATTACGTCTATTTCTTCACGACCTAAATAACCGCTTTCACCCGCATGGGGATTTAAACCGCACACAAGAATAACAGGTTTTACTACGCCAAAACGGTATTCTAAATCATGCTGTAAAATATGCAGTGTTCGACGTAATTTATCGGCAGTAATGGCGGAAGGCACTTCTTTCAATGGTAAATGTGTCGTGACTAATGCAACACGCATTTTTTCGTCTGCCAACATCATCACCACGTCATCGGTCTGTGTCAGTTGTGCTAAATATTCAGTTTGACCAGTAAAATGCACGCCGGCTTGATTGATAATGCTTTTTTGCACGGGGCCCGTCACTACCGCATCAAATTGTTTATCAAGACAACCTTGTGCAGCAATGCGTAAGCTATCTAACACATAAGGGACATTCGCTGCATTTAATTGACCCGCCTCAACGGGGGCAGCTAACGATAAGGCATGGTAATAAGCCGTACCCGCAGTTGCGGGATATTTAGGTGACCAAGGTAAGAAAGGTTGTGATAATCCAAGTGGTTGCGCCCGTGCTTCTAATAAGCCTGGATCAGCAATGATTACCAATTCAGCAATAAAGGGATGGTTCGCTAAATCCAGCACGATATCGGGCCCTATGCCAGCAGGCTCTCCGGGAACAATTGCAATACGAGGAATACGTGCGCTCATTATAGGGTGCTCTAATTACATTATTTTGACATAAGAGTCATGTCGCAATTGCTGAATCCATACCTCTGTATTTTCTTCCAACTCACGTTGATAAATCATTTGTTTAATTTGATTTTTCTTGAATTGCTCGGTGTTATCAACTTTGCGACGTCCCAACACTTGAATTAAATGCCAGCCGTATGAAGTTTTCACGGGTTGGCTTATCTCATTTAATGGTAAGCCATTCATCGCTTGCTCAAATGGCGGTACTAACATGCCGGGTGTTGGCCAACCAATATCACCACCCTTTTGCGCACTACCCGCATCTTGCGAATATTGTTTTGCCATCGTTGCAAAGTCAGCACCATTTACTATTTGAGTTCTAATACCCAGTAATTGTTGTTTAGCGGGTTGATCATCGCTGGGCAAGTTCGTTTTAATTAAAATATGGCGTACATGTGTTTCTGTGATGAAGTGATCAGTATTATCGTCATTCTTCACTTCTTCTAGTTTGATGATATGCAATCCGTTATCGGCTCGAATGGGGCCGGCAACTTCGCCTGCTTTCATTTTTGGCACTTTTTCAGCAAAAATAGCGGGCATTTCTTCTAAGCTGCGCCAACCGAGATCGCCACCTTGCAATGCTTCATTACCGCCTGAGTTGGCAGCAGCCACAGTTCTAAAGTCTTCGCCTTTAGCTAATTGCGCTTTGACGGAGTTTGCTGTGGAGTAAGCTTCTTGTACGGTAGTCGAAGAAGGTTCTTCCGGTAATATAATCAATATATCAGAGAGATGATATTGAGAATGATTAGACAATGCTGCGGCAGAAGTGTTGCGTGCGTTTTTGATGTCTTGCTCTGTAATGGTGATATTGGATCCTACAGTGGCTTGTATTAATTGTTGAATGGTCATTTGTTCTTTGATTTGTTTGCGATAATCAGCGTAATTTATTCCTTCTGATTTTAATGCATCGCGTAGCTGTGCAGTAGTCATTTTATTTTTTTGGGCAATAGTGTTGATCGTTTCATCTACTTTTGCATCAGTTACTGTAATGTGCATACGCTCAGCTGCTTGTAGTTCTAATTTATGATTAATCAGCTGATTCAATACCTGTTTTTGCAGAGCACTTTTTTGTGGTAATGGCGTGTTACTTTGTTCCAATTGTTTTTCAGCAGTAAATAGAGCTTTGTTTAGCTCCTGTTGCGTAATAACGTCACTATTTACCACAGCCACGACTTTATCAAGTGGTTTGGCCGCAGTGGCAAATGTAGGATTGATAAAAATAGCGGTAGCGAAGACAATTAAAAAAGGTAGTTTTTTCATAATATTCCATATAGGGTCGTGATTATAGTGGAGTTATTATCATATAAAGCGAGGAGAGGAGCAACTATCATCATGATTGGAAGATTCCTCAACGTTAGCGCTACTAGAAGGCCTATTTTCCTCAGTATCAGATAATGAAAACTCTTTTTCCTCGCCGATTAACTGGCTTATATCTAGACAGGGTACAAAGCCGGGGCTAGTTACTGCAGAAGAGCGAGTAGATACTTCACTAACTGCCTCTTCATCTGGACTGCATCCAGGCTACGAGGTAAGACGGGCAATATGGGTCAATAAGGCTTCGGGTCCTACATCGCCAACGATGCGGCTATTGGGGATTTCCTGGCCACTGGTATTGAAAAATATCAAAGTTGGTGGAGCAATCACATTAAACTGTCTTTTCAACGCTTTCGTGGCAGAGGAGTTGTCGGTAATGTCGGCTCGCAGCAATTTTACCGGTTCTAACGCAGCTACCACCTGAGCATTATTAAAGGTTCGTAAATCCATTTCTTTGCAGGACAGGCACCATTTCGCATAAAAATCTAACATAGTGATTTGATTTCTGGCTTTCGCATTGTTCAAAGCTATGGTGATTTCACTCATTTCTTCTACTGGCTTAAAGGATAATGTGGCTGGGGCCGCTTGTGCTTGATCTAATTGGGACAAGGGTTGCAGTGGGTTGCTATTACCTTGCGCGGCTCCAATCAATAAAATAGTGCCGCAAATGGCGAACACCAAGCCAAAGCCTTTCCAAAATTTATGCCAACCATTTAAGGCGGGTTGTAATACTCCTAAATAAATAGAAGAAATAATCAATAAAGTCGCCCACAAAATCATGGTGATTCGGCCAGGTAAAATGCGACCGAGCAAGAAAATCGCCATCATCAGCATAATGACGCCAAAGACAGCTTTTACAACGACAGTCCACGCGCCAGCGCGCGGTAGCCAATGAGCACCGAAAACACTGACCAATATTAATGGCAGCCCCATTCCCAAGGACATTACAAACAATGCCAAACCACCTTCGATACTATTACCGGTTTGAGCAATGTAAGTGATAGCACCGATCAAGGGTGGCGTCACGCACGGAGAAATAATTAAACTAGCCAAACAGCCCATGATGGCAGCTCCTAGGTAACTGCCACTTTTTTGATTATTGCTTAGACGGAAAACCCGATTTTCTAACCAATTAGGCATGCGGATTTCATAGAAACCGAATAGTGACAAGGCTAGCGCCACAAACAAAATACTTACCCCTATGATAGACCAGGGAGATTGCATCGCCGTTTGTAGGTTTTCTCCGGCAAAGCCAGCGATAATGCCCACCATGGCGTAGGTGAGAGACATTGATAAAACGTAAATAACGGAAACCCACAGTGCTTTACGGGTACTAATTTTGCTATGACCAACAATGATGCCTGATAAAATCGGAATCATAGGTAAAATGCACGGTGTGAACGCTAACAAGACACCAATACCAAAGAAACTCAGCAAATTTAACC
>CAZULF010000103.1:0-7462 GCA_964621215.1 uncultured Legionellales bacterium | reverse complement strand
AGAGATAACTCAGACTCTCAAAGAGAGTAGACCAAACTGCTATGTTTACCCCATAAATAGGAGCCGGTGTCAAAACTCGTCCCTACAATAATAGCTATGCGGTTGGTGCTGCTATTACTCCGGTGGCTTTTTCATCTATTTTTAAAATATCCTTAGCAACACCTTTTTTACGTTTTTTATACGCCATATAAAAACCACAGGCAGCCAAACCCACACAAACGGTAGCTCCAATAGGGGTAATTACAGAGGCTGCGGCCAGGACTATCGCGGCACTAGCAAGAACTGCAGTGAGTCCCATGACCACTTGCATAGAACGGCTACGGCGAACAGAGTAACGGTCTGTCAATTTTTTTAATTCGCTTAGGTTTGTCGCATTTGTCTCTTTGACTAAGTCTACAGCTTTCTTTGCTGTTAAAGATAATATTTCTTGATCGACGGAAGAAATATTTTGTTTCATTTTCTTTCTGATATCTATTAATAAAGTCTTGCTTTCTTCAGCTAATACTTTCTTTCTCGGGTTGTTTCTTGCCTCGTTTTTAAGCTCTTTTATGTAATCGTCTACATAATCTTCAACGACACTGTCTTCAGTTTTTTGGAAAAAATTTATTGTTGTGGTATTAATCTCTTGGTTAGAAATACTTACCAAATCATTTGTGCGAAATTCCTGAAGAAGAAACTGCCATAGATGACTTAACATCCTATCGTTTTCTCGAGTTCTAATAGCTTGGACATACCCTTGAGTTTGTGGTGCAACCGACACCTCTTGCGTAATGGTCGCTCGTCTCAGCGCAGTAATTAATTGATCAATCGCTGTTTTTCTACTAAAACCCAGTGTTGCAGATAGTCGTTTTAAAATATCACAAAATTCCTCAATGTCGATTTGAACCGGATTTGTAGTATCAAATTGACTCTGCTGTTGGCGGTTTAGAATATTTTCTAATGGTGTGAGGGCCTCTCTCTCTAATATTGAGACCATATCCCTATTGTGTTCATCTTCATTTTCTTGTTGAACATATTGAGTTCTAATTTCAGTGAGCTTTGCTACTAAGAAAAGATAGGCCTCTAAGGTAGATTTGAATCGTGTCGGGACTGATATTTGATATTCTGTTAGCATGGTAATGTCTCCTTCCGTTCACATAATATGACCTAATAACCGAGTCACTCATACTATACTAGCTTTAGGCAATTGCCAAGATGTATTAAATAATCCCGTCAAAGGTTATGTATAAAACGAAATCATAAAATGCAATGGTGTTCTGGCTCCGCTCTACTCTTCTTCTAACAACGGGTCGCCATAAATTTTTTGGATTTCTTTTTCAACCAAGATGTCCTCGATGCGGCGGCGTTTCTCTACTTGCTGCTTTTTGATTTCCGCTGTGGCTAAAATACCATTAATATCAACATCTTCTTCCTGGCTGTTGTTATTGTCTTCCACGACAACCAACATATCCTCATCATAACGCATAGAGCAATTCCCCTTATTATTACAAATCCATCGCCTCTTAACTTTGTTCATTTATCAATCAATTGTTATACCTGAAAATGAAGCGCTTTGCAATATGTGAGAGGGAGTTTTTTCTGTTTACAGGACGACGGGGCTAACAGGAGCTGGCAGAATCAAATCCGGAGCGATTTCGCGCAGGGGGATAAGCACAAAATCCCGCTGCATCATGCCGGGGTGGGGAATGGTCAGTTCAGGGGTTTCGAGGGTAAGGTTGCCATAGAGTAGGATATCCAAGTCCAGCGGTCGAGGTCCCCAGCGTGTGCCATCGCGTACGCGGCCATGAGCTTTTTCGATTTCCCATAACGCATGTAAGAGATCTGTTGGGGACAGCGTTGTGGTCAGTTGAGCAACAGCGTTAATATAGTTGGGTTGTTTGGGGGTCGGAGATTCCGATGGTAGTTCTAATGGTTCAGTCAGATAAAGGCTGGAACAACGTAGCAATTGGGTGTGTGGCAAAGCGGCTAAATCATCGAATGCTTTCAATACGTGTTGGGTTGGGTTATCGAGATTGCTGCCTAGAGCGATGAATACTGATGTTGTCATTCTTCCACGTTCTCTATTAGTTCGGCGCTTCAATATTGTCATCCCGAGCGTAGCGTGGGATGACAACCTTCTTTGCCTCAGGTTAACTAGAACTATTGATAGTTTTCTTCTTCCGACGGCGTTTCTTTTTAACACCACTCGCTAATTCTTTAATAAGTTCATGACGTTTTTCTTCATCGGCCAATGACAACTCAGTCCACCAATCTGCCAGTGGTGCCAACTTAGGATCAATTTCCGCACGCAGTAATAAAAAATCATATGCGGCACGAAAACGTGGGCTATACACCAAACTCAGCACACGATGTGGTCGACGTCTTTCTAAATGAAATTGCAAGGACCAAATTTCTCGCACCATGGCAGTAAAACGTTTAGGGATCGCCAAATATTTCACTTGCCTACCAAGGACTTCGTTAGTCGCTTGTTCGATGGTGACGCTATGTGCTACCTCTTCATTATGCAATTCTATGCTGCGCTGCAAGCGTGGATACCATAACATCACGGCGATCATAAAAGCCGGATTAACCGTTTTATCTTGCGCTAATCGAGTATCGGTATTACGCAGCATGCTTAAAATAAAACGATCAGCTTCTTGATGTAATTCTGGATGGGCTAAAATAGCTTCGGTTAATGGGAATAAATAATTTAATAATTGTAATTGCCGTAATAATGCAAACGTATCCAAGCCATAACCGCCGATGAGTAGTTTCAATGCTTCATCAAATAAACGTGCAGAAGAAACATGACTTAGCAACGGCGCTGTTGTTGGAATAGCAGCCGCTGTCGCTTCATCAAGTCGAAAACCTAATTTCGCCGCAAAACGCACCGCTCGTAAAATTCGCACGGGATCTTCGCGAAAGCGCTCCAGCGGATCACCAATCATCCGCACCACTCCGCGCTCTAAATCTTGCATACCATCAACATAATCCACCACAGAAAAATCAGCGATATTGTAATACAAAGCATTAATTGTGAAATCACGTCGAACCACATCGTCTTCTAACGTGCCATATTGGTTATCACGCAAAATTAAACCATGTTCGCTGCGATGCTCATCATCATCTTCTGCAAAAGCGCCTTTTCTAAAAGTGGCTACTTCAATGACTTCACCGGAAAAGCGCACATGCACTAATTTAAAACGTCGGCCGATAGTGATAGCGTTACGGAAAAGTTTATAAACTTGTTCAGGGCTCGCATTAGTGGCAACGTCAAAATCTTTGGGCTCGCGTCCTAACAAAAGGTCACGTACCCCACCCCCAACCAGATAAGCTGCAAAACCCGCATCATGCAAACGATAAAGCACTTTTATTGCATTTGAGCTGATAGCCTTACGCGAAATGCTATGTTGATTGCGCGGAATAATGGTGGGCTCCGGCAGCACAATGGCCGGAGCATCCTGTTTGATAAACAGTTTTTTGATAAATGTAATAACGGTGTTCAAGGAAAAGCCTAATATCAATGATGTTATAAATGCGTCGAATCATACCATGTAGCCTGGATGGAGCGCTAGCGGAATCCGGGATGACTGGACCTTGAGGCATGAATGTCTTCGTGAAGACGCTGTAAATACGTCCCTGTACGCTCAGGTTCGGCATCCCTGCCTCACATGCTTCACGAAGACATTCATGCCTCGAGGTCAGAAGCTAGTTTCCATATCGTTTCCCGGATTCCGCTAGCGCTCCATCCAGGCTACGTGGACTGATTTAATTGCCTCCGGGTGGATGTTGGTAAAAATACTGATTAATCCCGGCTACGATGGCGGCTGCGACTTGCTTTTGGTAGGCCGTATTACTCAGATTACGCTCTTCACGTGGATTTGAAATAAACCCGGTTTCGATCAAAATAGAAGGGATATCCGGCGATTTCAGCACCACAAACGGGGCTTGCTCAACCCGGCTTCGATGCAATGAAGAAACTCGCCGCATGTGTTTTAACACATCTTCACCCAACCATAAACTTGAACTAATGGTGGCAGTTTGCGATAAATCAATCAATACCGAACGCAGCATATCGTTTTTGCCATCCAGGTTCACTCCGGCTAATTCAGAATAGTTTTCTTTGGCAGCTAGCCAACGTGCTGCTTCACTGCTGGCACCACGTAAAGATAAGGCAAATACGGATGCACCAGAAGAATAAGGATCTTTGTAGGCGTCCGCATGCACCGCAATAAAAATATCGGCATTTTTCTCTCGTGCAATATCAAGCCGTTGTCGCAACCCGACATAATAATCTCCATAACGTGTCATAGACACAGAAACGCCGGGCTGATTCTTTAATAGTTTATACAGTTCTTTAGAAATGCCTAACACCACCTCTTTTTCTTTAACGCCACTGGGGCCTTTTGCACCGGGATCTTTACCCCCATGCCCTGGGTCAATCACGATGACAACTTTGCGGGCTGCACGATTCGACGGCAACATAACAACAGGTTTGCTGGATGCTGTTGTATTTTTAGCAGCGACTTTTTTATAAGCTGCTTGAGTTGTAGGCTTCGTTGCAGTTACAGATTTCGACTCACTTCGGGTATTGATATTCAACATTAACCGCTCAGGAAATTGTTTTGTTGCTGACATCGGTGTGAGCAAAATAGAGGCCGGCTTTGATAAATCAAATACTAACCGTAAATCCTGTTGTTCTTTAATGCCTGCACGCACGTGCTGCACCACAGTATTGTGTAGTGACAATTTAGATAGGGCTGCTTTATTTTTAGTATTTTTAAAATCAAGCACTAAACGATTGGGGTTGGGCAAGAAAAAATAGTGATACGGTGCGGATGCCGTTAATCCCAATTCAAAACGGGTATTGTCCGGCGAGGAGGTAGTCACCTTAACTTGCTGTAAAACTGCCGGCGCAGCCGCTTGCACAGATTGCACGCATAGCAGCAGTAGGCAAGCCAGGAGGCTTGCGCTGCGTAATAATGTATGAAGCGTGTGCTTCCAGCAAGACATGCGAATGCTCCGGGCTAGGTTATTTTTACTTTTCGTGCTGTATCGATGATGTCAATATAGCAACTTATATCTGCCGCGGGCAAGAGTCCTTGCCCTTTTTCGGGCCATTCAATTAAGCAAATGCTATTAGCCGTGCTGTAATCACGGATTCCGATGTATTCCAACTCTTCCGGACTTTCCAAACGATATAAATCAAAATGATGCACAACTAAACTGGTAAAATGATAACTTTCAACCAAAGTAAAAGTCGGGCTTTTAACCGCACCTTGGTGACCCAACGCGCGTAAAAAACCTCGCACAAGGGTGGTTTTGCCCGCGCCCAAGTGACCGGATAAATAAATAATTTGAGGTGGGTTATTTCGCAAACATTCGGCGGCTAAGTCAGCGCCTAATTGTTCCATAGCTTCAGTAGTCGATAAAATAAGTTCTTGTTTCATAGTGTGTCACTCATTCACTAACCGTCGTAAAAAAGGCAATAAATCGCTGGCCAATAATCCGCGTTCACCGCCAGCGTTTGCCGCTAGATCACCTGCTTTTGCATGTAACCATACACCCGCTGCTGCAGCCTGTGCTAGTGGAACACGTTGTGCAATCAAGCCAGCGATAACACCCGATAAACTATCGCCCATACCGGCACTGGCCATACCAGGATTACCTACGCCATAACAAATCTGCGGTACGGTCTCTGACGAACAAACTATACTACCTGCGCCTTTGAGAACGATTGTGCCACCATATTTGTGCTGCAATGCATGTGCTGCTGCCAAACGATGATATTGCACGTCATGTGTGGTTGCATGCAGTAAAGTGGCTGCTTCACCGGGATGTGGTGTTAAAATCCAGTTTTCGCGTTTCTGTGGATGCGCCGCCAACCAATGTAATGCATCCGCATCCATCAATAAGGGTAGCGAGAGTTGCGTTACAAACTGCATCATCGATTGTGCCCACTCATCTCTGCCTAAACCCGGGCCGATAACAATGCAAGAGGGATTATGGTTTGCTATATCTATATTGGCGGGATCATTGACTCCCAAGCTCAATATTTCTGGCATGGCGAGATTGGCTAATGGTGCATATTCTGGCCGCGTCACTATCGTCACACGCCCAGCTCCCGCTCGCTCTGCCGCCGCAGCTGCCATGCGCGGTGCACCGGACATACCGTAATTACCGCCAATAACTAGCACATGTCCAAATAAACCTTTATGGCTATCTTTGTGGCGTGGTGGTAAAAGTGATTTATAAAAACTATCTTCAATAATGTGCGCAGCGGGGGCTACGTTTGCCAATACCTCTGCGCTGATACCTAAATCATCACACCAGAGTTCACCCACATATTCCGTTGCGGCACCGGTGACTAATCCCACTTTTCTACCGATAAATGTAATGGTCCAATTGGCTTTCACGGCATCGGAATAAGCAACTCCCGTATCTGCATTCACTCCAGTCGGCACATCCAACGCTAACACAGGAACATGAGTTGCATTGATCTCTTGCACGGCTAATAACATGTTGTCGGTTAATGGACGTGATAAGCCCGTGCCTAACAGTGCGTCAACTATGACATCCGTTTCGGGTAATTCCGCGCCGGGACCAAAAGTAATAAGCTGAACCTGCTCTGTCATACAAGCGTGCCAAGCGGCTTTGGCGGCAGCAGATTGCTCTGCGACGTGCCCGACAAATACGACATGCACATCCCGCCCAGCCGCTTTGGCTAAGCGTGCGACGATTAAGCCATCACCGCCATTATTGCCGCTGCCACAAAATACCGTAATATGCTTGGCGGTAGGCACCAACTGCTGTAATAATTTCCATGCAGCATGGCCAGCTCTCTCCATCAATTCCGTTTCTGAGAGAGATAACTCTTGCATCGCGCGTTTTTCCAGCGCTTTAATCGCCTTAGTCTGGTATAATAAATGTTCTGACATATTGAATAAAATCCTATGAATCGTACTTCTGACATTAACGCAAAATCTGCCGCCATACCAGCCACTCAGCTAAACAATTTAGCACAGTCTATTAAATCTTGGGCTCAGGAGCTCGGTTTTCAGCAAGCTGGAATTACCGATTGTGATCTGAGCACTTATGAGCCCGATTTTTTGGCCTGGCTAGAACGTGGTTTCCACGGCACCATGGAATATATGGAACGCCATGGAAGCTTGCGCACCCGGCCAGCGGAGTTGGAACCGGGAACGGTGCGCATCATTAGCGTACGCATGGATTATTTACCGCCGAACTCTGAGGCAGTAAAAATATTGCAAGAAGATAATAAAGCCTATATTTCTCGCTATGCGTTAGGGGGCGATTACCATAAATTTATGCGTAAGCGGTTGGAGAAATTAGCACAACGAATACAAGATGCGATTGGGCCATTTGGCTATCGTGCATTTACTGATAGCGCGCCCGTATTAGAAAAACCTATCGCTGAAAAAGCCGGTTTAGGTTGGCGTGGCAAAAATACGTTGTTATTAAA
>CAZULF010000102.1:0-7521 GCA_964621215.1 uncultured Legionellales bacterium | reverse complement strand
TATCAAGCCCCGTTTCTGGCAAATGACCATTCCGTTTTACACATGTCAGCAAATGGGTTTCACTAACTGCTGCCATAGGATTAGCTTGCACTATTCGAATATTGGACGCTGTCTCCCTAAATGCTTGACGATCTTTTGCAGTAATCTCTTGAATGACCAATGGCCTAGAGCCATACTGGACGGCATAATAAAATTTGTTTTCAGCACTATACGCATAAAGTTTATCTGGCAAGAAAATCTCTGGTTCTTTCGATGAGTATTCCACCGGATGCATGCTTGGTGGGCTAACTTTGGTAAAATTCTGATAGAACATCGCTTCAACTTTTTGACATCGATCTTCTTCTTGCAATCTTACTTGTTGTTCAAGAACTTCCTTTCTAGTTAATGGAGCCTTGAAATTCCAACCAAGCCAAGCCAATGGTTTTGTAATCCATGCCAATGCAGAACAAAAGAAATCAAAAGCCTTCTCTCTAAAGGTTAAAGATGGTAGCTTGCTATATAATGATCTAAGCGTATTATCAAAACGCGCAGCATCTTGCTGTCTATTAACATACTGAAATCGCAGAATGTCTGCTGCAGTATTCAAATAAGGGTTATTTGGATTATAACGCCCACTTTGCAAAATGTATTGCCCTGTAGCCTGGTTTATTTCACCTAAGATACCCGCTGCAGTAGTAGCTTGCTGCAAATGTGGAGTGATAAGATTTAAAACCAATTTTGTATTTTCATCTTTATTACAGCGCCCATTTTTGCTATACTCTTCTAGCAAATTAATCAGCTTAGCTGATGAGTTTGTATATCTAACTTTGGATTTAAATCTCGCTTTCAGTACCTTTCCATGAGTTTCTACAGCCGACTGATTGTTCGATGTTTGCGCAATCGCTTCAAAAACATCTCGATCTTTTTCATCTTCCCGATTTTCATCAAACAGGTTTTGAGTCGTTGCTTTATGCTCATCAGCCAACTGTTTAGCGATTAATCGACGTAACTCATTATCACGCTCTTTTAAGAGCTGTTTTGTCACTTCCTGTGCTTTTTTTAATTCTGCCACAATAAATTGGTTGCTGTTTGAGACAGGAAGCGTAGTTTTGCTCTTATCCGGAGTAGTAAATTGTATTTTACTTGAATTGATATCATAAAATTTACCCTCATGCAGAATTAAACCTCCCTCATTTGTAGAAGAAAGGAAGTGGCTCAAGTCTTTATATTCAAGCTTAAGCTCAGAAACAAGCTCAAGATCTCGAGGAGGATTCTTCGGTTTAACAAACTCTACACTTACACCCATAGTCGTGCCTCACTTATCTGCATCAGGCTTTAATCTAAGCTGCCATTACGGCAACCACCCGCGTCTATTTAGTTATTCCTTGTGTTTTAGCGAACTACAGCTAACACTAACGCTCAAAATCTTTAGGGCTAACGTAATTGTACAGCAATAAATACAAAGATGTCTAGATTTTCTGCTTTAAAAGTGTTCTTTTCCTGAATGAGGACATTTTAGATAATTCTTTATAATTATCAATCGGATAGGGCTGTTTTAGGGGGAATAATTAAGAAAATTTAAGAAAAAATAATGATAACTTTGTAATTTCTGGTGTTTTTTTCTCTAATAATTAAGCTAAATGCCAGCCTTCGCTGGCATTTTTTTGTTCATGGTACTGGATCTATGCCGCTTGGGCAGCATCCGATACTTGCGGGGTAGGTAGAGGCATAGAGCCGGGTGCTGGCACCGGGGCTGGGACGGGCATCGGTTGGGTTGCTGGCGTCGGTGCGGCTGGGATGGCTCCAGGCGCTGGCATCGGTTGTGCTGTTGGTGCCGCTGGCGCTGGTGGCGGCACAATGGTGACCGGCACGGCCGCCTCAGAACTGGCTGCGGGAGTTGGTGCAGGATTCACTACTGGCGTTGCGGTAGGAGCGGCTGAAATGGTTGAGGCATCTGGAGTCGCTGTTGCCGCAGGCGCAGAACTTGCTGCTGGAGCTGGAGCCTCCGTCGGTGTCGCATTCGCGCCAGGCATTACTGCAGGCACTGCTGGTGTTGGGTTTCCAGCTGCACCAGAAAACGCTTGCGATACAGGAGAAAACACTGGCTTGCCATTTGCCAATAACTGTCCTTTGTCATAACTTGCTGAAAACTCGTAATTATTGCCGTTTTCAATCAAGAACCCTGAACTTACCCAATTTTGCACTTGCTCTGTGGTACGTTGCGTTGCTGCATCATTGAGTTGCTCGGGTGTTAGAGGGGTCGCTTGGGTTTGATTTACCGCTTGCATATCTTGCAGTATCGATTTTTGCAGCTCCTCTTGCACAATCACTTTAGGAATACTCAGGCTTAATGCACTGTTGGCATTAGACACTAACGCACCAATAGTGATGATAGGCCGCGCAACGGGATTACCTTTGTCATCGGTAAGCAAGTTCGGTAAATTCAAAGTAAATTTACCTTGAATTTCACCTTTAGGCGTTTTAAACGCAATAGGTTCAATTGCGAATTGCACACCTCGACCTAATATTTGGAAAATAAGCTGTCTGGATTGCAACGCTTTTTGTTGCAATTTAAGCGTTGCAGCTAAACCACTTTGCGCTTGTTGTGCTTGTGAAATTTCTTTAGTAAGCGCTTTTAAAGCTTCCAAAGGCTCTGCATTGATATTTTTCACGCTCAAACCCACTTGGCCAGAGCCATAATCAGCACCATACAAAGCAACGCTTTGTAACGAAACATTGTTAGAAGCATCTAACAAACCTTTTGTTTCACTACTGTCACTGCTGTATTGAATGCCTTTTACATCAAACACTGGTTTACTATCGGTATTTAAGCTTGCATCGTTAGTTTGTACATTAACTTTACCTAACCATAATTTATGAGGGGTTTGTGCTAAGTTGGAATCACCTTCGAGATTATTCAAGGCAAAAATGCTTTGCGCGCTTTGGCCTGAAAAAGATTGTAGTTGGAAATTAGACGCTAGTCGATCCATTCTTCCATTCATCTCTATACTGGATGAAACACCTTCAAGTGTAATTTTAACGCTCTTATCGGCCGGATCGCTAATAGTCAATTCCGCAATATTGAAATTAAGTGAAAATCCACCGAATAAATGCAGTAACAAAGAACTGTTTAGCAAATTAGTTTGATCAACATATTGCTTAAAGAACGCTTGTTCATCATCCGGCACAATCAATTCACCAGTTGCAAAAGCTTGACCTAATGCCATATATTTATTATTTAAATCAACAATAACTGGACCATGTTTGATCGTTTCATTCACTAAGAAATGAATCGGTGGTGTGTGTTGAATTTTATTTAACGTAACATCCAATTGCATGGTTGAGCTAAACCAACCGCGTTTATAGGAAACGATATGCAAACCAATCGGACTATCCGCCGGTAATTGCTGCACCAATTGATTAATGCGTTTTTGCGCCAGCATTCCCATGCCCCCCGGCGCCGCTAATAAAACTAATAACAATAAAACAACAATTGCACTGATCCATTTTTTCATGGTGTTCATACCCTTCAAACTAGTTAAAAACCCAAGTGAGGCTAGTGTAGCATGTAGCCTGGATGCAACGCTAGCGGAATCCAGGGGTTGGTTTACTCTTTTGCCTTATGGTATCTCTCAATACTCAACAGAATTTCTTTTTTAGCCGCGGCGGAACCTTCCCAGCCATCGACCTTCACCCATTTGTTGGTTTCCAAATCTTTGTAATGTTCAAAGAAATGCGTAATCATCGCTAACAAATGTGGAAGCACATCTGTATATTCCTTCATAAATGCATACATTGGTAATAATTTTTCTGTTGGCACAGTGAGCAACTTTGCATCAGGCCCTGCTTCGTCTGTCATTTTTAACATACCAATGGGGCGTACTTTCACCACAGAACCTGAAATTAATGGTACGGGTGTAATGACTAACACATCTACTGGGTCACCATCTTCTGATAATGTTTGTGGAATATAGCCATAATTGCAGGGATAAAACATTGCGGTACTCATGAAGCGATCAACAAACATCGCGCCACTGGCTTTATCCACTTCATATTTTATGGGACCGCTTTGCGCAGGAATCTCAATAATAACATTGACTTCTTCTGGCGCTTTTTCACCTGTCCCAACTTTATTTACATTCATTCTTTAGCTTCCTTTAATGACGGGCAATTCGTGAATCGCCCCTACAACAGAACCCCGGATTCCGCTAGCGCTTCATCCAGGCTACAGAGACTATAAACGATGAGCCTATGCTGCTGGGCTCACCACTACTCTTTCATCAAAAACAAAACAATCACCTTGATAATGGGCGCCGCCACATTGTTCAAAGTACGTTAAAATTCCACCTTCTAATTGATATACTTCCTGAAAACCTTGTTGCTGTAGATACGGCGCCGCTTTTTCGCACCGAATGCCTCCCGTACAAAACACTACGACTGGTTTGGTTTTTGTCGCAGGATCCAGCTGTTGAATCGCTGCGGGAAATTCACTGAAATGATCAATATGTAAATTAACAGCATTTTTAAAAGTCCCCATTTCGTATTCATATTCATTGCGTGTATCGATCACAACAACTTCTTTACCTTCATCCAGCCATTGTTTAAATTTATGCGGCGCAAGATTAGGTGCTGGATGATTGATAGGATCGACTTCGGGTACACCCATGGTAATAATTTCTTTTTTAAGTTTCACTAACATGCGTTTGAATGGTTGACTTTCGCTTTGACTGAATTTGAATGTCATATCAGCAAAACTAGGCTTTGCTTTTAAATAATGGATAAAAGCATCAATTGCCACGTTGGTGCCAGCTAGAGTAACATTAATACCTTCCTGACTTAACAAAATAGTGCCTTTAATCGCCAGTGCTTGGCAATAAGCTAATAAATCAGCTTTTAATTCTACTAAATCCGTCAAGTTAACGAATTTATAACCGGATATGTTTATCATCATTGAATGCTCTCAACGTAAAAAATCAGTCTTTGTAACCTGGATGCAGCGAAGCGGAATCCGGGGTTCTCGAACAGAAAACCCGGATTCCGCTTCGCTGCATCCAGGCTACAAGGATATACTTGCCTCCATAGCCTTAATTTTAATATACTGTCTTTTCAAAGCCATAAAGGATCAGTCATGGATTGTATATTTTGTAAAATCGCGAAGCAAGAAATACCTGTTAAAATTGATTATCAGAATGATAATGTGCTGATTATTAACGATATCAATCCGCAGGCGCCAACGCATAAATTGATTATACCCAAGAAGCATATTGCCAGCTTGAGTGAAGTTGCCTCCGAAGATCAGCTATTATTAGGACAAATGATGACTGCCGCGCTGAAAATAGCGCAAATCGAAGGCCTGAGCGAACCAGGGTACCGTTTGGTTGTTAATTGCAATCATGATGGTGGGCAAACTGTAGGACATATTCATATGCATTTGTTAGGTGGACGCCGTATGCATTGGCCCCCCGGGTAAAACACTCTGACACCATGTCGTCCCGCGACTTGTTCGCGGGCTCCATGTCGTGTCGATGTATTCTGGATCCCGCGGACAAGCCGCGGGACGACGAATTATGTTTATATGACAATAATATTTGGAAAACTTATTATGAAAACTCTTGAATCATTATACGAAAAAATATTAATAGAAATAGGTGAAGACCCCAAACGCGAGGGTTTACTACGCACCCCGCATCGTGCTGCCAAAGCCATGCAATTTTTGACGGCTGGATATGAGCAGGATCTAGGTGATATTGTTAACAATGCCATTTTCAATTCTGACAGTGACGAAATGGTCATCGTTAAAGGTATTGAAATGTATTCCTTGTGCGAACATCACTTATTACCCTTCATTGGTAAATGTCACGTGGCATATATTCCAACTGGTAAAGTGTTAGGTTTATCGAAAGTAGCGCGTATTGTCGATTTATTTAGTCGTCGCCTACAAATTCAAGAAAATCTCACTAAGCAGATTGCTGAATGCATTATGAAAGTAACTGATGCTGAAGGTGTCGGCGTGATCATTGAAGCAAAGCATTTGTGTATGATGATGCGCGGCGTGGAAAAGCAAAATTCAGTCATGACTACATCTGTTATGTTGGGTTCATTCCGCAATGATGCTCCCACTCGTAATGAGTTTTTACAATTATTGAATCGGGATGGCGTGTAGCCACAGCGTACTAAGGCAGACTATTTATTTTAACACTAGTCACGCTTAATTGTGGCGCGTCATTAGAACCTCCATTCCAATCCATACGTAATGTTGCTCGTCGTTTCTTATACTCGACGGCACTTGCTACTGAATGGGGATGAAGTGTGCACGGCATTTTACCTGACGCTACCTGCCGAAAGAATAAATGTTTTTTCTTATTTTTTCCAGAAATATCTGATGTCAACGCTCTCTCAATCTCAGCAACAACAGTTCGTGGAAATGTAACAGTGGCTCTGCTTTTGTGTTTAGCATTAAAACCCGTGACTTTTATATTTGAAATAGCTAAATCAGACGACTCATCATCATCCGAACCATCAACGTCGAAATCAAAGCTTGCGGTTGCATGCTGACTAGCGGAGGATGAGCAACTACTCTGCTGGATTTTTAACTGCTCGATTTGTTGATGTAGATTATCAAAATCTACCTGCGACACACCCAAAATTTGGATTTCAGTTTGTTCTTGATTTAAAACTACATCTTCAAATGAATTTTTAAGTAAGTTATAAAATTCGCTCCAAGCCACTATGTTCACGTAAGATTTTTTAATTATAAATCTAGCGCTAACCTCCTCTATCACCGGAGCCTCTAAAGGAGAAGGAACCTGAGCATAACTACTGACACGTACCATCAAGCTCTGCATATTCCTCGACATTTCTAGGATATTTTTCTGCTGAACTTGGTAATTCTCAATGAATGCTTTTGCATGCGGTAATAATGAGTTATTTAACTGCATTCGAAACATATAATCTCGTGCAATATGAAATTTTTCTGGTTGTGTTAGAATTAATTTTAAAACCGAATCCGTTTCGACAAAAGCTCTCTCTCTTGGATAAGGTATAGGAAAAAAACCTAGCTCAGTATTAAAATAAAATACTAATTTTTTAGCATTATTCTCGGTAACTATTGCATTATTTTGCATTAAAAAACTAGCAATAGCATTAAGTATTTGCGGATCTTTACATTCATTTAAAGTTAAAGTACAGGTTCCTTTGGTTGGCGTTGATTTAAAACCCACCCCCAAACTCGCAAAAAAATCACGATATTCTTGTTCAACCAAATGAATATCGAGCCTTAATTTGCGGTAAATTTCTTCTTCGAGCTCTAGTAATTTACGCTGCCCCCATTTCGTCATCGATCTGAGATGATATCTCGCACCACTGGCTATCAATAAAATTTCATTTCTGAAAGCTGGCACCATATAAAATGTTAGTAATTTAGCCGCTAATACCCCATAAAAAAACATATTTATCATAATGATGTTATATCTTTCTGTAGATATCGTTTCATGAAATAATATATCTAATCTTTGTCCTTGAATTGCTCTTAACTTCTGCTGC
>CAZULF010000101.1:0-7535 GCA_964621215.1 uncultured Legionellales bacterium | reverse complement strand
ATAAAACTATATATCTTCCCTACACAATAAACAATTCTCGGCTTTTAATCGCGCGGCCATTCAAAACATGATCCAGAATCCTACGCATAATGCGTTTAGCTTCGGCCAAAATGATTTTATCGTCACTTAATTGTCGATCGGCCAATGCTAATAAAGTTTTACCTTGGTAAATGGATTGTTGATTCGTTCCCACATCAGCACTGGATATTTCAACCACACCCAGTTCAACATACAATTGATAATGTCGATCCGATTCCACTGACTCATGAGTCACCGCATCTATTCCCAAATTTAATCCATATCCTAACATGCGTAATAATTCCATTTCAAAAATACGCAAAGGAATTTCAATCTGCTCCATTTGTGTTAATGCTTGCAATGTATCAACATAAAGTCGATAGAGTTCTGGATGTGGATCGTGTCGCTGTAATAAATTCAATAATAGTTCATTCAAATAAAATTGGCTCAATAACGCATTACCATGCAATGCTGGTTTAGTGCCATGTGATTCTGCTTGCACTAAGGTTAACAGATCATGTTTGCCTTTGCAGGTAACTAACAAAGGCACTCCGGGCAACAATAATCCGCGCCAGGTTGAACGTGGACCACGCACACCTTTGGCCACGGCTGAGATTCGTCCTTGCTGTTCTGTAAAAAACTCGACCAGCAACGATGTATCGCGGTAGGCGCGAGTATGTAATACGAATGCTGATTGTAATTCCAGGTTATTATTCAAAAAAAAACCTTACAATGCGTAGCCTGGGTTTCAGACCTAGCAGACATGAAAGACCTTCGTGAAGACGCCGTAAATACGTCCCTGTAGGCTCAGGTTCGGCATCCCTGCCTCACATGCTTCACGAAGGCATTCATGCTGCTAGGTCTTATATCTTGCCGGCATCTTACAGCCTTTTCCCAGATTTCGCTGCGCTGCATCCAGGCTACAAGAACTATTTTCTATATCCCAGCTGGGTTAACAAATGCTCGTCATCCGACCAGCCACTTTTAACTTTTACCCATAAATGCAAAAATACTTTTTTCTCAAATAATCTTTCCATTTCTTCACGGGCAAGTTGTCCGACCTTTTTCAACATATCGCCATGTTTACCAATAACAATCGCTTTTTGCCCAGGTTTTTCCACCCAAATTAACGCTGCAATACGGATTAAGTTTCCTACTATTTCGAAACGTTCTATTTGAACGGTCACAGCGTAAGGCACTTCTTCGCCCAGCATTCGCATTAATTTTTCTCGAATTAATTCTGACGCCAGAAATTTATCGCTAGAATCGGTTAAATCATCGCTCGCGAAAACGGGTTTGCCTTCTGGCAGTAGTTTGGCAATCTCGGCTTCTAAGGGTGCAATATTTCTATCTTTCAAAGCAGATAATGGCACAACTGCAGCAAAGGTAAATTTCTCAGACACATTTTTGATGATAGGCAATAAATCATCCCTGTTTACTAGTGTATCCGTTTTATTTAACACTAAAATAACTGGTCGTTCTTGTTGTTTTAATCGTTTTAACATCAACTCATCTTCTTCTGTCCAATGTCGACAATCAATCACAAAAACAACAATATCAACTTCATCCAATACCGTCATCACGGTTCGATTCATTGCGCGATTTAACTGACGCGGTGTCGTTTTATGAAAACCTGGGGTGTCAAGATAAATAGTTTGATACGCGCCTTCGGTTTTAACTCCGAGAATTCGATGCCGAGTTGTTTGTGGTTTTTTAGACGTGATGCTGATTTTCTCGCCTAAAATAACATTAATTAAAGTTGATTTCCCCACATTCGGTCGCCCAACGATGGCCACGGATCCACAATAGGTTTTGTCATCACTCATGATTTTTTCCGCTCATCTTGTTTTATTGCAGTTAGCATATTTTCAGCTGCTTGTTGTTCAGCTCGACGTCGATTAGTGCCTTTACCGACCGATTTACGATCGAGGCTGGGAATGTAGCATTCAATCTTAAATATTTGTTCATGCGCCAACCCTTCGATATCCACTACTTGGTAAACCGGTAATGCAATAGCATGCGATTGTAAATATTCCTGTAATCGTGTTTTTGGATCTTTCATATCGCTAGTTATAGCCATATTTTCTAGTAGAGATCCAAACCATTGAGCCACACATTGCTTACAAATATCTATGCCACCATCAAGGTAAATAGCTGCAATGATAGCTTCCATTGCATCGGCTAAAATAGATTCTCGACGAAAACCACCTGATCGCAATTCACCGGCGCCTAAATATAAATGTTCACCAACATGTAATTGCTTAGCTAAATCTGCTAAAGCTTCACCACGAACTAGCATAGTGCGTAGCCGACTCAGCTCACCTTCATGTGCATGTTTAAATTGGTGGTAAACTAATTCAGCGGCAATGAAGTTAACTATAGAATCACCCAAAAATTCTAATCGCTCATTATTGTTTTTGGGGACGCTACGATGCGTTAGTGCAGAAACTAATAAGCTTTCATCATTAAAGGTATATCCTAAATTTTTATATAATGCTGCGTGTGATTTTTTCACAAATACCTCTATTCACTTATAACGTAGTGCCGATGCGTTTCCAACGGATGCCATGTGTTTGACTATCCCAACTCATCCAAATGAAAAAGGCCTTTCCTATTAAATTAGATTCCGGCACTGGGCCCCAATAACGACTATCGTTACTGTTATCACGATTATCTCCCATCATAAAATAGGTATCTGCTGGTACGGTAATATCAAAATCTTCGCCTGGACGTTGAGGATTGATCAATATATCGTGCTTAACACCGTTTAGATCTTCTTCGTATTTTTGCACGTTTAAATTACCTGTAGGTTCGATATCGACGCCTTCACCCATCAATGTTTGTTTAGCCTCTTTATCATTTACGTACAAGACTTTGTCTTTATAAACGATATGGTCTCCGGGAACACCCACTACCCGTTTAACAAAATCAATACGCGTATCAGTTGGCCAACGAAAAACGACAATATCTCCGATTTTAGGTTCACCCATTTTAACTACTTTGGTATTCACAACTGGTAGTCGCAAACCATAATCAAATTGATTGACCGCTAATAATTCACCGGGTAATACCGTGGGCTCCAATGAACCGGTAGGGACATGAAATGGTTGAACGATGAAAGAGCGGATAACTAAAACGATTAAAAATACAGGAAAAAATGATTTCGAATATTCGATAATGACATTGGGTTTCTCGATATTTTTTTTCTTACGTTGTTTCGCAAAAAAGAGTACATCGAGTAAAGCGATAAGGCCGCTAAACAATGTGATTAAGGTTAAAATTAACGGGAAATTCATGTTCATTTTTTCAATCCTAATAAAGTTTGTAACCACTTCGCCAACACTCTCGGCGTATTCTGGATCCCGCGGACAAGCCGCGGGACGACTGCTATTTTTTCTGATCTACTTGTAACACGGCCAAAAACGCTTCTTGCGGGATTTCAACTCGCCCGACTTGCTTCATGCGTTTTTTGCCTTCTTTCTGTTTCTCTAGCAATTTACGTTTACGGGAAATATCACCCCCATAACATTTTGCTGTTACATTCTTACGTAAAGCTTTGACGGTTTCTCGCGCGATAATCTGGCCGCCAATCGCTGCTTGAATTGCCACATCAAACATTTGTCGTGGAATCAATTCTCGCATTCTTTCAACTAATTGTCGGCCACGATAAGCTGCGTTATCGCGATGCACGATAATCGACAAAGCATCAACTTTTTCATTATTGATTAAGACATCCAGCTTCACTAATTTTGCGACCTGAAAGCGTAAAAATGCATAATCTAACGACGCATAACCACGACTCACGGATTTTAATCGGTCGAAGAAATCTAACACCACTTCGCTCATGGGGATTTCATAAACCATCGACACTTGGCTGCCTAAATAAAGCATCTTAGTTTGCACACCACGTTTCTCAGTCGACAGCGTCATCACCGAGCCCACATAATCTTGCGGTACTAAAATATTTGCTTGCACGATAGGTTCACGAATTTCATCAATAATATTCGGTGGAGGTAATTTCGAGGGATTATCAATATGTTGCACTTCGCCCTTTACTGTCAATATTTCATAGATTACCGTCGGTGCCGTGGTAATTAAATCTAAATCATATTCACGTTCTAAACGTTCTTGCACGATTTCCATATGCAACATACCAAGAAAACCGCATCGGAAACCAAAGCCTAACGCTTCAGATGATTCTGGCTCGTAAAATAAAGCCGCATCATTTAATTTTAATTTAGCGAGCGCATCGCGAAATTGTTCATAATCTTCCGCGCTAATAGGAAATAATCCGGCATAGACTTTAGGCTGAATCTTTTGGAATCCTGGCAACGCTTCTGCAGCTGGACGTTGTGCATGTGTCAAGGTATCACCGACAGGCGCACCATCAATATCTTTAATATTAGCAACCACAAATCCAACTTCGCCGGCACGTAAAATACCGGTATCGGTGGCTTTAGGTGTGAAAATACCAATTTTACTGGCTTCATAATTGCGTCCGGTTGACATCACTTGAATTTTTTCGCGCAGGCGTAATGTGCCTTGCTTAACCCGCACTAACGACACTACACCTAAATAACTATCAAACCAAGAGTCGATAATTAACGCTTGTAATGGCGCTTCTGGATCACCTTGTGGTGGTGGTATGTTGGCAACGAGATGTTCGAGTAGTTCATCAATTCCTAAACCGCTTTTGGCGCTCACTCTGATAGCGTTTTGTGCTGGAATACCGATGATTTCTTCAATTTCATTGATAACGCGATCTGGCTCCGCTTGAGGTAGATCGATTTTATTTAATACGGGTAAAACTTCCAGACCTTGTTCCAAGGCGGTGTAACACACCGCCACAGTTTGAGCTTCAACACCCTGCGCCGCATCCACCACTAATAATGCACCCTCACAGGCGGATAATGAGCGTGAGACTTCATAAGAAAAATCCACGTGACCCGGTGTGTCGATGAAATTAAGCAAATAATCGCGACCATCTTTGGCTTTGTAATGCAATGTTACGCTTTGGGCTTTAATGGTAATGCCGCGTTCGCGCTCAATGTCCATAGAATCAAGCACTTGCTCTGCCATTTCGCGTTCAGATAATCCACCGCATCGTTGAATAAAACGATCCGCCAGGGTCGATTTGCCGTGGTCAATGTGGGCAATAATAGAAAAATTTCGAATATGATCCATGAGTTACTTTTGTTTAAGGTAATAAAAATGAGCCTGAATTCTACCGTATTAGGGGGAGTTTGTATATGGATTCGTGGGTAATAGGATCTTAGTTGGGAATAACAATATTTTTTAATTTATGTCTTGAATGTTTTATTTTTATAAATATAATTGCATTTATGTTTTATTCTAGAAAGAATAAAGCAGCAATCCTAATCCATGACATTAAGGACATACCATGAAAAATCTTTGCTCTCTTGCCATTGCCGGAATTTTATTCAGCTCACCAGCCTTTGCCATTGAGGTTCAGTTACAATTTACTAATGATACTGATAAAAACTTGCGCCCTACCGCCACTATCACCTATGACCAAAATGGTATCACCAACTGGAACATACCCATTCAACCGCCAACACCTTTCATTCCTGCTCACGCACAAAAAATGGCAGCTGACGAACCGCGCACAAATCTGGGTGATTACTATTTAGAATATTTTGAGTTGTTTGATGAAAATAATAAATATGTCACTAATTGTCTTGAAAGCTATTTACCGGTATTGAAAAGTGCGATTGTCACTTTTCGTCTAAAACAGATCGGACATGACAATCCGCATTATTACTGTAGTTATGAAATTCACGAAGTGTAACGTTGTCATGCCAGCCTGCGCTGGCATGACAACCTCTCACCTGCGAAAGTTCTGATTTTTATTAAATCGTTGGAGCGGATACCCTCGGAACATTGCTATTATCAGCACCAAGCTCTTTTACGACATACCCTAAGAAACGTCCCACCAAACCACCGGCCGCGGCGGCGAGAAAAGGCGTACCTATTAAAGTACCAACTAGACTGCCAATTGCAGCACCTAATTGAGCACATTTAGCTGGATCAACAGAATCATTCGCATTTTTGAAAAAAGTTACACTCATGATCTGATTCCTCGTAACTACTATTCAGTGTTCAAAGCATCCATCACCAATGTGCGGGCGCGGGAAATGCGGGAGCGAACCGTGCCTATTGGACAATGCATGAGATCGGCAATAGCACGATAGGAGCAACCTTCTATATCGCGTAACAACAAAGCTAACCGTAAATCGACCGACATATTTTTGATGGTCTGCAGTAATAAAGCTTCCGTTTCTTCGCTAAGGAGTAAATTTTCTGGTGTGGCGGATTCTTTCAATAAATGCTTTAACCAAAAGTTATCTGTACCCTCATCATTTAGACTAAAATCGGTCGAGCACGGGTGCCGTCCCTGATAAGTTTGGTAGTTTTTTATAGTATTAATCGCAACACGGTATAACCAAGTATAAAGCTGGCTATCGCCGCGAAAATTCTTCAGCGATTTAAACATTTTAATAAAAGTTTCTTGGCTCAAATCCTTCACTTCGGTCGGATTATCAACATAGCGATTAATTAGTTTTTTCACTTGCGGTTCATAGTGTTGAACTAATAAATCAAAAGCGTGCATATCCCCCTGCTTAGCTTTAAGCACTAATACATGCGGGTCAAATGGATCAGCTTGTCTGGCCATGATACCTCCACCATTTACGGAGTTGTCTGTAATCGCCATTTATTATCGTTTTCTGATCTATCAGCACATGCCTGTGTAAAAAACGATCATCTTGCTTAAAGTTTAGCAAGGATATTTGAGAAGTGAGAATACTATCCGGGCAAAGCTTAGCCAAAAAGGTCCTGTCATTACGTTGGCGTAACTGCCAAAACCCGCTAGCCTCTAGGTAAGTCAGGCTAATTATAGACCGCGGCCGAGTATGAAAAATATATAATTGAAGATGGTACAGCCAACTAAGAATACAGATAATTAGAGGGAGGATATTCCAACCCCAGCCCCAATCAGCTCGAAATGACGCTATCAGTAAAATTAAACATGCACCGCCATAAAGAAGGTTTAATAAGCACCCTAGTCGGTTAGAGACCGCGAGGTCGAGTTGGATCCTGTGCATAATGGCGTATCATAGTGGTTATGGGT
Source organism: uncultured Legionellales bacterium (assembly GCA_964621215.1). GTDB lineage: Bacteria > Pseudomonadota > Gammaproteobacteria > UBA1113 > UBA1113 > CAZULF01. Next base: position 367 of record CAZULF010000101.1, on the reverse strand, counting down.
TGAAACGCAGCATCATCGGGATCGCACTGCCCTGTTAACCATGCATAAAGATCCATATCAGGAAAAGCGAGTAAATCGATAAACTGTTGCTGTTGTTCTTTCGATAAGTGTGAATATTTATGCTGATAAAATGGAATTAAGATGAGATCTAACTCGAGCATACCACGACGACAGCTCCAGTAGATGCGATCGGTTTTTGTGTTTTGCATGGTTTTCCTTGATAATGAGAAGTGGGGGAATTTTACATGATAAATAACGAATTGCAACAGTTTTTAATGCGACAAGATATAGAATTATTTTCTATTGATACAACTAATCACTTTATTACCGTATTACCACAATTTGGTTATTTAAAAATAACCGGCAA
>CAZULF010000100.1:0-7609 GCA_964621215.1 uncultured Legionellales bacterium | reverse complement strand
AGATGAACTAGATATTGTGACGTTAACTAAAATTTTGATTGAGCCAAAAAATGCGTTAATTAAACAATATAAGAAGTTATTTGAAATGGAAGGGGTGGAACTAGAATTTCGCCCAGAGGCCCTGGATGCAGTGGCAAAGAAAGCGATGGAGCGCAAAACTGGTGCACGTGGACTACGGTCTATTTTAGAACATGTTTTGCTTGATATTATGTATCAGCTCCCAGGATTACAAGGTCTTGTGAAAGTCGTTATTGACGAGACTTGTATTCTAGGCAAATCTGAGCCATTGTTAATTTATGGACAGTCTGATCAACAAGCTATTGCAGCTTCTGAATAAACGAGCACACTATCATGTCAGAAACTATTTTTGAGACTTCGTTACCAGCATTGCCATTACGGGATGTTGTGGTTTTCCCCAACATGGTAATTCCGCTATTCGTTGGGCGTAAAAAATCTATTTTAGCGTTAGAGCAAGCCTCAAACACGAACAAACAAATTTTCTTGTCTGCACAAAAAAATCCGAATACTGATGATCCTGCCTCAGCAGATCTGTATGAAATCGGTTGTGTTGCTAATATTTTGCAGATGCTTAAATTACCAGATGGTACCGTTAAAGTTTTAGTTGAAGGCTTAAAACGAGCTAAAGTGACGAGTGTTGCGACGGAATCACCTTATATTTTAGTTTCAATAGAATATATTGAACCAGCAGTTGTGGCTGAACGTGATACTGAAGTATTAACGAAAGCTGTTTTATCCGAGTTTGAACAATATATTAAACTCAACAAGAAAATTCCACCTGAAGTGATGGCAACTTTATCGGGTATTGCCGATGCTGGCCGTTTAACTGACAGCGTGACTGCACATATGCCATTAAAAGTGGCTGATAAGCAAAAAATTCTGGAGTTGCATGATGTCTTGCAACGTGCGGAAGAATTAATTGGACTAATGCATTCTGAAACCGAGCTGATTAATGTTGAAAATCGCATTAAAGGCCGTGTAAAACGCCAAATGGAAAAGAAACAACGAGAATATTATCTCAATGAACAAATCGAGGCGATTAAAAAAGAGTTAGGTGAATTAGATGAAATGCCTAACGAGCAGGATGATTTTGTTAAACGCATCGAAACTTCTGGTATGCCAGAAGAAGCAATGAAAAAAGCCAAAAGCGAATTAAATAAATTAAAGCTAATGCCACCAATGTCTGCTGAAGCAACAGTTTCGCGTAATTATTTAGATACGTTGCTCAGTGTGCCATGGAAAAAAGCCAGCAAAATTAGTCATGATTTGATAAAAGCGGAAAATATTCTTGAGCATGATCATTATGGATTGCGCGAAGTGAAAGAACGCATTGTTGAATATCTTGCTGTGCAAAAACGCGTGCACAAACTGAAAGGTTCTGTTTTATGTTTGGTTGGACCACCCGGAGTAGGTAAAACCTCTTTAGGTGAATCTATTGCCCGAGCCACCGGACGTCAATATGTGCGTGTTTCTTTAGGTGGTGTGCGTGATGAAGCTGAAATTCGTGGACATCGACGTACTTATATCGGCGCATTACCGGGTAAAATCATTCAAAAACTCAGTAAAGTCGGCGTAAAAAATCCGCTGTTTTTATTAGATGAAATCGATAAAATGGCGATGGATTTTCGTGGTGACCCCGCTTCCGCTTTATTGGAAGTGCTGGATCCAGAACAAAACAATACTTTCAACGATCATTATCTTGAAGTGGATTATGATCTTTCGAATGTCATGTTTGTTTGCACAGCCAATACATTAAATATTCCTCCCGCATTATTGGATCGGATGGAAGTCATTCGTATTCCAGGCTATACCGAAGATGAAAAAGTGCATATTGCACAACAGCATTTGCTGGAAAAACAATTTAAGCAAAATGGACTGAAGCCCGAAGAAATTCAAATTAACGAAGCGATATTACGTGATATCATTCGTCATTATACTCGCGAAGCTGGTGTGCGTAATCTCGAACGTGAAATTGCAAAAATTTGCCGAAAAGTGGTGAAAGAATTGGTGGATAAAGAGAAGAAAGCTACTAATAAAGCTGCTAAAACCAAAGCAAGCACACGTAAAGCAAAAGTTAAGGCCATTGAAATCACCATGAATAATTTAGAAGATTATCTAGGTGTTCGTAAATACCGTTATGGTTTAGCTGAAGAGCACGATCAGATAGGACAAGTTACTGGCTTAGCGTGGACTGAAGTAGGTGGCGAACTGTTAACCATTGAAGCGGCTATGATACCCGGAAAAGGTAAGACAACGTATACGGGCCATTTAGGCGATGTGATGCAAGAATCAATTCAAGCAGCGATGACTGTGGTACGTAGTCGAGCAAGAATGTTAGGCATTCAGCCTGATTTTTATGATAAGCATGATATCCATGTGCATGTGCCCGAGGGTGCTACACCGAAAGATGGTCCTAGTGCCGGGATTGCCATGTGCACGGCCTTAGTTTCCGCCTTAACACATATTCCTGTTAAAGCCAGCGTCGCGATGACCGGTGAAATTACTTTGCGCGGTGAGGTTCTACCTATAGGTGGCTTAAAAGAAAAGCTTTTAGCTGCGCATCGTGGAGGTATTAAAACGGTTATTATCCCGATTGAAAATCGCAAAGATTTGAAAGAAATCCCGGAAAACATCACCGGGATTTTGGATATTCGTCCAGTACGCTGGATTGATGAAGTCCTTGCTATCGCTTTGCAACGACTACCAGAACCATTACCCGATAAAAGCAAGCGAGATGACAATTCTTTAGCCGAAAAATTAGTAGCAAAGAAAAATCGTCAAGCTAAAAAGCAAATCGAAGTCACAAAACCGCATTGATAGGGCTCCTTGTCATGCCAGCGAAGGCTGGCATCCATCTGCGGGCTTGGATGCCAGCCTTCGCTGGCATGACAAATTTGTATAAACAACTTGATTAATAATGCCCCTAAGAATACCCCATAAAAATCATGAAAATCTCCAATATTTACTTGACAGTACGCCCTCTAACTTGGTATAAATCTCGCCTCAGTTAGACGGACGTATGATTAACCAAACTTAATAAGGAAAGGTAACAACGCATGAATAAGACAGACTTAGTTAAACACATCGCGGATGCCGCTGAAGTAACTCAAACTACTGCAACCAAGGCTCTAAATGCTGTTATTGACGCCATTAGAAACGCTTTGCAAGCAGATGACCCAGTTACATTGATAGGTTTTGGTACATTTGCAATCTCTAAGCGTGCTGCTCGCAAGGGTCGCAATCCGCAAACGGGCAAAGAGATTGATATTGCTGCACGTAAAGTCGTTAAATTTACTGCGGGCAAAGATTTGAAAGATGCGGTTAATTAAACCTCATTAAAAGACTTCGGGTGCTTAGCTCAGCTGGTAGAGCGTCGCCCTTACAAGGCGAATGTCGCGGGTTCGATCCCCTCAGCACCCACCAGACCACTGCGGAGTGGTAGTTCAGTTGGTTAGAATACCGGCCTGTCACGCCGGGGGTCGCGGGTTCGAGCCCCGTCCACTCCGCCATTATCCCCAAAAGCGCGTCTTGTACGCGCTTTTTCTTTTGTAATTCCCCATAAATATAACCAATTCTCGTAGCCCTCATTAAAGCGCGTTCCGAGCATTTTGATAAAATGCCCATTCTCTCACACGCGGTAATGAGGGTTCGTGGCATGACAATAGATGTGAATCACTATATAATTCATCTTGTACGACAATGCCCGTTTTCAACGATGCAATGAATTAAAAAGGAAATCCTATGCTACAAGAAATTCGTGATAAAACCCAAGGTTGGTTTGCTACCATAATCATTGGCATAGTATGCCTCATGTTTGCTTTATGGGGTATTAATTACTATATACAAGGAAGTGGCTCGAAGAACCAAGATTTAGCAAAAGTGAATGGGCAAAGTATTTCTTTGCAACAATTCAATCAAGAATTCCAGCGCGTGCAGCAACAACAGCAAATGGAATTAGGTCCGGATTATTCTGATGCACCTGAATTTCAAAATAATTTAAAGCAACAAGTATTGCAGCAAATGATAGAACAAACACTCTTAGTAAAAGAGTTACAAAAACGCGGGCTCAGTGTTTCTCAATCGCAAGTTTATGCAATATTGATGAATATGCCAACTTTTCAAGAAATGGGTAAGTTCTCCCAACAAAAACTCACGCAACTTTTAAGTCGATTAGGGTATACCCCACAACAGTTTTATCAGCAATTACATGATCAGCTGCTGGTAGAACAGTTAGCGATGGGTTTGAGCGACACCAATTTTGCTTTACCGGTTGATGTGAATGCAGCTATCCGACTTATCAAAGAAACGCGTGATGTAGGCTATATGATTCTGCCGATTTCACACTTTATGCAACCTGCAAAAATTACTGATGACATGATAAAAACCTATTATCAAGCGCACCAAGATGATTTTCAATCGCCAGAAGCCGTGCAGCTGCAGTATGTTATTTTAAAGCCAATGGGAACCGATGTGCAGTCACAAAAACAATTCACTGAAACAGCAGAGCAGATGGCTAATTTAGCTTATGAAAATCCTAACTCATTAGACAGCATCGTAAGTAAATTGCATTTGCTAGTGCAAACTACAGATTATGTGACACGCGATGCAACAAACGGTAAGGGGATTTTAGCCTCACCTAAAATAGTTGCCGCGGCATTTAATGATGATGTGCTGAATCAAAATTACAACAGTGAAATTCTGAACTTGGATGATGGATCGCAAGTTGTTATTCGTTTACTACATCGTAGATCTGCTGCAGCGTTACCTTTATCTAAAGTAAAGGCTCAAATTGTTGCACGTTTAGCGAAAGAAAATGCGCAAAAACAAATACAGCAATCGGCGCAAGCGCTGGCAGATAAAATTGGGCAAAATGGTAATGCCTCAGTATTAGCAAAATCAGTGCAAGCAACGTGGAAAGAGCATCCCAATGTTAATCGACATCAAGCGAATGTCGATCCAAGTGTGTTACAGCAAGTATTCGACTTACCTGTTCCTGCTGATCGCCAACATCCAACAACAGCAGCTATTACACTGCCTAATGGTAATGTGGCAGTGGTTGCGTTTTACTCGGTAAAATATGGCGATTTAGCTAAAGCAACTGACGAAGAAAAACGAATATTCAGCAAACAAATTTCACTTGGGTATGGAAAAATTGATTATACTTTGTATGTCGATAGTTTAATGAGTAAAGCAAAAGTGAAACTTTACAATGCTAACAGTGGAGATAAAGAATGATAGTGCAGCCTAAAGTACGAGGTTTTATTTGTACCACAGCTCATCCAGTAGGTTGTGCGGCGAATATAAACCAACAAATTGACTATGTAAAAAAACATCCCAGCATTAGTGGCGGCAAAAAAGTGCTAGTCATTGGTGCTTCAACCGGATATGGCTTAGCTAGCCGCATTGTAGCCGCATTTGGTGCTAAAGCGCAGACCATTGGTATTGCGTTTGAAAAACCAGCATCAGACAAACGCACAGCCAGCACGGGTTGGTACAATACGGCCGCGTTTGAACAAGCTGCACAAGCCGCTGGGCTCTATGCGAAAAGCATCAATGGCGATGCCTTTTCTGATGAATTAAAACAGCAAACTATCGACTTGATAAAACAAGATTGGCAGGGCGGTGTAGATTTGGTGATTTATAGCCTAGCGTCACCGCGCCGACAAGATCCCAAAACGAGTGAGGTTTATAGTTCAGTGCTAAAACCGATTGGCAAAACCTATACTAATAAAACAGTGGATGTGATCAACGGTGTATTGAGTGATATCTCTATTGAGCCAGCAAGTGACGATGAAATCGCACAAACAGTGAAAGTAATGGGCGGCGAAGATTGGGAATTATGGATGCAAGCGCTGATGAAAGCCGGGGTGTTAGCTAATAATATTAAAACTGTGGCTTATTCTTATATCGGCCCTGAATTGACGTTCCCCATTTACCATAACGGAACCATTGGTAAAGCGAAAGAAAACTTACAAGCTACAGCGAATCAATTGACGAAACAATTAGCTCCGCTGCATGGACATGCTTATATTTCAGTAAACAAGGGTTTAGTGACTCAAGCAAGCTCAGCGATTCCAGTGGTGCCGTTGTATATGTCATTGCTCTATAAAGTTATGAAGCCAAAAGGACTGCATGAAGGCTGTATCGAACAAATGTGGCGCCTCTTCCATGATTATTTATCACAAGCACAGCCGACAAACTTAGATGAAGCAGGGCGCATTCGGCTTGATGATTGGGAGATGCGTGATGATGTACAACAAGAAATCTCCACATTATGGCAGCGCGTTAACAACGATAATTTGTTAGAGCTTTCCGATCTCGAAGGCTATCGTGAAGAATTTTATCGGTTATTTGGTTTTGGTATTGCTGGTGTTGATTATGATGCCGATGTGAATATTAATGTTAATATTCCCAGTATAGAGACGGAGTCTGTGTAGTCTCCAAAGTTTCAGCGTCCCATCAGTTTTCTAGATTTGTCATGCCAGCGAAGGCTGGCATCCATTTTCGGGACTGGATGCCAGCCTTCGCTGGCATGACAATGGGTACGAGTAGTTAGGATTAAGGTAAAAAATGGATGTTTAAATTATCCTTGCCAGGAGGCGGTCGAATTTGGTATCTTATCGCGCTGGTGTCGCTGCAAGGATGCAGTGACCAACCAGCTAACTATCCCTATGGAAAATTAAGCAGTAGCGATAATGTTTTCTTTTCTTCATTCACACAGCAACCGAAAACTCTCGACCCCGCACGCTCTTATTCTGCCGAAGAATGGGTTTTTATCGCCCAAATAATTGAACCGCCCTTACAATACGATTATTTAAAACGGCCTTATACGTTAATTCCAGCGACTACCGTTACTATGCCAACAGTGACCTATTTGGATAGTCAAAAACGGCCCTTGCCAGCATCAACGCCCATTAATTCGATTGCCTATACCACATATCGTATTCAGATAAAACCCCATATTTATTATCAACCCCATCCAGCGTTTGCTAAAAATGCAGACGGAAACTATAGCAACTTACATTTAACCAGCAAACAAATTTCGCAGATGAAAAATTTACAAACGCAGGTGGAAAATACGCGTGAATTGACTGCTGAAGATTATGTTTATGAAATAAAACGCTTGGCTTCGCCCTCAGTTAATTCGCCGTTGTCAGGACTTATGAATGAATATATTGAAGGATTTAGCGATCTTACCACATCGCTATCTCACGCTTATCAACCGAATCATTATTTAGATTTACGTTCATTCACTTTAATGGGTGCAACAGTTGTCGATCGTTATACGTATGAAATTACTATTAAAGGATATTACCAACAATTTATTTATTGGTTGGCCACAACATTTTTCGGTCCCATGGCATGGGAGGTTGATGCATTTTACGCTCAGCCCGGCATGCACAAGAAAAACTGGAGCTTAGATACTTATCCGGTAGGCTCAGGCCCTTATTTATTGCAAGAAAATAATCCGAATAGCCATATTATCTTAGTACGCAATCCGAATTTTCATGGTGAAACCTATCCAACTATAGGCACAGCCGAGGACAAGGCGAAAGGTTATCTGAAAGAGGCTGGCAAAGCCTTACCTTTT
>CAZULF010000099.1:0-7665 GCA_964621215.1 uncultured Legionellales bacterium | reverse complement strand
GGTTCCTGCATCCAAAAAACTGGGGTATCTCCGATTAACATATCACGCAGGGTGCCACCACCATTGCCCACAGCAAAGGCAATCACGATCACGCTGGTTAAATCAAAATCTTTACGACACGCGGATAATGCTCCACTAATGGCGAAAAACAAGGTCCCTAAAATTTCCATCATATAGAAAAAGTTCATTGCTTAAAGTCTCTCGTTAAAGTTGTGCTTATCCTGCCATGTTGTACTAAATTTGGCAATCTATTCTGGTAAAATCCTATGCGCCAGATCATTGAGTTTTTTTCTTCGCTGCTTCCAATCGGGCAAAACACCCGCTAATAATCGATAAAAATTGGCGCCATGATTCATTTCTAAGAAATGACATAGTTCATGTACAATTACATAATCTATACACTCAACCGGTGCTTTAACTAAATGATAATTCAGTGTAATTTCACGTGCATGTGAACAACTTCCCCATCTACTCTTCATCGCACGCAATCGAATTTTGGGTAGGGTATTGATCCAGTGAATAGAAGGAGCAAGTTCCTTTAATCGCATAGAAAATTGAGACTGAGCATGGCTCTTATACCAACAAGATAATAATAAATCGACTATTTCAGGATCATTTTTAGAGACTATAACCTGTAATTCATCCCCTACTAGTTTTACGGGCTGTATAGTTTGCGGTTCCGTTAATAATTGTAACCGGTAGGGTTGGCCTAAAAAATAATAAATATGGTGCTTGGTTGGTTGAGATTCGACCTGTTGTTTTAGTTCAGCCAGTTGTTGATGGATCCAGTGTATTTTATCCAAAACAAAATGATGAATTTTTTTATCGCTGGTGTTGAGTGGGGCATGCGCAGATACAGACAGATTTGAATGCACCTTGATGGTTAATCCTGACTTAATTCTTGGCGATTTAATAATCTTATAAGAAAATTTATATTCCCCTACACAAACGTGCCCTATAGCGTGATTCATGAAATCCTCATTGATTATATTGTTGACCAAATAATGAACTGAACCTATAGTTTTATATAGGGTCTAGAGTAAATAGGAGGTCTATTATGTCTACCCGGTGGGTAGTCTCGATTGCTGTTTTCATTATATCGATACTACTGCCAGTTACCTACTTTGCCGATAGCAACTGCCTAAGTTCCCCTAAAGAAATTAAATGGGGAAAAGGCGGTTCGATTCATGCTGTATTATGTGGATACAAAAGCGGGAATGTAAATACCAGCTATATTGAAATTTCAGGCATTCCGCGAAAAACATCTAATGGATGTATTATTATCCATTACAAACCTCACACAAATTCAGCACCACAAGATAGTTTAATGGTGGCACCAGCGGCTGGGGTCGTCGTTGATGGCACTCGCCAACCCACAACCCTCGATCTTCCCGATAGTGGCATAGAAACTTCTGCTCTACCTGTGAAAACTGGCACACAAAGCAAACATGATTACAGCTTTGCCATTTCCGGACAATCCAGCAGTGTCGACGTAGAGGTCATTATAAAATGGAGTAATGCTAAGGGCTGTAACGAGCAACAATAGAATTATCATTAACTGCTTGCTTTTTCTGGCTATAGTCCTAGTATTGTAAGATGGAACACTGCCGGAGTTATATGGATGTTACACTCAACAGAAGCCTGGGTTATAGGCCAAGATATACAACAATGTGCTCTTTCTCAATTAGGTACTATTCCGGAAAATAGTTTCGCCTGGTTGATCGTGCCGCGTACCGAACTTCTGGATAATATTGCCATCATAGAACAATTAACACAAACTAAACTGAATGAGCAACATATTAAAGATGCAACCAATAGTGAGCACCCTTCTTTTTTCGATAGCACCAGTCAATATGAAATGATTGTATTTCGCGGTATTGCAGGTAGTCATTTTGAAATGGATATACCTAGAGTATCTTTAACTCCCGTTTCCATTGCTTGTTTCAATTTCGATAAAATTCTATTAACCATTTACGATCAAGAAGATGTCACTGTTAATAGAGTGAAAGACTTTTTATTGAGAACTAGCTATCACGGCACTAATATGAATAATCCTAGCGAACTTTTATATAAAATTTTGCACTCTGTCATCGAACAATCCTTAGCATTACGCAACCCCTTCTCTCAACAGCTTTCAGAATGGCAGCAGTTAATGCTGGATCAAAGCAGTAGATTCCAAGCATGGAATGAGTTTATGGCATTTAAATCTGTGGTGGAGCAACTCGCAGGATTATGTGAAGATCAAGAAGATGCTATCGAAGACTGGCAACAATATTCACGTCATATACAACAACAACAATTCAATATTAACTTAAATGATTTAAGCGATCACGTAGAACGCTCGATTCGCAACATTCAAAAAATTTCTGATGGTCTTGATATGCTGATCCAATTACACTTTTCTGCTATGTCACATCGCAATAATGAAGTATTACGTGTGCTTGCCATTATTTCTTGCGTGTTTTTGCCATTAACATTAATCACTGGTGTTTTCGGCATGAACTTTCAAAATATGCCCATTTTACACGAAGCGCATGCTTATTATTGGACGATAGGTACCATGTTTGCTCTTGCTATCATATTATTATTACTCTTTAAATGGCGACGTTGGTTATAAAGGTTAGAATGCTTGAATTATTAATATAAGATTAACAATAAGTTTATTTTTGATTCCTAGTGACAACCTTTAATCTTTTCTGATAATCTCCTCCTGGTTACATCAATGCAATTCAAGCGATATATAACTTTATAAACTAACCCTGAGAGGATTAAGATGAAAAATTACAAAAAGGTATTTCTATTATTATCCCTAGCTCTATCTTCCACAGCGTTTGCTGAACCTTTTAATGGTTTTTATGTGGGCGCCGGTGTGGGCGGTGTAAAAATGAATACCGAAAATACGGTTAAACAGTCGCTGACTACACCTCTTTTTTCGGTCACTAACACCCCCGCTTTTAGTATTGATAACCATGATAGTTCATGGTTAGGCAGTTTAAATCTAGGTTATGGTAAAACCATCAATCAAACTTTCTATTTAGGTCTTGACGCTTCAGCTCAATTCGAAAATTTGGATACTGGTTTCATGAATCAGTATGTAAATACTGATCTTAATACGAGTAGCTATATCAATGGGTTTAACAAACTAGACAATGAATTAGCTCTTACTTTTATGCCAGGTTTTGTGATTAAACAAAAAACCTTAGTTTACGGAAAAATTGGTCCAACTTGGGGACACTTTGATAATCGTATAGAAAACGGTTACGCCATAACCGCGGGATTGTCATCCTCATCCGGTGCTGTACATGAAGAAAATGAACGTTATCACACAGGATTACGCCTGGGTGCAGGTATCGAGCACTTTATAACCGATAGCTTTTCAGTAAAACTAGAATATTTAAATAATAACTATTTTGATGTTGAAACATTAAACGCAGATTATACGTTTACTGGGCCGGCATTAAATATGAGCGAAGTCTCGGTTTCTGATAAAGTACATGCCTATAATAACTCTATTATGTTAGGTATTAATTATCATTTTAATTAGGAACCTAATACGTCAGGGCTATTGCACCAAAGTTCACATATTAGGCATTACGACCTAGTGTTTACAGCGTGTTCGCTCTAAACACTAGGTCGTAATGCCTATAATATGTAATATGTGAACCCTAGTACAATTGCCCGGTAATGAAATATCCGTTATTTCGCTCGCCAAATAGTTCCCTGTGGCGTGTCTTCAACAATCACCCCCATATCAATAAATCGTTGACGGATACGGTCAGCTTCAGGCCAATTTTTAGATTCCCTAGCCGCTGCTCGCTGCTCGATGAGCGCTTCAACCAAAGCGGCATCAATCGATTGAATATCACCACGGATAAATGTTTCGGGATCATCATGTAACAAACCTAGCACGCCACCCAATCGATATAATATAGACGCTAACTCTAGCGCTTTAGTTTCATCTTCTGCACGCACTCGATTGATGTCATGAGTGATATCAAACAAGACTGCCAAAGCTTCTGGCAAATTAAAATCATCATCCATCGCTGCGATAAAACGTTTTTCATATTCACTATCGGTCGCTGCGGCCATGCGCGGTAAACCACGTAAAGCGCCATATAACCGCATTAAGGCTTGTGTGGCAATCTCTAGTGATTCTTGTGAATAATTAATAGGGCTACGGTAATGGCTAGAAATTAAAAAATAACGAATAACTTCAGGACGATATTTTGCTAGCACTTCACGAATAGTAAAGAAATTGCCGAGTGATTTCGACATTTTTTCTTCATCGATATTGATCAGGCCTGCGTGCACCCAATAATTAGCAAATTTTTCTCCCGTTGCCGCTTCTGATTGGGCAATTTCATTTTCATGATGCGGAAATTTTAAATCACTACCACCACCGTGAATATCGAAATGATTTCCCAAGCAATGGGTTGTCATAGCAGAACATTCAATATGCCAACCAGGACGTCCTTTACCCCAGGGTGATTCCCAAGAGGGTTCATCTGGTTTTGCCATTTTCCACAATACGAAATCTAAAGGATTTTCTTTATCTTCCGCGATAGATATTCGAGCACCGGCTTGTAAATCGGATAAAGTTTTATGGGATAATTTGCCATATTCAGCAAATTTTTCTACTCGATAATACACATCACCGCTGGTACCAACATAGGCATAACCTTTCTTTATCAGCGTTTCGATCATTTCAATCATATGTGAGATATAGGCTGTTGCTAAGGGTTCTACATCCGGTGGTAAGATATTGAGTGCGGCTAAATCTTCATGCCAAGCCTCAATAAATCGCTCAGTCAACGCTTCACACGATTCGTTATTAGCTAGAGCACGTTGAATAATTTTGTCATCTACATCGGTGACATTACGTACATAAGTGACATCGTAATTACGGTAACGAAGATACCGTGTAATAATATCAAACGCGCTAGCAGCCCGCGCGTGACCAATATGCGAATAATCGTAGGCGGTGATGCCACACACATACATACGAACTTTGCCGGGTTCGATAGGATTAAAAGGTTCTTTTTTTTTGCTCAGGCTATTGTATATTTCTAGCATTTTGGTATCTTATCCTATTACTTTCAGCACTAAGTGAAACCGCTTTGTTAACAACTCATCCCCTAATAACACCGTTAGCTTCGTCATTTCTGGTCCATGCAATTCATTACTCAAAGCAATACGTAAAGGCTGGAATAGCGATTTTCCTTTTGCGCCAGTCGTTTGTTTCACATGATCAGAAATCAAGGCAAAATCTGTGCCATGTTGTTCTACTGCCGCAATAGCGGCTTGGAAAAACGTCGCTCCTGCTGCACGTAAAATCTCGACATGTTCTGGGCTATAATCCAAATGATCATCGAAAAAGATTTGCGCCCAACGTTCAGCATCTTTAGGAAAACAAATATTCGCTCGCACCGTATCAATAAATAACGCTTTCTTTTCTACGGGCACCAAACTATGAACTTCAATACCCATCCAACGCCATAAACTCTCTGCATCGGTGGCAGCTGCGGCTTCTTTTTGCCAAAACAATAATTGCTCTGGATCAAAACGCGCTGGCGATCGACTCAAACGTTCAAAGCTAAATTTCGCGGCTAATTCATCCATGGTCATGAGATGATTATCTTCATAACTATGCCCCAATCGCGCAAGGTAGTTGATAACACCGATCGGGAAAAAACCTTCTTCCCGTAATTCATGCACGCTGCGACTGCCATGACGTTTTGATAATGGGCTACCATCATTTCCCATAATTAAAGAGATATGACCATATTGCGGTATCGGCAAACCTAATGCTTGTAGAATCAAAATCTGACGCGGTGTATTAGTAAGATGATCTTCACCACGCAACACATGCGACACTTTCATCACGGCATCATCAATGGCATTGCAATACATAAACGATGCCGTACCATCTGCACGCCTAATAATAAAATCACCTAAATCCTCGGTATTAAAACGTTGCGGGCCTTTAACGAAATCGACAAATTCCACTGCTTGATTCGACGGCACATGAAAACGCAAGGTAGGCACTAACCCTTCTGCGCGTTTTGCTGCAACTTGCTCTGCTGTTAAATGTCGACACGTACCGGCATAACGTGGAGGTTTGCCCGATGCTAATTGAACTTTGCGCGCAATGGCTAATTGGGTTTCCGTACAAAAACACGGATAGGCCAGTTTTTTTTCTTCTAAAATTTGGTAATACGCATCATACACATGTTGCCGTTGCGACTGCCAATAAGGACCATTTTCGCCCCCTACTTGCGGGCCCTCTTGCCAAGGAAGGTTCAACCAGAGTAAATCTTTTTGTAATTGCTCGGTAAACTCCTCTGTCGAACGAGCTTTATCAGTATCTTCTATCCGCAGCATAAAAATACCCTTCACACCATGAGTATAAATGGCATTAAATAAGGCTGTGCGAGTATTTCCCAAATGCATCAAGCCCGTGGGACTAGGGGAGAAACGTAATTTTACTGTAGGGTTTGTCATGTTTTTTTACCGTGGTTTAACTTTTACTATACGGGACACTAACTTTGCTCAACATTGGGTAATGCTTTTTATTAAGTGTAACTAATGATAATTTATGTATTTGTGCCGTTGCAGCGATTATTGCATCTACTAACCCCGTTCCATAACTTTTTCCATAATCACGTCGCCAGAGTCCACCTTGAATAGCAACTTCAGAAGACATAGGAATAACATTAAAAGAATCACAAAAAGTTATCAGAAGGTTTCTTTCTTTGCCCTCTCTCACTCCTGCATAAAGCTCAGCAACTGTCACTGCAGATAAAAATAAATTATCTGCATTTTGAGCTTGCAAATATTTGATAGCAACACTAGTCCCACGTAAGTAATCAATAACAACGTCCGTATCAATAAGTAATTTCATAGCAACTATCATTTCTCGTCGTCAGTAAACCTATCAAACTCTTGGCGAATAGAAGAGAAATCAGGCAGATCTTTTCTATCGGCCCACATTCCAGCCGCCATTTTTAAACCTTGTTTAGGCGTGATACTTTTCATATCTAAAAAAAGATCTATCGCTTTACGAATAAGTTCGCTTTGCGATTTGCCAGTGATACCGGTTAAATGTCGCAGTGATTGGTGTTCATGCTCTGTTAAATAGACTTGAGTGCGTACCATGCGATACCTCCAAATCAAAGTGATGTATACATCTTTAATTATACATCACCTGGTCAATCTGTCAACATTTCCTAGAAGACTTTTGCTCAATAACTGCAATTCGGCTATGATACGACAAAACCCTAGTAATAGGAACTAGCCATTTAATGACTACCCTTTTTATCTCCGATTTACATCTATCCCCGGAAGAGCCGGCCATTACGGCCCGTTTTCTGGCTTTGCTGGAACAGGCGCAAACCGGTGTGGAAGCCCTGTATATCCTGGGTGATTTATTTGATCATTGGATCGGGGATGACGATACAGCCCCCTATTTAACGCCTATCATTGGCGCTATCAAGCAATTAAGCCAGCAGATCCCCTGCTATTTCATGGCTGGAAACCGTGATTTTCTAGTAGGAAAACGCTTCTGCCAGCAAACTGGGCTGATTTTGTTGCAAGAGCCTACCATCATTAATCTTTACGGCACCCCTGTCCTATTGTTACACGGCGATACCCTTTGTACTGACGACC
>CAZULF010000098.1:0-7690 GCA_964621215.1 uncultured Legionellales bacterium | reverse complement strand
TGCAGTCAACGTCCGATAGGTGTCTTCCGAGAAATCTTCGTGGCCTGGTGTATCTAATAAATTAACGATACTATTTTTATACGGGAATTGCATCACTGAGGTGGTAACAGAAATTCCGCGCTGTTTTTCCAGTTCCATCCAATCTGATGTAGCGTGACGCGCTGCTTTACGACCTTTGACGGTACCGGCTAATTGAATAGCCCCACCCATTAATAAAAATTTTTCTGTTAAGGTGGTTTTACCTGCATCTGGGTGAGAGATAATGGCGAAAGTTCGCCGTTGATTAATTTCATCTGTCAATTTCATAGTTTAATTACATTTCTTTAGTGAATAAAATAGCATCTTCTTTGCCGGTTTCTGTGGGATAATAATCCGGACGGACACCCACTTGTTTAAATCCCAATTGTTCATAGAGGCGTATGGCTATTTGGTTGCTTTGTCGCACTTCTAAATAGAGATGACGAATTTTTTGTATTCGTAAATTTTCTATTAAATTTAACAAAAACCACTGTGCTATACCTTGATTTCGATAATTTGACGCAACGGCGATGTTTAGCAAATGGCTTTCATCCAACACTACCATAACAATAGCATAGGCAATGACTGTATCGTTATATTCTATCACCCAACATTGATACCCAACACGTAAACAATCCCGAAACACTGCTTCCCCCCAAGGATAGGGAAACGAATCTCGTTCAATGGCGACTACTGCAGGAATGTGCAGTGTGGTCATAGGACAAATGACACAATTTGCTTGCACGTTCATTTGAGCTTTCATTCCACAAATAGTCCTCTCTTCTCTAGTCGACTCCGCTCCCTCGCTTATTCTATCTTTGGACGCATATGCGGGAATAAAATCACGTCACGGATTGATGGTGAATCAGTAAATAACATTACTAAACGATCAATACCAATGCCCTCTCCTGCTGTAGGCGGCAAACCATACTCTAACGCCGTAATATAATCTGCATCATAATGCATAGCTTCTTCATCACCCGCAGCTTTTTCTGCTACTTGTTGTAAAAATCTTTCCGCTTGATCTTCAGGATCATTTAATTCTGAAAAACCATTCGCTAATTCGCGACCGCCAACGAAAAATTCAAAACGATCTGTCACCTCTGGGTTTTCATCATTACGACGTGCTAAAGGCGAGACTTCGGCTGGATATTCCGTAATAAATGTCGGCTGCTTCAGTCGATGCTCCACGGTCTTCTCAAAAATTTCAACTTGAATTTTACCTAAGCCGTAAGAAGACTTAACTTCAACACCTAGCTTTTTAGCAATCGCTGTTGCTTGTTTTATATCGCGCAATTCAGCCTCAGTGATCGTTGGATTATAATGTAAAATCGATTCGACAATCGTCATGCGAGCAAACGGTTGAGCAAAATCATAATCTTCACCTTGATAATGTACCGTTGTTTTTCCTAACACATTTTGTGCTAAAGTTCGCATCATTTCTTCGGTGAGATCGATGAGATCATTATAATCTGCATAAGCCTGATAAAATTCAATCATAGTAAATTCTGGATTATGACGGGTTGATAATCCTTCATTACGAAAGTTGCGATTAATTTCATAAACTTTTTCAAAACCGCCGACCACTAATCGCTTCAAAAATAATTCTGGGGCGATACGTAAATATAACTCCATATCTAATGTGTGATGAAAAGTGACGAAAGGTTTTGCTGCTGCACCCCCAGGAATAAGATGCATCATGGGTGTTTCCACTTCTAAAAAACCGCGCGCATTCAAAAATTGACGTATACCCGCAATGACTTGTGTGCGAATGGTAAATGTGCGACGCGCCGCTTCATTCGTTATTAAATCAACATAGCGTTGTCGATAGCGCATTTCAACATCGGATAAACCGTGGAATTTATCGGGCAACGGCCGTAACGATTTGGTAAGTAAGCGAATAGCGGATGCATGCAACGATAACTCACCGGTTTTTGTTTTAAATAAATTGCCTTCCGCGGCAATAATATCGCCGATATCCCATCGTTTAAATTGTTCATACACTTCCGGTGAAACTTCGCTTTCTTTCACATATAGCTGGAGTTTTCCCGACATATCTTGCAGATGAACAAAGCTGGCTTTGCCCATCAAGCGCCGTGTCATGATACGACCAGCCACTTTGCAATGAATTTTTTTAACATCGAGTTGCTCATGATCTAACGTATTAAAATCTCGCATGAGATCTGCTGCTAATGAATCACGGTGAAAATCATTGGGAAATGCATTACCTTGCAGACGCAACTCCGCTAATTTTGCGCGGCGTTGTGCTATTTGTTCATTTTCATCAAGAAGCAAATCTTGTGTTGTTTCTTCAGTTGTCATTGGTTTGTTTCCATAAATATTGTACCCCACCACGTCGTCCCACGGCTTGTCCGTGGGATCCATGCCGTATCGATGCATTCTGGATCCCGTGGACAAGCCACGGGACGACGTGGGTTATTTCATTTCGTCGATTAATCCACTCTTTAAACTAGCCTCAAGAAAATCATCAATTTCGCCGTCTAATACTGCTTGTGGGTTACCTGTTTCTATACCTGTTCGTAAATCTTTAACTCGTGATTGATCTAATACATAAGAACGGATTTGACTACCCCAGCCGATATCTGATTTTTGTTCTTCCAGTTTTTGCTTTTCAGCATTGAGCTTTTGCATTTGTAACTCGTATAATTTCGCTTTTAATTGCCCCATTGCATTAGCACGATTTTGATGCTGCGATCGATCTGCCTGGCATTGTACCACTACCCCTGTTGGAACGTGGGTAATCCGAATGGCCGATTCAGTGCGGTTAACGTGCTGACCACCCGCACCACTGGCACGATAGGTATCCACTTTCAAATCAGCTGGATTAATATCGATTTCAATCGTGTCATCTATCTCTGGACTTACAAAAACTGAAGCAAAAGAGGTATGACGTTTATGATTGGCATCAAACGGTGATTTACGCACTAAGCGATGCACGCCCGTTTCGGTGCGCAACCAACCATAAGCATAAGGACCAGTAAATTTAATGGTTGCACTACGAATACCTGCAACATCGGCGGGAGACACTTCCATCAGCACAGGAGTGAAACCTCGACGCTCACCCCAACGCAAATACATACGCAACAACATTTCAGCCCAATCTTGTGCCTCTGTGCCACCCGAGCCAGCTTGAATATCTAAATACGCATTATTGGCATCCATTTTGCCATTAAACATGCGTTGAAATTCCAATTGTTGCAGATGCTTTTCATGGTGTTGCAAATCTTGCATGATGGTATTGATGCTATCCGCATCACGTTCATCATTGGCGATTTCTAATAATTGAAAGCAGTCTTCTAAACCTTGTATCAATGATTCAAGACCATGAACTACAGCAGATAATTCAGCCCGTTCTTTACCGAGTAATTGGGCGCGTTCTGGTTGGTTCCATAATTCAGGATCTTCCAGCTCGCGCTCTACTTCAACTAGTCGCTCTTTTCTGCGATCAAAGTCAAAGATACCCCCTAAGAACTTCCACGCGCGCTTGCATGGATTTTATGTGCTGAATAACTGGATTGATTTCTAACATAAATTTACCGTTATCTTATAATTTCATAGGGCTCGCGGTATAACCACGTAAACGATTGGCAAACAATTTTAGAGCTTCAATACCGGTTTCTTCCGCTTGACGGCACCATTCTTGTAATGCTTCGACTAATTCTTTTTGGCTAGCCGTGGTGCGATCCCAAATAGCTTGTAGATTTAAACGATATTGGTAAACCAAACGTAACTGTGTGCGTTCATCTAATAATTGAGCCAACTCGCGCTTGCCTGCAGCATTCACTAATGAACTATCACGAATTAATAACTTTTTAGCACGTGCGACTAATTTATTTTTACCGGCTTCTATATGATTTTTTTCCTGTTCCCACACGGGCACAATCACTTCATGAGCATAGCGAGAGAGAATTTGGAAACGATTACTGATAAAGGCTTTTAACGTTTCAACATCAATGCTCATTTTATCAGGTACCATTTGTAATTGAGGAATAGTTTTACGGATTTTTACTAATCTAAAGACTTTCAAAATACTGATATACATCCAGCCTAAATCAAATTCCCACCATTTCACTGAAAATTTAGCTGAGCTACCAAAGGTGTGATGGTTATTATGCAGCTCTTCACCCGCGGTTAAAATACTCCATGGCACGATATTTCGTGCTGCATCGGGGCATTCAAAATTACGGTAACCCCAATAGTGCCCAATGCCATTAATAACGCCGGCTGCAAAGATGGGGATCCACACCATTTGCAACGCCCACACGGTAATGCCCGGAATTCCAAACAATACGATATCAATAATAAACATTAGAAAAATACCCCAGCGGCTGTGTTTATCATAAATATTACGTTCAACCCAATCGTCTGGCGTACCATGGCCGTAGCGTTGCATGGTCTCTCGATTTTTCGATTCTGCGCGATATAACTCTGCGCCTTCCCAGAATACCTTCTTAATACCTAAAACTATCGGACTGTGGGGATCGTCTACTGTTTCGCATTTTGCGTGATGTTTACGGTGAATAGAAACCCATTCTTTGGTGACTTGGCCTGTCGTTAACCACAACCAGAAACGGAAAAAATGTGACACAATAGGGTGCAAATCCATAGCCCGATGGGCTTGGCTGCGATGCAGATAGAGTGTTACCGCTATGACAGTGATATGGGTCATGACCAACGTTGCGACCACATAGCCCCAGAAAGAAAGATTTAATAGACCAAATAGCATTGTTTTCACTCCTCAATTAACCTGACCTCGATCATACAGAAAATAGCGTAATTAAGCAAAGAATCAGTCCATACTTGAAGATCTTGCTTGTCCCTATCTTAAATTCAAAAATTTTGAATTTATTAAATATGCATTAACGCAATTAAATGCTATTATCTGTTTTTTTAACAGGTCTTGCTATTAACGGTGTAACCGTATATAGTTACAATTAGGTATGTTTCTCTATGACTAAACGAGAAAAGCTTTTGCGAAAAGCGCAAAACAATCCGCAAGGATTAAGCTTTCGTGAATTTAAAACGCTATTAAATCAATTTGGATGGGTTGAAGATCATCAAACAGGCAGTCACTCTATATGGTACAACACTGAGTGGCAAAGTATTAATTTCGTGCGTCTGACAATCCAGAATAAAAACGGTATGGCTAAAGGGTACCAGGTAAAGCAATTTCTTACCTTATATGAGGAGGAACACAAAAATGAGCGAGCGATTTGACGGTTATTCTATTTTTCTTGCAGAAGATGAAGAAGGAGACTACATCGCACATTTTGTTGAAATGCCTAGCGTTTCTGCATTCGCATCTTCCGCAGAGCAAGCATTAGCTGAATTAGAATATGCTTGGAATGGAGTTAAAGAAAGTTATCGTAAGCATAACCAGGCCGTTCCTGTAGCTCCATCTAAAAAACAATACAGTGGACAATTTAACGTACGTATCGATAAACGCGTGCATCGTGATTTAGCCATTGAGGCCTCACTAGCTGGCATTAGCCTCAATGCGTTAGTAGCACAAAAGCTTTATAGTTCTGTTACTCACTATGCTACGTAGGCTTTAGCAAAACCATCTTCTGAGTTTGGCCCGCAAGATTGCCTTTTCCACCAACCTTAGGGGGTAATGGGCAGTTGCCAGGTGTACAAAGGTTTTTCTTCTTTGCTATGGTTCGATGCAGATAAATAGTGATGCTATTACTGACCTTTACTACCTTTTGGTCAGGATCAATAATTTGTGCTTGCACAATATGCGTGCCGCGATCTATACCGGTAATATTAAAGCTTGTGCTGTTACTCGAGCTGGCAACCACTTTACCATCCAGCAGAATCTGCAGCGTATCACCTGCAACCAAAGCAGGCTCCAGGTTTACTTGAACAGAAAAATTACCATTATTATCCCAAATAGTCGCATCGTTTTGCGGCTGCTGAATCTCCAATGTCTTGTAGGAAATACTCGTCACTGGCTTTTTGATAACCGGAGTGTCTGCGGGGGCGCTGACTGCTGGTGATGCCGTAACTGAAATTGGCATTAAAGACACTGGCTGAGCATTCGATGACGGTTTATCACTGTAAGTGACATTACCTTGCGCGTCAACGGACTTATAAATAGTCTCGCCGTAGCTTAAGACGGCCACACACAGACTTAGGCATAGAATACTTACTTGCCAAATGCGATGCGCCGTCATTTTCTATCTCTCCTTAGGCTCTAGAGGCTATAGTATAGCGCAAACTCTAATGGGTGAGTTGCCCCGCCGATTTGTGA
The DNA here is from genome assembly GCA_964621215.1 of uncultured Legionellales bacterium. Lineage (GTDB taxonomy): Bacteria > Pseudomonadota > Gammaproteobacteria > UBA1113 > UBA1113 > CAZULF01. Next base: position 1,398 of record CAZULF010000098.1, on the reverse strand, counting down.
GATTTCCTCTTGTTTGAGTTTGATATAGGTATCGATCAAATCATTATTGAACACATCGCCCTTTAACAAAAATTCACGATTACGATCAAGCTCTTCCAACGCTTGCTGCAAGCTGGCACATGCGGTAGGAATATGGCGTGCTTCTTCCTGGCTTAACTCATACAAATCTAACTCTAATGCTTCACCTGGATGAATTTTATTTTGTATTCCATCTAAACCCGCCATCATCATTGCAGAAAACGCAAAATAAGGATTACAGATGGGATCGGGGAAGCGCACTTCAATACGACGGCCTTTTGGATTTGAGCTATACGGAACTCGAATCGCTGCGGAGCGATTACGAGCGGAATAACTCAACATCGTCGGTGCTTCAAATCCAGGGACCAAACGACGATAACTATTGGTGGTGGAATTAGTAAAGGCATTAATTGCTCGAGCATGCTTGATAATACCACCGATATAATAAATGGCTAGATCCGATAACCCAGCATATCCATCGCCAGTAAATAAATTCACGCCATTTTTTGAAAGCGACTGATGGCAATGCATACCGCTTCCATTATCACCAACCAAAGGCTTAGGCATAAACGTTGCTGTCTTACCAAAAGCTTGCGCTGTATTTTGTACTACATATTTTAAAATTAATAATTCATCGGCTTTCTTAGTGAGGGTATTAAATCTTGTTGCGATTTCATTCTGATTTGCAGTAGCCACTTCATGATGATGAGCTTCTACTACTAACCCCATAGCTTCCAAATAAGTACACATAGCTGAACGAATATCTTGCGATGAATCCACCGGAGGTACTGGGAAATATCCGCCTTTGATTCCTGGTCGATGGCCCAAATTATCCATTCTACCCGAATTCCATGCGCCTTCATCTGAGTCAATTTGATACATGACATGCTGCATGGTATTAGCCCAACGAACATCATCAAAAATAAAAAATTCCGGTTCAGGACCAAAATAACAGGTATCCGCAATGCCAGTTGATTGTAAATACTGTTCAGCTCGACGGGCCAATGCGCGACAATCGCGAGCATAAGGTTGGTTAGCTCCCGGCTCATACAGATCACAACGTAATAATAGGGTTGAATGTTCCATAAAGGGATCCAACATCGCTGTGCTAGGATCCGGTATCAAGTCCATATCGGAATCATTGATAGGTTTGCAGCCTTTGATTGATGAACCATCAATCATTTTGCCATATTTGAAAAAATTCTCGTCAACAACATGAGCTGGAATACTAACATGATGTTCTTTACCAATCATATCGGTAAATCGCAAATCCACGAATTGTACATCATGCTCGCTAATCATATTTAAAACATGTTTTACTGACATAAGAACTCCATATTCATTAAAATCATCCGAACTTAGCGATGGCTAAGGCTATAA
>CAZULF010000097.1:0-7861 GCA_964621215.1 uncultured Legionellales bacterium | reverse complement strand
TGGTGGTGGACTGGTGGCTTACTTATTGGCTTAGTTCTACTTTATATTTTATCACCGGTGTTAACTCCATTTTTGGCCGGAGCCATTATTGCTTATCTTTTTGATCCGATAGTTAATCGCCTACAAGCATTAAAAATACCGCGTACTTTAGCGGTAGTTATGGTGTTTGTGCTAATTGTCTTAATTGTGCTTTTGTTTTTGGGAATATTGATTCCACTATTGCAACAACAGGTGATGGAGTTAATCGATAAAGTTCCCGATATGATTGCTTGGCTTCAATCTACATTGGTACCCTGGTTAGATGAGCATTTAGGTGTGACCACAACGTTTGATGTCAATAGTCTTAAAAACGTATTAACGTCTAATTTAGCGCAAACAGGTAATATTGCCACCGTTGCTTGGAAAACTTTATTTAGCTCCAGTAAAACATTAGCAGTATGGTTCGCTAATTTGCTCATTATTCCCGTAGTGATTTTTTACTTATTACGCGATTGGGATAAGGTCACTAAAGGGTTACATAATTTATTACCTCGCCGCAGTGAACAGGCCATTATTCAATTATTCACGGAATGCGACGGTGTATTAGGTGCATTCTTGCGTGGGCAATTATTAGTAATGTTAGCCTTAGGCTTTCTTTATTCATTAGGCCTGACCATCATCGGTTTAAAAATGGGATTGTTGATTGGTTTGCTTGCGGGCATATTATGTATTGTACCGTACCTCGGTTTTATCGTCGGTATTGGTGCTGCATTGATTGCCGCTATCTTTCAATTCGGTGATATCTTACATTGTATCTATGTTGTTATTGTATTTATCGTCGCACAAAGTATTGAAGCCTCAGTATTAACGCCAGTGTTAGTGGGCGACAGAATCGGTTTACACCCGGTCGCTGTGATTTTTGCCATATTGATTGGTGGTCATTTGTTTGGTTTCTTTGGTATCTTGCTGGCATTACCGGTTGCGGCTGTCATCATGGTTTTTGTGCGACATTTACGTCAACGTTATATGAATAGCCAACTGTATAAAGCATGAAATATCAATTAACTTTATCCTTATATTCCCTCGTCCCGCGGCTTGTCCGCGGGATCCAGGCTGTTCGATGGGTTCTGGGTCCCGCGGACAAGCCGCGGGACGTCGAGAGATGGGGTATTTAAAAATGTCTTATCGAGACACCTCATCAAATGGCACACAATTAACCCTTATGGGTATGCGTGTGCGTGATAATGCGACATTCGACAATTTTTTTACGGGCAGTAATGAATTGGCGGTGAGTTTTTTGCATGCATTTCTAACGCAAGATATTCAACGTTACGCTTATTTGTGGGGAAAATCTGGTTCAGGTCGCACCCATTTATTGCAAGCAATGTCAATCAATGCCGAAAAAAATGGACATAAAGCTATCTATTTACCTTTAGCAGATATCGCCACTTTACCACCACAAATGCTGGAAAATTTAGAGTATTATGATTTGGTTTGCTTGGATGATATCCACGCGATCGCCGGCAACGCTGAGTGGGAAGAGGGAATATTTCATCTTTATAACCGCTTAGATCACATGCAGCGACATTTATTAATCACCGGCAATACGGCGCCAAGAGAATTACCTATTAAATTAGCAGACTTACAATCGCGATTAACAGCTGGAACGATATTCCAATTACAAGCATTAACAGATCATGAAAAATTGAACGCGTTACAACTCCGTGCCCAAAACCGCGGCTTACATATGTCAGATGAAGTGGGTAATTTTTTATTGCGCCGTACTTCGCGTAATATGTCTGATTTATATGACGTATTAGATCAATTAGACCAAGCCTCTCTCGCCGCCCAACGCCGTTTAACTATTCCATTTGTTAAACTGGTGTTGGGGGTATGATTAAGTTGTTCCCTGTCTCTCAGCTAACACAACACCCGGTAAATGGCGTAATTTATCTAATGTACGTTTCAGCACAGCAATATCGTTAATTTCTAAGCTGAGATACACTATCACTTGCTGATGTTGAGTTAACGTATTTAATCGTAATAAACGAATTTTTTCGGCACTTAGTAATCCGCTAATATCCTTCATTAAGTCGGTATGATCATGCGCTTTAATCACTAAATCTACCGGGTAAGCGCTACTTACTTTATCGCCCCAGCTGACATCGATTAATCGTTCTGGTTTGGCAATACGTTTTATATTCACGCAATCGCGTCGATGAATAGTAATGCCGCGACCGCGCGTGATATAGCCAATCACCGCATCGCCGGGTAAAGGTTTACAACAGCGAGCAGTGCTGGTGAGAACATTCGAAACACCAGCAACATCGATTGCGCCTTGGGGTATAGGTTCTTGTCTGGGAGGTGATACAACAGCAGGTGTGAAATCAACGGGAGTAATAGGTTGATGTTTTAACTCATGCTCATGTGTCTCCCGTCTCTCAATAGTATGCTCCTCGTTATTGAGTCGTTTAAACCATTGCGTAATATGGTGACGCGCTTTCGAAGTATGAATATAACCTAAATGTGACAGTAACCAATCACGACTAGGATGAGGCTGTTTTGCCGTTAAAATTTCGACACACTCGCCGGTATTCAAGGTATAGGTTAGTGGAACAATACTACCATTGATTTTACTACCGCGACAGCGATGGCCAATTTGACCGTGAATATGATAAGCAAAATCTAGGGGCGTAGAACCTTTTGGCAAATCAACAACCTCGCCAGTCGGAGTAAAAACATAAACGCGATCATCAAACAATGTATGAATATCGGTATTAGTAAGACCTGTTTCCTGATTGACTAAATCACGTTGCCACTCGATAACTTGGCGTAACCAAGCAATTTTTTTATCGAAATGCAACTCAGTACCTGCACCTTCTTTATATTTCCAGTGCGCAGCCACGCCCAGTTCGGATTCTTCATGCATTTGATAGGTGCGCAGTTGTACCTCAATATTTTTATCGTTGGGACCTATCACGGCAGTATGAATTGAACGGTAACCATTGGGTTTAGGATTGCTAACATAATCATCAAATTCAGAGGGGATTTGTTGCCATAAACTATGTACGCAACTTAATCCAGCATAGCATTCCTCTACAGTTCGTGTTAATACACGCACAGCAATAATGTCATAAATTTTTGAATAATCGACATCTTTACGCTTCATTTTACGATAGATGCTGTAAATATGCTTTGCGCGTCCGCTAATGTCAAAACTCTTTAATCCTGCACGCTCAAGTGCTTGACGTAAATCTACTTTAACTTGCTCAACGTAATGTTCTCTGTCAACACGCCGAGTATCTAATAATTTTGCTAATTCTTTGTAATCGTCGGGGTCAATTAAACGAAAAGCCAGGTCTTCTAACTCCCATTTTAATTGTCCGATGCCTAAACGACTGGCCAAAGGAGCATAAATATTCATAACATCGCGAGCAAGTTGAATATTATTATTAGATGCGTGATGTTGTGCTTGACGGATTAACCATGTTTGCTCGGCGAGCTTGATTAATACTACGCGCACATCATCAATAATGGCTAATAGCATTTTTCGAAGATTATCAATGTTATGTTTAGGATTAGTTGTTCCAGTACTGCTGGTAGTGTGAATTGCATCCATGCGTAATACACCACTGACTAATTTTGCAATGACATCGCCAAACTGTTCTGTCACGTGTTCGATTGAAAGATAACCGGCTTGTACATAATGACTTAACATAGCAGCAACGACCGTTTCAGGGTCGGTTTGCAAATCGACTAGAATTTCTGCCATAGAAAAACTTTGTAATAAACAACCTGAGAGGGAAGTATTTTCTAGTTGTTGTACTGCTACTGCACCTTGACGAATATTGTCTACGTATTTGGGCGGAAATTGTGAGGCTATATCGTTAAGCCACAAGGTACTATCAATAGAGCCATCAGACGTTAAAAATTGGCTTCTTCTTAATTTAACCATGATTACACCTTAACAAATACTGCTATCGACTCCACATGACTAGTATGCGGGAACATATCCATGACTCCCGCTTTGCGTAAGCGATAACCTTGCGCAACCATTATGCCGGCATCCCGGGCTAAAGTAGCCGGATTACAGGAAACATAAACAATATGTTTGATCTGTAATTTGGCTAATTGTTCCACGATCGCCTGAGCGCCAGAGCGCGGCGGATCAATCAATAATTTGTCGTAAACTGGTTTAAACCATGGCGCATGCTGAAAATCTTCAGCTAAATTAGCGCTATAAAAAGTGACATTACTTATTCGATTATGTGCAGCATTTTCATATCCGCGTTTTACCATAGCCGCATCGCCTTCAACGCCAACCACGTGTTGACAGCGTTTAGCCATGGGTAAGGTAAAGTTGCCTAGGCCACAAAATAAATCTAATACTTTATCTTCCGTTTTTAATTCCATTAATTCAATGGTACGAGCAACCATTTTTTGGTTGATATCAGCATTGACTTGAGTGAAATCATTGGGGTGAAATAATAACTCTATATTGTTATCAGGCAAACGATAGCTTAAACGTTCATTACTATCCTGTGGCCATAATTTATGAACGCTATCAGGTCCGGCCGGTTGTAAATAAATATGGAAGTTCTGAGCTTTAGCAAAATGCGTTAATTGTGTAATTTCATCTTCATCCAGCGCCACCATATGCCGAATAATAAGCGCGACAACTTCATCTCCTGCAGCAACTTCGATTTGAGGAATATGATCATAGTGAGTGAGCGTGGCTATCAAGGAACGCAATTCAGTTAAATGTATGCCTACACGCGGATCTAACACTTCACACTGTTCGATATCTGCTAAATAACGTCCATTCAATTCGCGAAAACCGATTAACAGTTTTTGTTTTTTTATTACATACCGCACACCTAAGCGAGCTCGACGGCGATACCCGTAATGCGTTCCCATGAGTGGCGGTAATATTTCTTCAGGCGTGACTTTGCCAAAATGTTGCAAATGATTCAATAATACATTTTGTTTATGCTCGATCTGTAATGCGGCATTCATGTGTTGCATCGTGCAGGCGCCACAAACTCCGAAATGCGCACAGCGCGGAGTAACGCGCATTGGACTGGCGGTTAAAACTTCGGTAAGTTGTGCATCATCATAACTGCTGCGATGTCGTGTATAAACCGCATTAACCGTTTCTTGTGGCAACGCGGTATCGATGAACGTAGTTTTGCCATTGACGTGGGCAACACCACGACCCTCATGGCTGAGTTCAGTGACGGTAGCAGTAAACGGTGTTTGATCGATATTTTTCTTTTTTATGATGCAGTACTCCACTGTGCAAGAAAGGCATGTAAATGCGGTTTATCTTCTTGTAATAAACTATGTCGTAACAGATCGCATTCCGCATCAAAGCCAGAACGGTCGATTTTGCCGCGAATTAATTGAAAACGTAAATAAACTAAATAGGTATTTAATACATCAGTCTCGCAATAAGCTCGAATATCATTTATTTCGCCTTCTTGATATTGTTGCCAAACCTGACTGCCGCTTTTCCCCATTTTACCGGGGAATCCCAACATTTTGGCAATATTATCCAGCGGTGCATTAGCTCGTGCTTGATAGCCGGCTAAGACATCCATTAAGTCCGTATGGCGAGAATGATAACGACTAAGGTAATTATTCCAACGAAAATTGCTATCGTCATCTCCTGTCTCCCAATATCTTGGTGCGGTAATTCCATGTAATAACATGCGATAATGTAAAACTGGCAAATCAAAGCCACTGCCATTCCACGAGACTAGCGTGGGTGTAAAGCGGTCAAGACCGTCAAAAAAACGCTGAATCAACTCCGGCTCTGATGAGTCCGGTTCACCCAAGGACCATACCTTTACTTTATTGCGTTGTGGATCTTGCTGACGCAATACCACAGAAATGGCCACAATTTTTTGTAAATAATGTGGTAAAAAATCGTTACCGGCGTCTTGGCGTCGTAACTGCATCATGGCTTCAGCCACATCCGCATCACTTAAGTCCTTCAATTCATACAGTTTTCGCCCTGCTTCGGTATCAGGAATGGTTTCAATGTCAAAAACAAAAGTATTCATAGTAGTACCTGGGTGGTTACGGCTGCCCATTATCCTCAATTTTAGCGACTAAATCCAGGGGTGGCTAATAAATGCGCAGATCAATCCTTGCTGCAATTCTTCTTATACCTATAAAGACAAGTGTTTTACTGAAAAACATGTTGTTTCAACAGAGGTTGATATCTACATAACTTACAGTGTTTTCTACGCTAATTTTTTTTATTGCATCCTCATACACTGAACTCATAACTAGAGCACAGCTTGGTTAGTATTAAAAACGGAAAACTATTGGGGAGATAACAGCAATGTATAGATCATGTTTTTTTAAAAATAGCGCAGTAGCAGTCGGTATAGCTGCAGTTGGTTATGCAACTTTAACAACAATGTTTCAAGAAAACAATAAACGTAATGAAATGTTAAAAAAGCGTGATCAATCTAATAGTTTTCCCAACCAGGCATTACCCTTTGAAAGGTCACCGATTGACAGATGTAAACTTTAAACGCGTTAAACTGAAACTTATATTGAGGATAAAATCATGGCAAGAACCAGAAATGAAGAGTTAAGTCAAAATAGTAAACAACACACGTGGTATCCACTGTTTAGAAACATTAGTAGTAGTATAGTTGCAGGAACAACGGTAGCTTCCTTAACTTTTCCCGCTGAATCATTAAAGAAATGGATGCAAAGTAATCAAGAAACATTAGATAAAAACTATCAAATACTGAAAGATGCCAAAATTACTCCACAAAGTCTCGGTAGTTCATGGGTTAACAACTTCGTGACTGTGAAAGATGCCGTTTGTAAAAGCGAATATATTCCTTATAGAGGATTAAGTGTTTTTGTAGTGAATATTGTTCCTACAACCATTATTCAGTTCATGGTAGAAGAAACATTAAAAAAAGTGATGCCTTCCACACCTAATCTTTATCAAAGTGTCGCGGCTAGTGCTTTTTGTGGTGTTGTAGGTGCAGTAAATGCAACATTTATTGAGAACACTATTGTTCGGCAACAAGTAATGAAGGCAGGTCCAATTAGTACCATTAATGATATGTTCAGAAATTCGATTTTTAGACCGTGGAAAAGCTACCCAGGCATTGCTACACGAGACGGTATTTTTACACTGTTTATGCTAAACATCATTCCCAACGCAGTCGCAATCGCAAAAGATAATTTTGGTGATTGGACAGCGGTGCCGGTAAGAGTTGCGATGAGTTTTGCTGGTGCTGCCTTGTCTCATCCATTTGATACAGTTGCAACACTGCAACAAAAAAGCCATGAAAAAGCACCATTCATTGATACAGCGAAAAAACTGTATCAAGAGCATGGTGTTAAAGGGTTTTATCGAGGCGTTATGTGTCGCACTTTAATGTTTGGTACGTTTGCATATGTTTTACCTAAAGTTCGAGATCTTGCAGCAGAAAAAATTGACGAAGTTATGACGTCAAAAACATCTGCTCCTTCAATGCGTTAATCAAGGAGAAACTCATGAAATTTAAAAAGTTAAGTAACAAATTTTCCCAGATGGAAGAAAACGTTCTTGCGGTGTGGGATAAACACAATGTCTTTAAGCGCTCGATCGAAGAAAGACCTATTGATAAACAATTTGTTTTATACGATGGTCCTCCCTTCGCTACGGGGTCACCACATTATGGTCATATATTAGCACATTCAATTAAAGACGTATTCCCTCGTTATAAAACCATGCAGGGTTTTCGCGTGGAAAGGCGATTTGGCTGGGATTGCCATGGTGTTCCAGTTGAGCACCAGGTTGAGAAAGAGCAAAAAATTGCGGATAGTAAAGATATCGAAGGGCGTTATGGTATTAAAAAATTTAATG
>CAZULF010000096.1:0-8040 GCA_964621215.1 uncultured Legionellales bacterium | reverse complement strand
AGCTAGCGAAATCGCACAACTTCAGCTTAAACAAGAAAGAAGGGAAATCAAAGCAAAAACTATAAACATATCCCATTACGATAAAGTTAATAAACTAATAAGCAACACGCTTCAACAATTGCAAGCTGCGGTAATTCAAAATGAAAATGAAATCGGGCTATTGAAGGAGCTTCAGGTTGAAGATACTTTAGAGTCCGTTGTGAATTTGTTAAAGGTGATAAATCAATGTTGCGATTCTACAGCTAGGGCCTTGCATAAATGCCTTGGTTTGCTTGACGAAAATAAAATTACATTAGCCAGAATCTATCTGCAGGCACAAGAAATGCAAAAGAATGCAAATGATTTAGAACAGCAGGGAGATAATGAGGATTGTGCTACTGCGAAAGCATTAGCAGTAAATCTCCAAAGCAAAACCACCAACTGTTTTAAAAAGATCAATGATCTGAACGAATTTCATTCCCATGAAAAAAAGCATCCTATAAAAACAATCATTACTGGCTATAAAAAAGAATGTACCGATCTGATTGCAGATAAGAAAGAGGTTTTAGAAAAATATCCTGCTTGGAAAAAACTGCTCGGTAATATTTCATTGTTAATTCTTGGGCTGGGCGTAGGTTACCTTGCTGCAGCAATCTATAACAAAGTGCAGACGGGTCGCTTCCTATTTTTCAATGAACCTGAATACTTGCAAAATGTACGTTGCATTAAGGAGTCATTGTGCGGGTTAGAGCATACCACCAATATATCCACATCCACTGAAAATGTGAATTTCAAAGCTAAAAACTTCGCACGAACATCGTTGCACAACCGGGCAAAGACTTCATCTAGATTGATGCCCGAAGAGTGTGGGCTAACATTTCCATCTGGGGTTCCTATAGTATTTTGAAATATCCAGAATTTATATTAGGTTCAGCCGAACCCGAGAGTATAGAAACGTATTTACAGCGTGTTCACGAGAGACGTTCGTGGCACAAGGTCTTATCTTCCCGGACTCCGCTTCGCTTCATCCAGGCTACATCGCTTCCCGGATTCCGCTGCGCTTCATCTAGGCTATAAAAATATTCAATAATAACAAAGAGTTATAGATTTTTTAATCCAGCCTCCAACCCATATATACATAAGGGACGGTTATAGCATTATTATAAGCGTCCCTTATTTAGAAAAAATTGACAATAAGGGACGGTTATACTACATTTATAAGTGTCCCTTATTTTAAGTAATTTGTTATGCAGGTAGAATCTAATTATGGAAATTGTCGGTCGTCAATACGAACAACAGCAATTGCAAAAAATCTTTCAGTCCAATGCGGCTGAATTTGTTGCAGTATATGGTCGACGACGAGTAGGAAAAACTTACCTTATTCGAGAGTTTTTTAATAATAAAAAGTGCATATTTTTTAGAACTACTGGCATTCATAAAGGTAGCCTCAAGAAGCAGTTAGCCAAATTCAAACAAGAAATAGAGAACACTTTTTACAAAGGAACTCAATTATCATCATTTTCAGATTGGCATGATGCGTTTGGCGCTCTAAAAGATGCTATTGATTTATTTGCTGGCAAACAAAAGGTTATTGTGTTTTTAGATGAAATTCCTTGGCTGGCAACACCAAAGTCGGGTTTATTAGAAGCGCTAGATTATTACTGGAATCGACATTGGTCGGAAAATAAAAGAATAAAACTTATCATTTGCGGATCGGCTGCGTCATGGATTATTGACAACGTTTTATTTAACACTGGAGGTTTGCATAATAGAGTCACACTACGTTTACGTATAGATGCGTTTACCTTATTAGAAACTAAAAGCTATTTAACTTATAAAGGCATTCGTTACAACAACCAACAAACTTTGACACTTTATATGTGCATTGGAGGTATTCCTTTCTATCTCAATTTAATTGAAAAAGGGGTTTCAGCAATTCAAAATATTAACCTTCTTTGCTTCAATAAAAAAGGGGCTTTATATGATGAGTTTAAGATTTTATTTGCTTCATTATTTAAACATCACGAGATACATGAAGAAATTATAACTTTTATTTCTAGTAAACGCGAAGGAGTTAGTCGAACTGACATTGAGGATCATTTCAAATATAAGGGTGGTCGATTGACTGAAAGATTGAACGAGCTTGAAGAAGCGGGATTTATTGGTGCTTTCACCCCATGGAAAAAAGAAAGAGGAATTTACTATAAAATTATTGATGAATATAGCTTATTTTACTTAACATGGATTGCCCCAAGAGCATCTAGTCGTATTGCTAAAAATATTGATGACCGATATTGGGAAATTTTATCAAGTAAACCTGCTTGGAAAGCATGGTCTGGATATGCCTTTGAAGCTATTTGTTTTAAGCACATTGGACAAATCAAAGAGACACTACATATTCCTGATGGATCAGAAGTAACATCGTGGCGATATATCCCCGATAAAACAACAGAAACCACCGGCGGACAAATCGATCTTATTTTTGATAGACCCGATGATATTGTCAATCTTTGTGAAATAAAATACTGTCATTCACCTTTTGTAATCGATAAACAATATGCAGCACTCTTGCTAAATCGTGAGAAGCTGTATTGTAAAATTACCAAAACCAGCAAACAAATTTTTCACTCCATGATTGTATCCAGCAACCTTAAAAAAAACATGTACAGCGAAGAAATCATTGCTTCTGTTGCAACGTTAGAGGATTTGTTTAAGTAGAGCCTATTTGAATTACATGCTCTCATTGCTCAAGTGTTGAGCGACTCTGCCTTGGGCTTACTCAAGGCAGACGGGATATTTTTGCAATTTTTTATTGTCCTTTTGGACAATTTATTCGTTGAAATAGCTAACCTATAATATCCCTGTTTTATTAGACCATTCATTCTAAATAATCATATGAAAAATAAAATGACTCGACAATAACTAAGAGAGGCAAATTATGACTAATTCTTCTATATCCAGTAGCTCATCAACATCAAGCAGCTCGTCTAATACCGGCTCAATAATACCCTCGCCTATCAAGATTGCATTATTTGGTTTGCCCAATAATTTTATGGAAAAGTTAGCTACTTATCTGACTCATATCGCTAAAGAACCCATTCATTTGGAGTTTTTCAATGAACCTTCGGCGAGCGGTCTTGACCTTAAACCAACTGGGTTAAATGGTATCGATATCGCTTTATTTAATTTACCCGTTAAAAGAGCAAAACCATACTGTTATGGTGCTGATTTCTCTTTAGAGAAGTTTGGAAAATTAATTAATAATGGCAAACATTTTTTATCAGATAACACACTCTGCCTACAAGTATCAGCTCAAGCTGATGAATGCTTTTCATCTTTACAAGAACTAATAAATCTTAACAAAATAACCAAAAGATCTGCTACTAAAATTTGTTTTAATACAGATAAATATAGGAGCCAAATAGAAGAAGGCCTTAACCAATTAAATAACAACAAATTTAATCCTCACGAAGGCTTTCAAACGCTGTTTGAAAAAATTTTTCAATTATGCCAACAACGAATCACCACGCGTTCTGAAAAAAATATGCCTGCAGAACCAACATTAATCACATTCCCACAAAAAACTCCAGAATATGCAAGAGTCATGCTGCTTGGCGCAGGAAAAAGTGGTAAAACAAATTTATTACGACGAATGAGTGGTGAACAATTCGCTGAAAACTTACCCTCAACAAAAGGTTCAGGTTTTATACCCTATCATTATGAAGATGTAAAAATGGAAATGTGGGATATTGCAGCAACTATCCGTCGTAGAAGGTCACGGTCAGGTTATGTGGAACCAAGTAAATATGTCCTCAGTGATGTTCTCAGTATTCCTTATGGCGGTATTCCTTTTGATACGATATTAGACACATACTGTGGCAAGCCGGATATTATTATTTTTTGTCTTAACATGACAGGTTCGATCGCGCTGGATTACCTGGAAGATGTGTTACCTGAGATAGTAAACCGTGATGAGCCTAATAAGCTATCTGATCGCAAAGATGGTTTCAACACTAAATCTTTTAACGGCGCGATTCTGTTAGTTCCAACTAAGTCTGATGCTGCTACAACTGAACAAGCTATATCATTTAATCATCAGCTTGAACAACTACTTCGTTCAAATAGTCTTTTACAAAAACTCATTGACGAAGATCGACTGCAAGTTCATCCTCCTGTGAGTGCTTACAGGGATGATAATGCTAAAATAGAGAAATTGCTGAAAAAAATAACTACGTGGCATCAACAACGCTTTTTCCCTCGCTTACACGATTTACCCCCAACGCCTTCTGCGTTTACTCCTGCCGTGTCAACCTTTAGCCCGACAGTCTTAATACACTCTCCTGTAGTAACTGTTGAAGGGTTAAGGCCCAATCATTTCTTTTCACCTGCCGTTAAAAAAGAAATGCTACTTGCTGGTGCTTTATTATCTGCAGCAATGGCATTGTATATGCTTGTGCCTAATCTTGATGTATCGCACTTGGTTGCATTTATAGTTACTGCGCTAGCATTAACAAAAGGTGAGTTTATCAAGAAGCAAGCTACCGAAGGTTATAATCGGGTAAGTGAATTTTTTAGCAGGGCGCCTCGGATGGAGGTTGCTGTTATCAAAGAACCACGTTATTTGGAGCGTGTTGTTGTAGAAGGCTCAGTCCCTCATCATAACCCGCCAAACGAAGTTATTGTCGTAAAGCGTGGTTAGTTGCTAACAATTCTCGCGATAAAACTCATTGGCGAATTGATTGCCGGCACGTTTGGCCGCTTTAAACCAATGGCATGCTTGGTTGACATCTTTAGTTGTGCCATGACCATACAGACACGCGACGCCCAAGTTCATTTCCGCATCGGGTTCGCCTTGTTGGGCGGCTTTGGTGAACCATTCAACCGATTTTTCCGGACTTTGTGGAACACCTCGACCATCGGCATACATTTTGCCTAGGTTGTTTTGCGCAACGGGATCGCCGTGTTCTGCACGAGTTTTGAAATTAGAATAGGCATAGTCATAATACGATGGATTATAGGCGACAATATCGTTTTTTTTGGTCGGGACGTAACGTTTTGGTGGCGTCGATTGGCAGGCAGTTAAACTCATTAATACCGTAATCATAGAGCCAATAATGGTCAACTTAAGTGCAAATGCTAAATTCCGTTTCATCGGGAGCCTCCTTTCTAATTCGTCTTATTTATAGTAGCAAATATTAGGCTAGTTTGAGAAAATTTTCAACGGAATTGGTACGTTCTAGCTTAATTAATTTGTAGCGTGCTGTTAAACCGCGTACTAGCTCAACCTGTTGACGTCGTAAACCTAAGTGTTTTGCTAAAAATTTAACTAGCTCTTCGTTAGCCGCACCTTCTTGCGCTGGTGCGTGCACGGCAACTTTGAGATAGTCGCCGTGCAGCCCTTGAATTTGGGTTTTGGCTGCACCAGGGGTAGCTCGAACATGGATATAGACGTGTTCTTGTTCAAGACGATACCATGTCATGCCTTACTAAACACCATCTCTTTATTTTTCAATTTCACGTCGATAGTATCACCCGGAGCGAAATCACCGTGCAATAATTTTTGAGCCAATGGATTTTCAAAATACTGTTGGATGCAACGTTTTAAAGGGCGTGCACCATAAACCGGATCGTAACCCACGTTCGCTAAATACGCCATCGCATCAGCATCAACTTTCAAGCCAATATTTTTTTCGTGTAAACGTTTAGCTAAACGTTGAATTTGAATATTAGCAATTTCAACAATTTGATCGCGTTGTAATGGATGGAATACCACAACTTCATCTACACGATTAATAAATTCAGGCCGGAAATGTTGTCCGACAATTTCCATCACCGCGTCTTTCATGGCCGGATAATCGTTTTTCTCCGCAAATTCTTGAATAATCTGCGAACCGAGATTCGATGTCATCACAATGACTGTGTTGCGAAAATCAACCGTGCGACCTTGACCATCGGTTAAACGACCATCGTCTAATACTTGTAACAAAATATTAAATACGTCGGGATGCGCTTTTTCCACTTCATCCAATAGGATCACGGAATAAGGACGGCGACGTACTGCTTCGGTTAAATAACCGCCCTCTTCATATCCAACATAACCTGGAGGTGCGCCCACTAAACGCGATACCGCATGTTTTTCCATGAATTCTGACATGTCGATACGCACCATGGCTTCTTCAGTATCAAACATGAACTCGGCTAAGCCTTTACATAATTCGGTTTTACCCACACCGGTTGGACCTAAAAATAAGAATGATCCGATCGGTCGATGCGGATCTGACAATCCCGCACGTGAACGTCGAATGGCATTAGATACGGCGGTGATGGCTTCATCTTGTCCTATCACGCGTTTGTGTAAAGCTTCTTCCATATGTAATAATTTTTCGCGTTCGCCTTCCAACATTTTAGAAACAGGAATATGCGTCCACTTCGAAACGACTTCAGCAATTTCTTCTTCAGTGACTTCATTGCGCACTAAGCGTGATTCTTTTTTACTGCCTTCAGTCGCTGCCTGTAATTGACGCTCTAATTCTGGGATAGTGCCATATTGTATTTCGGACATTTTACCTAAATCACCACTGCGTCGTGCAGCTTCCATTTCCTGGCGAGCTCGTTCAATTTTTTCTTGGACATGTTGCGTCCCTTGCATAGCCGCTTTTTCAGCTTTCCACGTTTCTTCCAAATCAGAAAAATGTTTTTCTAACTCTGCTAGTTCTTTCTCTAATAATCCTAATCGTTTTTTGGCTGCTTCATCTTTTTCTTTCTTCAGCGCTTCGCGTTCCATTTTTAATTGAATAATACGGCGATTTAAATGATCCATTTCTTCCGGCATCGAATCAATTTCCATGCGGATGTTACTTGCGGCTTCATCAATTAAATCGATCGCTTTGTCTGGTAAATTACGATCCGTAATATAACGTACTGATAGTTTTGCTGCTGCAATGATAGCAGAATCGCTGATACGAACACCGTGGTGAATTTCATATCGTTCTTTTAATCCACGCAGAATAGCAACAGTGTCACTTTCAGAAGGTTCATCGACTAGGATTTTTTGAAAGCGTCGTTCGAGCGCAGCATCTTTTTCAATATATTGTCGATATTCATCCAAAGTAGTTGCGCCGATGCAATGTAACTCGCCACGAGCTAATGCTGGTTTTAGCATATTGCCTGCATCCATAGCTCCTTCGGCTTTACCCGCTCCCACCATGGTGTGTAATTCATCGATAAATAAAATAATTTGACCTTCTTGTTTGGCTAAATCATTTAATACAGCTTTCAATCGCTCTTCAAATTCACCACGAAATTTTGCGCCGGCGATCAATGCACCCATATCGAGCGATAATAAACGCTTGGTTTTCAATCCCTCCGGCACTTCACCATTTACAATACGTTGGGCTAGGCCTTCGACAATGGCGGTTTTACCCACGCCCGGATCACCGATTAATACCGGATTATTTTTCGTGCGGCGTTGCAATACTTGAATCGTACGACGAATTTCTGCATCACGGCCAATAACCGGGTCAAGTTTTCCTTGTTCGGCACGCTCAGTTAGGTCGATAGTATATTTTTTCAAAGCTTGTCGTTGATCTTCGGCATTAGCATCATTCACGTTTTCGCCTCCTCGCATACTATCGATTGCTTGTGTTAACGCTTGTTTATTCGCTCCGGCTTTTTTAAGCAGTGTGGTTAATTCTCCATCGGATTCCATCGCAGCCAAAACAAATAACTCACTAGAAATAAATTGATCATTGCGTTTTTGCGCTAATTTATCGGTGACGTTTAATAAACGAGATAATTCATTCGAGGTGTGAACTTCGCCCGATGCACCGCCGCTCACTTTCGGCAAGCGATCAATTGATGCATTTAATTCATTGGTAAATTGTGTGACATTGACACCGGCTTTAGTTAATAATGGGCGAATGCTACTTCCCTCTTGATCCAGCAACGCTTTCATTAAATGCTGCGGCTCAATCATTTGATTATCATGGCCTAACGCCAGCGATTGTGCATCCATCAATGCGTTATAGAATTTGGTCGTTAATTTATCCATGCGCATAATGT
>CAZULF010000095.1:0-8252 GCA_964621215.1 uncultured Legionellales bacterium | reverse complement strand
TGAAAAAGTAAAGCGATGGTTTAAACTATCGAAGATCTTGCAAAATTATAATGATTACTTTCAAAAAAACCCACGATTAGCACGAATTGCCGAGAAATTTATTGAAAAAAATATAATTAAGATGGCAGCCAAACTGAACTGGACCGGTACTCTAGGATATATATGTGGATCATTACTGAAGCAATGTGGATTAAAAAAAGATGACGATAATTGGTTAGATATTCTACGTACAGATATGCAAGAAGCTTACCATGCCTCCCAACGATTAATCGAGTTTTACCAATCTTATACTAATGAGCCTATTAAGCTGGCGCTATATTTACTAAATCATACTGAATTAAAAAACTTTTTAGAAAATGATAGTAATCGCACAAAGCTAGGAGCTCTGTTAGCAGGGCTTGATGTTCCTGGCCTTACTAAACAAACTAGTGAAGAACTTTTCCAGTTAGTCATTAATTTACAAGTATGGATGCAACAAAAGAATAAAAAGGAAATTATATTGGACGATATAATCCTATTTGGAGTTGAGGCTGTACATCAATTTGCGACCACTGACGATGGATCGGATAAACTTTCGCTAATAATAAGTAAACTAAATTTGTTAGTAAAAGCGCTGCAATCTGTTATTACCGTTTTTACTGCCCCCATGTTGGGAGAGGTGGAGTTTGCACTAACTCCACTGGTGTTACAACTTTTTGAAGAGGCGAGAAAAGGCATTTCACAAAGCAAGCTGATTGATTGCAGTAAAATTTTTGTTAGCTATACATGTGAGGATTTGGGTGGATTGTTAGATGCTTTTACCCCAAGCCTGCAGCGAATCCGGGCCAAAAATTTATCTAGTATTTCTTTCGGCCAGGATGGCGGAGTTTTCTTATTCGATAGTTTTTTACTGGAAGGTTTTGATTTTACGAATGCTAGGTTCATTAATTGTTCATTTAAAAAAACTAAGTTTATCAACTGTAATTTTACTAATGCAATTTTTTTAGGGAATACAGACATTCAGAGCGCTGTCATTGATAATGACACGGCTAAAACATTAAATCCTGCGTTACGTTGCGCTGAATTGAGTGGTTCTAAAGTGCAAAGTCCTTGCAATTTGGGGAGTCATAAAGTTTCAGCGCCAGATGTTGAGTTTCCGAAAGACAAGTGTAAAGCTAGCGAGGAAGATACAGAGGAAAGTTCTCTCGCTTTTGGAACGGAATTTTTAAAAGGTACCGTTTCTGTGGCCAAAAGCACAGTTTCTTCTGGTCTTGGATTTATTAAATCCTGTTGGGATAACCTGCCTGATGTTGCGGCGGGTTTAGCTGATAACGTCGAAACTATGGAAGCAGAAGGACTGAATGAGTTAAATAAAATACATTCAACGCAACAAAAAGCGATAGCTAGCTTAGAGAAAACGATAGAACAGCTGAAAAAAGAAGTATCAACTACTGATGCTATGCATGCCTTTAGTCTTGAACAACATGAAAGTGAGTTGCAGTCCGCTCGCAAGCAGCTTGGTGAGTTTCAGACGTTCATGAGTGAAATAAATGTTAGGCGAAAGGAAAAAGAGTTAATTGGACAATTGATAAAGTATATCATGCCGAAAAAAACGTTGGTTTCTTTTTATAAGACTCTATTAACTCGTCTAAGTGCGTATTTTGCCACAATACTTATTCTAAACACGGATTTAGTTGAAGTGCAGAAACATGCAATTTTAGATTTAGTTTTGGAGCAACAACAACCAGGGTGGTTACAGCCCTGTCTCTTTAATCTTGTTAAATTAACAGAGGTGGCTAGTCGGTTAACCTCTAATTTAGCCTTTATTCCTAATGTGGGATGGATTATAGATTCGGTATCATCATGCGTTCATACTATTTCTACTAGTGTTGAAACTAAAATAGAGGAGAAGATAATTAGTGATGGTTGTTCAGTCTTAAGTGGATATTCTATAACCGGTTTAGATAAATTGACTAACCAGATTGCGCTATTTGTCACCTTGGCTTATGAAGAGCAAATTGAACTATTAACCATAAATGGAGCTGCTACCTTTGCGAATACCGGTGCTAGTAAAATAATGGCAGGTTTGTTGAATGGTTATATTTCCCCTGGCGAAACTATGCAAACAGATCTGTTAACTGTCCTTCATAATGTCAAGCAGTCTTCGCATAAAGTACCGCTAATTCGGATGTCTTTTGGTGTTCAAACAGTCGAGGTTAAAAATAAAGCTGACAAGGGAATTACTGATGATATGTTATACCGGGGACCCGGGTGTCGAGTCAGAGTAGGTAATACTCATCATTGGCTTTACTACTCAAATGATGATTCGCCTCTGAGCTCGATCAAGAAAACTTTTGCCGCTAAGGTAGGGTATATTAAAACTGCCGTCTTTGTTGATGCTATGAGTCTTGATTTAGAGCGACGCGGACCGAAGTCAGTCATTAACAACAAGTCGGTTGTATCTGAAAGCACTCTGAACCCGAAAGAGTATTTTCTTTATGGATGTGAGGGGCATGCCAACGCTATAACTTTCTTTAAATGTGGAAAATATCAGGAGGCAAGGGGGAAAGTGGCGTTCGCCAAGACAATGTTAGGATTCGCTAAAAAAAGGGGATACTTACAAGAGGAGGTAAAAGAGATAGAAGATAAACTCGCGGAATTAGAACAGTCGCTGCAGCAATCTGACAGCGGTTCTAGTACGAGCTCTGCTATGCCTTCTTCGGGCAAATAAAAGTCTTTGGTGTTGTAGGCTATAATGTAAACTATAGAACTGTGACACCTACAGTCGTTGCCGCTTTACTTAGGGTTATATCTTTTGTTGCCAAAGGAATCCCTAGTCTCATAGACAATTCCAAATAGGCGGCATCATAGGTTGTTAGATTGTAGCTTTTAGCCAACGCAGCAATTTTTTGCCCATTTTGTATTGAGTTTTCAGTATCCACGCGAATATTGATATTTTCAAGCAGAGTAAAAAATTCGGTAATGTCAGAATAAGAAATACGTCCTTTTCTTTCTGCACCGACTAGTACATTACCCACTTCTAATACCCATAACGAGGGGACATAGGCGATGGTCGATACCATGCTATCCAATAATTGATCGGTAGCAGAAGTCGATTCGTCGGCGAAACACCAAGCCATAGTGATTGAGGTATCTAATACGAAAGATTTCATTTGCGACCTTCATCCCGTAAGGTTTTCCAATCGATCCCTCCGAGGGTATGGTTCTTTTTCAGCACATTAAGTCGTGCAATCGCAAGGCGAGTTTTTTCCCGATCTACACTGACGATAGGAATTAGCTTGGCAACAGGTCGGCCATGTTTAGTAATAATGATTTGTTCGCCATCTTCTACCTTATCCAATAAGGCTGAAAAATGAGTTTTTGCATCGAATGCACCAACAGTTTGCATTGCGGCCTCCAATAAACTAGTTTAATACTAGTTTAGTTTATCCAGGTGAAAAAATCAAGTGTAAACAGATGACGCTATTGTTCGATCTATGATATATTCTTTGCCATTGAACAAAGCCAAATTCTAGGAGAGCACCATGGCACATACATTTAGTTTGAATCAACCATTACGTAGTATTTTCATTCCATCTCAACAGAATGTCCTAAAAAACTTCGTACTGATGATTATTGGTACGGTATTACTGGCTGCATCTGCTCAATTGGCGATTCCATTTCAACCGGTTCCTTTGACTTTTCAAAGTGTTACTGTCATTTTAATTGGTTTAGCTTACGGTAGCCGATTAGGTATGGCAACGGTGATGAGCTATTTGGTCGCTGGTGCATGTGGTTTGCCAGTTTTCGCAGAATTTTATGCTGGCTTGCCCGTTTTCATGGGACCCACTGGCGGCTACTTAATCGGCTTTTTACCTGCAGCAGGGTTATGTGGCTATTTAGCAGAAAATGGCTGGGGCAAAGGCCTAGTTAGTAGTTTTATAGCTGGGGCATTAGCTGCGGTGGTGATATTTGCGTTTGGCGCAACCCGTTTGGCGCAACTCATGGGTTGGCACATGGCTTGGTTAGTCGGTATTAAACCGTTTTTATTGACGGAAACACTAAAGTTAGTATTGTTAGCTGCGCTGAGCAAACATTTTTGGAAATCGAAATAAGTACTGGATGCCAGCGCAGGCTGGCATCCAACAAAAAAGCTTCAATATGACTATCCAATTCCGTCCTCATCATTTCTTATGCACATTGTGTTATACCGGCAAAGGTTATTCTGCATCGTTCATTCGTAATTACGATAAAATCGCCGCGCAGTTAAATGCTGATGGCGGCGAGAACACTCCCATCGAAGTTGTCTCTCACACCGATTCTATTTGCAAACCGTGCCCTCATAAACGCGATTTAAACTGTGAATCACAAGCGCTCATTGCCGATCTTGATGCAAAGCATGCCGAAGCCTTGGGTTTGCAAGCGGGAGAAGTATTGACTTGGGGAGAAGCGAAACAACGTATTGCCGAGCACATGACGCTAGAAAAATTCGAACATACATGCGAAACCTGCAGCTGGAAAAAATTCGGAATTTGCGAAAAGATTTTAACGAAGTTTTTGGAAAATTAAGATTTGTTTACGGAGAGAGGTCGGTTTGCACGGATAGAATCGCAGGAACTACGTTGTCGCTTTTATCATTCTTGAATAGCCCAAAATCAGTTGTCTTTTTGGCAAGCTGATCGTGCATGGATGATATAGAGTCTGTTTTAGCAAGTTGTATCTCCTCCCAAGTTAATACCTCATACGTTTCTAGCAAAGGAACATTTAGCTCGACATTAACTGAACGCTTGGTTGCAGGAAGCCAAAGATTGTGATTAACGTATGCAACATTTCTGAAAAGCGACTCGTTACTGAAATGTTTCATTACAGCGGGATTGTCAAGTACCATTTTTCCGTCGCTGTATTTACTTACGAATTCAGGATGTTTCTCTTCTATTATTTGACTATATAAACCTGGGCCAGACGTATTTGTCACAATGTGTTCAAAAAGGAGTGAGTCTCTAGAACGATAATGAGAGAATAATGTTATATTAGATTTCCAATAAACATCGATTTGTGAAGAAGTGATAAATGTATCATCAGTAGCGTCAAATACAGAGAGTGTGTCTAGGGGTATAAGCATTGCATAGCTTTCAAGCATGCTTTGCTTAATTGTCGTGATAAATACACACTCAGGGGTTGCTGCTAATAAATCATTGTTGACAAAAAAGCTGTAACGGGCGGGATGCGAAGCACTATTTAAATCATCCAACCGATTAATTACGTGTAATATTACATCTTCAGTGCCTAAAGCGATCTTCGCTTGTTCAATCTTCGATTTAAATGTCACATCAAAATCAGTATAAATTCCCCAGGAGAGACATTCTTTAAAAACACGCAGAATATCAGAAGCAGCAGCTAAACAACCAGAGTTACCTTCTGCATAATATTTAATTTCTAATTTAGCCATAAGAAGTAACTTTTCTTCTGTTTCATCGGCGGGATGTATTTCACTGAGATCAATAAGGGCGATATCAAAATGCATACAAAAACTGATTAAATCTCGATGTTCTTCATCCGTTAATAACGATTTGTCGTATAATAACTTAATATATGTATCCGTATGCAGGCGTTTAAAATCGATTAAGTGATTTTTATGAAGGTTAGGTAATTTCCCGAACCAAATTTTAAAATGGTTTTTGGTCGATATAGTAGTCATCACGGCGTAGCTCTATTTGAGAGTAGTGTAATTATGCTAGTATAACATTTAAACCTTAACGATATATTACGTAACCTTTACAAAGTTGATGGGCTCTGTATTGGATAACAACCTATTTTACCTAATAAATAGCGGGACGACGGGATTATCCCCCATTAAACTTACAGCTAATAGGATAACGCCGCTCTTTATGAAAAGCACGTACTGAAATTTTTGGTCCTGGGGCAGCTTGTTGACGTTTATATTCGCTGCGTGAAATCATCTTTAAAACCCTACGTACCGTCGCTTCATCAAACCCTTGCGCAACTAGATCTTGCAAACTTGCGTCCTGCTCTAAAAACGCTTTTAGCAGCGGATCTAATACGGAGTAGGGTGGTAAACTATCTTCATCTTTTTGATCGGGTGCTAATTCAGCAGAGGGTGCACGTTCAATGATGCGCAGAGGAATAACAGGAGATAATTGATTACGATAAGCCGCTAAGCGATAGACTTCAGTTTTATAAATATCTTTAATCACAGAAAAACCACCTGCCATATCGCCATACAACGTGGCATAACCTACGGCAGTTTCGCTTTTATTACTCGTGGCTAACAGCAATGAACCTTTCTTGTTAGAAATTGCCATTAATAAAGTTCCGCGGCAACGGGCCTGTAAGTTTTCTTCAGTGATATCTGGTGGCAGACCTTGAAACTCTTTGCTTAAACTGGCAGTAAATGCCTGAAATGTCGGTTCGATAGAGATTTCGCTGTAGGGTATTCCTAAATTTTGACACAATTCAACGCTATCTTCATTGCTCATATTTGCGGTATAACGTGAAGGTAACAATCGAGCATGTACGTTAGCTGCGCCCAGAGCATCAGCAGCAATACAAGCCACTAATGCGGAATCTATGCCGCCGGATAAGCCTAATAAAGCGCTAGTAAAGCCATTCTTTCTCGCATAATCTTTTACCGCTAACACCAAGGCTTGATACATCGCCGCATCAGCATCGGGAGTGGATTCGATTTCACCTAAATAAGGCTCGCCATGCTTATCAAGTGAAACGGAAACTAATGCTTCTTTAAAATAAGGGGCTTGTAACATAATCTGGCCGTGTGCATTCATAGCGAAAGAACCACCATCAAAGACCAAATCATCTTGACCACCCACGGTAGCAACATAAAGAGTGGGTATATGATAAGTAGAAATGTGTTGTTTAATGGTAGCTTGCCGCAAAGCAATTTTTTCACGATCAAATGGCGAGGCATTAATGGAAATAATTAAATCTGCCCCCGCCTGTTTCGCCTGTTTAGTAACTTTTTCATGCCATAAATCTTCGCAAATAGTGAGAGCGATGTTGAAGCCATGAAATTCAACCAGAGTAGCTTGTGTTCCAGCAGTGAAATAACGTTTTTCATCGAATACACCGTAATTAGGTAATTCTTGTTTGGAATAGGTAGCAATAATTTTGCCTTGTCGAATATAACTCGCTGCATTGAAAATACCACGCGGAGTTTTAAGCGGGTGTCCAACAATGATATCGATATCATTCACTGCCGTTAAAATAGTTTGCAAGGCAGCTTCAATGGCTTGATGAAAATCATCGCGAAATAAAAGATCTTCTGGCGGATACCCACAAATAGCTAATTCAGGAAATACGACTAAATCAGCATGTAAACGATCGCGAGCTTCGTGCGCGTAATGAATAATTTTTTGAGTATTACCCTCAATATCGCCCACAGTCATATCTAGCTGGGCTAAAGCGATGGTAACCGGCGTTTTTTTGTTTGATGAAGATGTGTCCATGCAAGCATGATGCCATAGAGCAGGGGCTTTTGACAATTCTGCTCTGTAGCCTGGATTCCGCTGCGCTTCATCCAGGCTACATGGGAGAAAATATATGTTAACATAAAATATAAATGTAGTCATGAGGTAAAAAATGAGAAATGCAGGATTTAGTTTGATCGAAATGTTGGTGGCTTTAGCTATTATAGGGCTAATGCTAGCATTGGGTTTACCCATGATGGGATATTATATGGATAATACTCGAGCCGATACCACCATTTGGCGCTTGCACAATATGATTCAATTTGGCCGTAATGAAGCCATTAAACGCAATGTAGTCGTCATTCTGTGCCCAAGCGCTGATCAATACCATTGCAGCTCTTCCTGGCAAAATGGCATGCTATTGTTTGTTGATCGCAACGGCACACATCAAGTCAGTAATGAGCAGGATATACTTCGCATACAAGACCCCATCCAAGTTGGACAATTACGCTGGCAAGGTTTTGGAGCGCAGCACTATATCGAATTTACCCCCCATGGATTGGGTAATCAGCAAAATGGCACCTTGGTTTATTGCATACAATCTGATGACATGTCGCAAACTCGTGGTATTATTATCAACAAATCAGGCCGCGCGCGTTTTGCACCACAAACACCACGAGGTGGTGTTATTAATGCGAGCGGAGAAGAGATTATTTGTTAGCAAATAGGATGAGTATGATACGAAAATCTGCAGGATTTACTCTGATGGAGTTGATCGTTACCATTATTATTTTAGGCATATTAGCGGTGATTGCCTATCCAAGTTAT
>CAZULF010000094.1:0-8422 GCA_964621215.1 uncultured Legionellales bacterium | reverse complement strand
TATTTGGCTGAGCATGGTTTTATTGAAGTCGAAACACCGATTTTAATGAAAGCCACACCAGAAGGTGCGCGCGATTATTTAGTGCCTAGCCGTACACACCCAGGTAAATTTTTTGCTTTGCCACAATCACCGCAATTGTTTAAACAAATTTTGATGGTGGGTGGAGTTGATCGGTATTATCAAATTGTGCGATGTTTTAGAGACGAAGATTTACGTATTGATCGTCAACCTGAATTTACTCAGCTTGATATTGAAGCGTCATTTATTGATGAATCTTTTATTCAAACCTTACTAGAACAACTGATTCGCGATGTGTTTAAAACGCTATTGAATGTGGATTTGCCGGTATTCCCACATATGACGTACGCTGAAGCGATGCGTCGTTTTGCTAGCGACAAACCCGATCTGCGTATTCCGTTAGAGTTAGTTGATGTGGCAGATTTAGTGACAGACGTTAATTTTAGCGTTTTCTCTAGTGCCGCAAACAATCCAAAATGTCGCGTTGCAGCATTACGTGTGCCTCAGGGATGCGAAAAATTTACCCGTAAAATGTTAGATGATTATGGTACATTCGTCGGTATTTATGGTGCCAAAGGCTTGGCCTATATCAAAGTGAATGATTTGCAAAAAGGTGTTGAAGGTTTGCAATCTCCCATTTTGAAATTCTTCGACGCAGAAACTATGATGCGTGTATTGGATCGTGTAGGCGCACAAACGGGCGATGTGATTTTCTTTGGTGCGGATACAGCAAAAATTGTCAATGAATCAATAGGCGCATTACGCATTAAAATAGGTCACGATTTGAATTTACTGCAGAAAGAATGGGCTCCATTGTGGGTGACCGATTTCCCCATGTTTGAAGAGGGTGAAGATGGGCATTGGCAGCCGTTGCATCATCCCTTTACCTCGCCTAAAAATACCGATCCTGCTGCATTAACAGCCGATCCCGGCGCAGCGATTTCGCGCGCATATGATATGGTGTTGAATGGTTTTGAGTTGGGTGGTGGTTCCATTCGGATTCACTCACAACCATTGCAATCAGCGGTGTTTGAATTATTAGGTATCGGGGAAGAAGAAGCACAAAACAAATTTGGATTCTTTTTAGAGGCATTGAAGTTTGGTTGTCCACCACATGGGGGTATTGCACTAGGTTTAGATCGAGTTGCAATGTTGATGACAGGTTCACAAACTATTCGTGATGTGATTGCATTTCCAAAAACACAAACCGCCAGCTGCCCAATGACAGCCGCACCGACAAAAGTCGATCCGAAACAATTAAGAGAGTTGAATATTTTAGTGAAAACCTCATAATTTTGTCATGCCAATCTATGTGAGTATAATTTGCAAAAATCTTGTCGTCCTGCGGCTTGTCCGCGGGATCCAGAATTTGTTGACACAACCTGGATCCCGCGAATAAATCGCGGGACGACGTGGGACTTAGAGAGTATTATGGAGATGAAATCATGGCTGGTCACAGCAAATGGGCGAACATCCGCCGCCATAAAGCCGTTGTGGATGCAAAAAAAGGTAAAATTTTTACTAAATTAATTCGTGAAATCACCGTAGCAGCGCGCATGGGTGGTGGTGAAGCCGCAAGCAACCCACGTTTACGCAAAGCAATTGATGATGCACTCAATGTGAATATGACTAAAGACACTATTCAACGTGCAGTTCAACGTGGGGCAGGTGGTCTCGAAGGCGCTGACATGGAAGATATCGTTTATGAAGGTTATGGTCCAGCAGGCGTAGCGGTTATTGTCGAATGTATGTCGGATAATCGCAATCGTACTGTATCAACAGTACGTCATGCGTTTACTAAATGCGGCGGTAATTTGGGTACTGACGGGTCAGTCGCATATTTATTTAAAAAACAAGGCGTATTAACTTATGCCCCTGGTACGGATGAAAACCGCGTGATTGAAGCAGCCTTAGAAGCGGGCGCCGAAGATGTCACTACCGAAGAAGATCAATCCATTACTGTATTAACAGCACCCGAAACGTATCACGAAGTGTTATCAGCCATGGAAGCTGCCGGATTGAAACCGGACAATGCTGAATTTGATATGTTACCCAGCACACATGTTGAAATCACCGACAAAGAAACCGCTGAAAAAATTCATCGCTTGATTGATATGCTCGAAGAGCTGGACGATGTTCAAAATGTGTATTCAAATGCGAATATAGCAGAAGAATTATATAACTAATAATTATATTTATATGTTGAAATGATTAACTTATAGATGTACTCTTATGGCGTCTTGACAAATATTTTTTTGTAACTACAATATAAGAGTATAGATGAAAATTAGCTTTGATCTGAATAAGTCGGATAAAAACACTCATGAACGTGGGTTGCCATTTGAAAACGTCATTGATTTTGATTGGGAATCGGCGATATATTACGAAGATAATAGATATATCTATCCAGAAAAACGTTTTGTAGCAATTGGATACTTAGAGGAAAGGCTACACGTAATTTGTTTCACGCCGATTCAGGATGGCGCCCGAATTATTAGTTTCCGTAAAGCAAACTCACGAGAGATCAAACGTTATGAAAAAGAAACCGCTCACCGATAAGACTGGAGAAGTGCGAGAATTAACACGTAAAGATATTCGTGCAATGCGCTCTGCAAGTGCAGTATTACCTCCTGAGTTGGTAAAAGTGCTACCTAAGCGAAAAGTAGGTCAACGAGGCCCACAAAAAAAACCAACTAAAGTAGCCGTGACATTACGTTATAGTCCAGAAGTACTTAACTATTTTAAATCCATGGGTGAAGGCTGGCAGGTTAAGATCGATAATGTGCTAAAAGATTGGATTAAAAAACATCCCCGAGTGGCTTGAATAAAAAATACGAAAAAGGATTTCACAATGACGATTATTTTAGGTATTGATCCGGGTTCGCAAGTCACAGGTTATGGTGTTATTAATATACACAAAGGCAAAGCACGTTACGTGGCTAGTGGTTGTATCCGCGTCGAAAAAGTGGAACATGCGACTCGTCTTCGGCATATTTTTGTTGATCTAAGAGAAGTGATTGAACAATATCGCCCAAATCATGCGGCTATCGAACAAATTTTCATGCATAAAAATCCCAATAGTGCACTCAAACTAGGTCAAGCCCGCGGAGCTGCATTAGTTGCAGTCGCGCTGGCTGACATTCCTGTGGAAGAGTATACTCCTCGCCTAGTGAAGCAAATGATCGTAGGCTACGGCGCAGCAGAAAAACACCAAGTACAACACATGGTGCAAGTTTTGCTCGAACTCAGCGGAAAACCACAAGAAGACGCTGCCGATGCCTTGGCTATTGCTTTATGCCACGCCCATCATTTACGATTGGGTAATAGCTTATAAGGTAACAATTAAGGTAGCAAGGGCATGATAGGTCGACTACACGGAACCATTCTCGAAAAACAACCGCCAGAATTAGTGCTGGATGTTAAAGGTGTTGGATATGAAGTATCCGTACCGATGAGCACATTTTATCGTTTGCCTGAAACTGGCCAAGAAATTACGCTTTATACGCATTTTACCGTGCGCGAAGATGCGCATCATTTATTTGGATTTAGCACGCTATCAGAGCGCAAACTATTTCGTAGCTTAATCAAAGTTAATGGCGTTGGCCCTAAATTAGCATTAACTATTCTTTCCAGCATTGATCCTGACACATTCGTACAATCGATTGTGGATAATAACGCAGCGGCGTTGATCCGTCTGCCCGGCATTGGTAAGAAAACCGCCGAACGTCTAATTATTGAAATGCGCGATCGATTAACCGATTGGTACGATACCGCTGCATTTGAAGTGACATCCAATACGGCCGTGCAAATTGCAGTGAATAATCTAACGGGCTCAGTACAAGAAGCCATTAATGCACTGATCGCGTTAGGTTATAAACCTGCCGAAGCTAGCCGCGCAGTGAATCGCACGGGATTAATGCAAGAAGCTAATTGCGAAATCATCATTCGCGCTGCATTAAAACTGATGGCCGGAGGATGATGTCATGTTAGAAGCCGATCGACTTATCAGTGCTAGCGGTTATCAAGGTGAAGATGTTTTGGATCGTGCAATTCGCCCCAAAACGCTGACCGATTATATTGGTCAACCGGCTGTGCGTAGTCAAATGGAAATATTTATTAACGCTGCACGTGGGCGCGCAGAAGCATTAGATCATGTTTTAATTTTTGGTCCGCCAGGATTAGGCAAAACTACATTGGCCGCGATCATTGCCAATGAAATGAATGTTAATCTTAAACAAACCTCAGGCCCAGTGTTAGAAAAAGCCGGTGATTTAGCTGCGATGTTAACTAACCTTGAGCCCAATGACGTGTTATTTATCGATGAAATTCATCGCTTAAGCCCGGTGGTGGAAGAAATTTTATATCCTGCGATGGAAGATTATCAACTCGATATTATGATTGGAGAAGGTCCAGCTGCACGTTCAATCAAACTCGATTTGCCACCATTTACTTTAGTGGGAGCCACTACGCGTGCAGGGTTATTAACTTCGCCTTTACGCGATCGTTTTGGCATTATTCAACGATTAGAATTTTATAATATCGAAGATCTCACTCATATTGTCACACGCTCAGCTAATATTTTAGGCGTGACAACCGATGCAGCGGGTGCTAAAGAAATAGCTAAACGTGCCCGAGGTACGCCACGTATTGCTAATCGTTTATTACGACGTGTGCGTGATTTTGCGCAAGTGAAAGGTAGTGGCATTATCACTGATGCTATCGCAACAGCAGCATTAACGATGTTGGAAGTTGATATGAGTGGTCTGGATACTATGGATCGTCGATTGCTGGCAACCTTAGTCGAAAAATTTGATGGTGGTCCGGTCGGAATAGATAGTCTCGCTGCAGCGATTGGTGAAGAACGTGGCACTATTGAAGATGTGATTGAACCGTATCTCATCCAACAAGGCTACATTACGCGTACCGCTCGCGGACGCTTGGCAACGCGCCATACATATTTGCATTTAGGCTTGCGCCCGCCTGAAACACTGTTATTGCAGGCGGAGTGTGAGGTATAACATCAATATTATGCAGTGCCAGGGGTGAAAAAGGTTTTTTCCGCCGCTAAAATCTCTGAAGTGACTTTTTGATTCTCTTCTATTTTGTGAGCTTGGTAATTACTAGCCGCTCTTTTCCCGCGCCAAAAACCGATACCGCTAGCGATAGCTGCACAGGTTCCTGCACCGGCAACCATTGCGGTAGTTGCTACAGTCCAGCCGGTGAATGCGCCGGCAATGATGCCGGGAATGGCACCAAAACCACCACCCCAACCGGTCACAGCTGCACCGATAGCAACACCAAGAGCCGCACCCACTAATGCACCGATTACACCGCACGCAGCAACTTTCAGACTTATGCTTGCTGGTGGTTTGCCATAGAGTTTTTCATCTAATTCAGTGGCGGATTGTCGTATCGTTTCTAATGTTAACGTAGGGGTTGACCTGACGTTTTCTGCTAAGTCTACAATCTGTTTGATAATGACTTTATCTGATTGATTGGGTGCAGATTCGAGCTGCGAAACCGCATCGTAAAAGGCGCGAAATTTTTCTTTAACCTCACTGCTAACTGCAGTGTTATTTTCAACGTCTAATATCGTTGTTAACTTTAGACCCAGTAGATGTGGTTTTTGTAATAACTCTAGCAACTCTTGTTTTGGTGTTTTCTCTGTGCTATCAAGTGGTGCGTTATCATCATAAACGTTACTCAAGATCTGAGTTAAAACATTAGCAGCATTAGTGATAACGCTCCGCGTCTCATTTGGCACAGCTATATCAGCCACAGAATTATCAATCTCTATTATAAAGTCTTTAATAATATCAAACCTCAGCTGAGCCGATGGTTCATTTAACGCCATTGCTATTTTTATAAAACCTATTTTTAAGCGATTATAGAACTGCTCACCAAGTCCGTGACTATTTTGTAACTTAAGGAATACACTTTTTATATTTGAATCCAATTTTGGATTGTTTTGGATTGCATCGATAGCATTATTCCAAGCATAGTCGGTTTCTAAATTTTTACAGGCTTGGTCAACAGTAGATGAAGTTGAAGAACCATTTTCAAGAGGGTTATTTAGGGTTTCCCCTGTTTGAGGATTTAAATACACAATCGTAGCTTGCTTAATTTCTGCTTCTTTGAACCCTCGAATAGTTCTGCTAGTATAACAGGCGCCTGCAGCAACATCGCAATTGAAATTACCAATAATAATTTTTAGATCAGTATCCGTACCGTGATCGAAAAAATATTTTACAGAGTTTTCATGATCCATCGATGTCTGGCTAGACCCTAAATCTATGTTGGCGAGAAGAATAGGATTTTTTTGGTTAATACCCCTCCAGTATTCACTATAATGACCACGTAATGGTGATATTCCGTCGAACACGGGGCGTGGCATGTTGTTAGAGCCGGGAGTGTGGCTAAATTTGGCAACGTTAAATAACGTTAAACAGCCATTATTAGAAGAACTCCTGCTCTCATAACGTAAGCTAGCTGCTTCTAATTCTCGATCAATCGTAAGTAATAACGGCGAAATGCGATCTCTATCCTCAACGAGGCCTTGTAATGAAATAAAATCAGGTTGGTGGGTTTGAATAAATCGAATAATGGCTTCTGCGATTCGCTCAAGACGTGCATTTCTCTCTTCTTCAACCTCACTATCTATGCCAAAGGCTTTTAATCCATTGTTTTCATTGACATTCCAAGAAAGAATTTTCACTGGACCGTCCTCAGAATCGGGAATTTCTACTAGAAAGGGGACATGATTAGAATAAACAAGAGCGGGATTTGCTTGCGCTTCTTCTTGCGTTGGCAACGTGGGGTGCAGGCGGCTCATAATTCAAACTCCAAGAAAATCAACAGATCTTAAATATTAGGCCAATTTTAACACAGTTCTTGCTTCGTGGCTAGCTCATTTATAGTCCCTGCAGCCTGAATGGAGCCATGGCTTTACCCACAAGTATCGGTTCCTCACCTCTCACCCCGTCGCCCCGTGGCTTGTCCACGGGGTCCAGAAGGTTATCGAGATCTCTGGATCCCGCGGACAAGCCGCGGGACGACTGTTTAACCTTGGTGACTGTTTAACCTTGGTGACTGTTTAACCTTGGAGTATGAATGTCTTCGTGAAGTCTCTGTACGTCACGTAAAGATAAGGATAATACTTCTCATTTTATATGGAAAATATCGAGTAAAATGAAAAAATAACCTTGACACTTAATATGAAAAGTGAAACACTTTTTGTATCTTACAGAAGGGGCTGTGATGATGTTAGTGATGACTAAAAAAATATTTTCAGCGCGCTTTTTATTTATTGAACTTTCGTTTGTCGTTTTCCTTAAACTCTTATTATTGACCCTATTATGGTGGGTTTGTTTTTCTCATCCAAGCATTTCGGAAAAAGATACTACTGTTTTAGAGCAACATATTTTATCGAGAGGGTAACTTTATGATTCCATCACCTGACGTTGTTGAATTATCTCGCTGGCAATTTGGTTTAACGGCCATGTATCACTTTATTTTTGTGCCTCTAACGTTGGGTTTATCGGTTTTACTAGGGATGATGGAGTCGGTCTACTTCTTTACTAAAAAACCTATCTGGAAAGAGATGACCCAATTTTGGGGTTTGTTGTTTGGGATTAACTTTGCCATGGGAGTTGCCACCGGTGTCACCATGGAGTTTCAATTTGGTACTAACTGGGCGTATTACTCGCAATATGTGGGTGATATTTTCGGTGCACCGCTGGCGATTGAAGGTTTAATGGCTTTCTTTTTAGAGGCGACTTTTGTGGGGTTATTCTTTTTCGGCTGGAATAAATTGTCAAGAGGTGCGCATTTAACGGTGACTTGGTTATTAGCATTAGGTTCTAATCTATCCGCTTTGTGGATTTTAATCGCTAATGCGTGGATGCAACATCCGACGGGAGCCGTCTTTAACTATCACACCATGC
This sequence comes from uncultured Legionellales bacterium, assembly GCA_964621215.1. GTDB lineage: Bacteria > Pseudomonadota > Gammaproteobacteria > UBA1113 > UBA1113 > CAZULF01. Next base: position 461 of record CAZULF010000094.1, on the reverse strand, counting down.
GAATGGAAGTGGCCAATTTTGCGGAAGTGATTTTTAATCCCGTAGCACAAGCGAAATTTGTACATACTGTTAGTGCTGGTTACGTCACAGGAGCAGTGTTTGTGCTAGCGATTAGTGCTTATTATTTATTACGTAAACGCAATGTTGAAATCGCCAAGCGTTCTATGCTGATGGCTTCTACTTTTGGTTTGGCAGTAGCATTATCTGCCGTGACTTTAGGTGATGAAAGCGGTTACTTAGCCAATGAAAATCAACAAATGAAAATTGCTGCGATGGAAGGCATGTGGCATACAGAAACTCCGCCAGCAGCGATTTCTGTTTTTGCTGTTCCAGACCAAAAAACACATGAAACTAAATATGCATTACAAATTCCCTATGTGTTGGGTTTAATTGCAACTCGTTCGATCAGCGAGCCTGTTTTGGGTATTACAGAACTGGTTGAACAGAATAAATCACGTATT
>CAZULF010000093.1:0-8677 GCA_964621215.1 uncultured Legionellales bacterium | reverse complement strand
GGAAGCGAGCGGTATCTTTTAGTTCATAGGAAAAATCCAGCTCTAGTGTTTCTTCAAACACATTTCGTTGTTGTTCATTCATAATTTCAAACAACAGATCATACACGGCTTTACTATCTAAAGCGGGTAAGTTAATCTTGTGAAGTTCGCCATCGACACGGATCATTGGCGGCAAGCCAGCCGAGAGATGTAGATCTGAGGCTTTATTTTTAACCCCAAAAGCCAATAAATCACTAATTGCCATAAGCTAACCTCCATATAACGCTATGCACTTTGAGATACCGCAAAATTTGAGTTTGATTCATCACAAAATATCTGCCGCATTGCAGCAGTATGGCAGACCTGCTGGCTCAGTCAAGCTATTAGCAGTGAGTAAAGGACAACCAGCTGCAAAGTTAAAAGCGGCGTATGCCGCCGGTCAGCGGTGTTTTGGTGAAAATTATTTACAGGAAGCGTTGCTTAAAATGCAACAGTTGCAGGATTTGTCGATAGAATGGCATTTTATTGGTCATATTCAATCCAATAAAACGGCACAACTAGCGCAATATTTTGATTGGGTGCAAACGGTATCCAGTGCTGCAATTGCCGAACGCTTAAGCCGGCAGCGACCCTCCAACTTACCGCCTTTGAATGTATGTATTCAAGTGAATATCAGTGGCGAGGCTTCCAAAGATGGCGTAGCACCTGCGGCAGTGCAAGCTTTGGCGCAAACGATCAAGGCGTTACCACATTTGCATTTACGTGGGGTGATGGCTATTCCAGCACCTGAAGACGATTTTAATGCGCAGCGAGTTTCTTTTGGGGCTCTACGAAAGTTATTCGATCAGTTAAATCAAGCTGGCTTGAGTTTAGATACCTTATCGATGGGTATGTCCGCCGATATTGAAGCAGCTATTGCTGAAGGATCGACTTTAGTGCGGATTGGCACGGATATCTTCGGAAAACGTACCTGATATGTAGCCTGGATGCAGCGCTAGCTGGATTCGGAACTGACCTTGCGCCATGACGCAAGGTGTTAATTCATTAATCTTACTCCTGCAACTCCAACCATTCGTGCTCTAACTTCGCGATCTCATTATCCAACTGACCACGCTGTTTTTGTAATTGTTGCAACTTGGATTTATTGGCAGCCTCTTCATACAACAACGGATCCGCTAATTGATGTTCCAACGTTGCCGCTTGCGTTTGTAATTTATCGAGCTGAGTTTCAATCGTTTTCATGCGACTTTGCCGCGTTTTTTGCTCTTGTGCAGATAACACCGGTTTAGCCGGAGCAGGGGCAGGCTTATTCGCAGCAGGATTATTTCTTTGCTGTTGCCGCCATAATAAATACGCATCTAAATCATCAGGGAAGACATCGACCGCGCCATTTTCTACTAAAAATAATTCGTCACAAGTTGAACGTAATAAATGCCTATCATGCGATACCAACACAATGGCACCCTCATAGGTTTGCAAAGCTTGTGTTAAAGCCTCGCGCATTTCACGATCCAAATGGTTAGTTGGCTCATCGAGTAATAAAATATTGGGTTTTTTCCATATTAATAATGCTAAAGCTAAACGCGATTTTTCTCCACCAGAAAAAGTAGTAATCGGATTTAATGCATCATCACCACGAAAATTAAAGCTACCGAGATAATTACGCAACTCTTGTTCACGCGTATCAGGACTAATTTGTTGTAAGTGTTGTAACGGGGATTCATTTAAATATAATTTTTCTAATTGATGCTGCGCAAAATACCCAATACGTGTATCGGGATGGTAATACACATTGCCATATTGCGGTGTTAATTCACCGGCCAATAATTTAATTAGTGTACTTTTACCCGCGCCATTTAGGCCCAGCAAACCAATGCGCTGCCCGGGAGCCAAACTGAAATCCACATTTTTCAAAATAGATTTATTACCGTATCCCAATGACACATCATTCACTTGCAATAATGGATTAGGCTGTTTCAAGGGCGAAGGAATGGTAAAGGTAAATGGCGAATCGATATGCGCAGCTTGAATTTGTGGCAAACGTTCCAACGCTTTCATGCGGCTTTGCGCTTGTTTAGCTTTGCTAGCTTTAGCACGAAACCGATCAACGAATTGTTGTAAATGCGCACGCTGCTCTTGCAGTTTCTCAAACGTTTGTTGTTGCAACGCTAAATGCTCGGCGCGTTGACGTTCAAATGCAGAATAGTTACCTGAATAAATCCGTATATGTTGCTGATAAAGATTAGCAATCCCCTCGACGGTGTTATCTAAAAAATCACGATCATGGGAAATAATAATCATGCTGCCACGATAGGTTTTTAACCATTGTTCTAACCAAACAATAGCTTCGAGATCTAAGTGGTTAGTTGGCTCATCTAATAATAACAAATCAGCGCGCAGCATCAATGTGCGTGCCAAGTTCAAACGCATACGCCAACCACCAGAGAAACTCGCGACTGATTGCGATTGCTCAGCCGTACTAAAACCCAAGCCCGATAATAACTGACCGGCACGCGAAGGAGCAGTGTAACCGTCAATATCATGTAGTTGTGCATATAACTCAGCTAACAACATACCATCATCTTGGGCCTCGGCAGCAGCAATCTGTTGCTGAATTTGCATGAGTTGCTGATCGCCATCTAACACATAATCCAGCGCCGATTGCTCTAATGCCGGCACTTCTTGCGCTAAATGACCAATTTGCCAATTCGCAGGAATGTAAACATCGCCACGATCTTCAGTAATTTCGCGTTTTATCAAAGCAAAAAGAGTCGATTTCCCACTGCCATTAGTACCAATCAAGCCGAGCTTCTGGCCATCATGCAAGGTTAAATCGAGATCTTTGAAAAGAGTTTTAGTACCCAATTGTAGACACACTTGTTTTAAGCTAATCATATTGTTAGAAGATGTTCCGGTATTATAAGAGTGTTATTTTGCCGTTATTTTGTGCAATAAGCAAGTCATCTTTTACATAACTATTCACCAAATGTAGCCTGGATGGAGCGAAAGCCTTACCCACAAATATCGGTATTTCTCACATCTCACTACGTCGCCCCGTGGCTTGTCCACGGGGTCCAGAAGGTTATCGAGATCTCTGGATCCCGTGGACAAGCCGCGGGACGACAAGTACCGGGGAGACGAGTAGTATTTTGAGATTTTAGCTGCCAATAATTTGTGGGTAAGGCCATGGATGCAGCGCAGCGCTGAGGGATCCCCACGAATTTAGATGATTGTCATTGCGAGGAAACTCGCTGAATGATCGTCAAAAACACTAGGAAATACTAGCGAGTTGACGTGGTAATCTATCAGGCTCGGATTAAAAGCGTAATGTTTAAAACTGGACACTTTTACTAAAAAACAGGTTGAAACTCCGAATAATAAGTAAGATACTAACCCACATCGATTAACTATAAGAGGATGACAATGATGATTTTCACTGAAAAATATAATGATGGAGCTTCCACCTACACGGTTAAACTAGCTACAAAAGCACATGCGGATATTTATTTTGCAACACATCCTGAAAATGCAGAGGCATTTGACTGTTTAACAAAAATCATTCGCACTAAATTAGTGACTTGCGGCATTTTGGAATTAAGTCCAACGCAAGCAGATACATTTAAATATGTATCATATGCTCCAGTTAGTGGAGCAGCAGAGAACATTACAGTAAGCAAGTTATTTATTGCATTGTTGCCACGACCTATCGAATGCGTTCAAGTGAAAGACTGCAAATTGAATGAAACTGAAGTGGAAGGCGTATGGAGATGGTTATCAGATCCTAAGAAATTAAAAATAATTCTTGATAGCGAGGGTTTCAGTGAAGCATATACATTAGTGCTAGCCTATAGGTTAGCGGTGACCTGTGGAAGAAAACTATCTAATATGCAGATAGATGAAATAAACTCACAATGCGTTTCTATATTAACGGCGTTTCGTCAATCGCAACCTGATTTAGCTCTCACCGATGAGCAGTTCAATAGAGCACAACAATTAGCTAAACAATTTGCAGAAATAAAATATACATTAGACTGCCGAAGCGGACTTGAAGCGACGCGCGCTAACAGTATGTACGGCTTCTTATACTTAACATCATTAACTCCTTTAGCACAAGGTAAAAGTAGTGCAAAAAGCTCCAGCGCTACAACATCTGTAGCTGCACTGGCTTCGGATCCAGCAGAACCTGAAAGTGGAATAACACCATCTCCACGCAGATAATAAATGAAGGCGAGTGATGATTCGCCTTTTATCATTATATTACGCTAAAGTAATCCTTTATAAAAATTTTAGTAACCCCCACCTCATCGCTGGATCCAGTCCGTGTAGCCTGGATGGAGCGAAGCGGAATCCGGGTTCCTTATCGCGAGTATTAGATTCTCAGTAATGGCAAGAGTTATTTTCCCCGTCATCCCGAGCAACAGACTTCCTGTAATGGCAAAAATCAGAGGATGCCTTATTTGTAAAATACTCTCTTGAATCGTAGTAGCGAGGGATCTCCCAATGCGAAGTGAGCGCCTTTGTAGCAGGAGATTCCTCGCTACTACTTACGACGATCTTGACATACAGATAACCCTTTCTTTTGCTGTCGTTGTTACCGGAGACAAAACGCTCGGAATGACACAGCGAGGGATCTCTCTGGAGAAGTAAGTATCAATAATTGTAGATGTATTTTATGATCGACTCAATGATGAAAATATTTTTTCATCTTCACGATTGCAAAAATTTTCACCTAATGCCAACCCCTGAGGGAAATATATTATATCTGTCATAGCTCCAATTTCATAAAATACGCTTCATATTATATGAAGTATACTTTATGAAGTCTAAGGCGCCTCTTATCAGCAGTAAGCTGAAATTGGTCATTTCTCCTATAAAATTAATAAGATAAACTGGTGATATATGTATAACGGCATTAAATTATTTGTATAATAATGGGGCCTACGATAGGGATAAATGAGCAAACCTCCAAAACAGTTTGGTCAATAAATGATAGTATTGATGGACAACGATATAAATTTAAAACAAAAATTGGGAGCTCACGTCTTCCCACAAAACTTTACTTTTAACTGAGATGAGTTTAAGGGAGGATTACAATACAACCTCTTACAAAAGGTGCATCGTTAGAAAATACCACCCCAGATGCTTTATGTCTTAATAAACATTATCGCCTAGACAATTTGGATGTCTAGGCAGATAATTGGGCCGAATAGGTTTTAACGGGGGCTAATACATCTAGCTCTAATCTTTATGGAATATTAAAGGAGAAAAAAATGTATCATCACTCGATGCCTACTAACTCTGCAGCGGAAATCAACTTTAAACTAAACTCCGAAATATTTACCGAGATTGCCTGGTTACAAATGAGCGATACCTACTCTAAGATAATCGATCATCCATTTCTCCAGGAGCTTGCTAGCGGTCAGTTAGAGTCGGAAAAATTTCTTTTTTATATTCAACAAGATTTCTTATATTTAACTGAATTTGCCAGAGCTCTGACTATGCTTGCAATTCGACTACCCAAGAGAGAAAATTTTAAAAAAATTCTTACTTTTTCGCAAAGTGTGTTAGGAGATGAGCAGCCGTTACATGAACATTATTTGAAAAAATATAATCTAACGCAGACAAATAAACAATCTCCTGTTTGCGAAGCCTATACTAATTATCTAAAAACAATGGCTGCTACAGCGCATGTTGAAGCGGCAATGGCTGCATTATTACCTTGTTTTTGGATTTATGGAGAAGTTGGTAAATTATTTAAAACATCAACCAATGCAAATCAATATCATGAATGGATTGCTTTATATGGTAGCGAAGATTTTAATACCAGCGTAGAACAAGCTATTGATTTTACGAATCAACTTGCAAGAGGGTTATCTGCTGATCAAATTCAAGAAATGTTAGATGCTTTTAGTCAGTCATTTAGATATGAATTAATGTTTTGGGATAGTGCGTATCGATTAGAAAATGCAGAAGATCACCTGCAATCACCTATTGAAAACGTTCAGCAAGCAGAAACAGCTACATATAGTAATACTGAAGAGTCTAGAAAGTTTTCATTATTTCACCATGGCATGAACAAAAGTGTAGCTCAAAACTTGGAGATGTCCACTGCATCTACAGCGCCTGAGATGTTAACTCTCAAGATTGTGTGGACTATTGCCGGTTCTGATTCCGGTGGCGGGGCTGGAATTCAGGCGGATTTACCAACCTTTCAAGACTTTGGTTTGCATGGCTGTAGTGTTATAACGGCGATTACCGCTCAGAATAGTGTTGAAATACTCAGTTGGGAAGAGGTGAAAACAGAATTAATTGATCATCAACTTTTAGCACTAAAAAAGGATTTTCCTCCTAAAGCAATAAAAATTGGCATGTTAGGTTCAGTAAATACTATGAAAGCAGTTAAACAATTTTTGTTAACTCTACCAAAAACTAACGTGATACTAGATCCTGTAATGGTAGCCACTTCGGGCACGTCATTAATTTCTGAGGAAGCTAAGAGCTATTTGATAAAAGAAATGCTTCCATTAGCTTCAGTCTTAACGCCTAACCTAAAAGAGGTAGAGGCTATTTTAGGTTATTTTCCAAGTACTGAGAATGAGATCATGCAGGCCGCAAATGATTTGCTAAATCGAGGGGCAAAAACAGTCATTATTAAAGGTGGACATGCAACGGGTAACCTATCACAAGACTATTGCACTGATGGGACTAACCCTTTTTGGCTATCTACAATTCGACATCAGCACAATAATACTCATGGTTCAGGTTGTACATTATCTTCGGCAATTGCAGCTAATTTGGCGTTAGGCTATTCATGGGAAAATGCGATAGTTTTAGCTAAAATTTATGTTAGCAAAGGTATTCGTAATACAGTTCAATTAGGAAGTGGACCTGGTGCAGTGAGACATGGATTACCAGATTCTTGCATTTCTCATCTTGACTTTCCTTATTTAAGCAAGACCAGCAGGGTAGACACGGAACTTTTATCAGATACTATATCTGTAGATATAAATGGTCTATTCCATTATAGAGGTGTCTCTATCTCGATAAATTTATCTCAGTCAGGTAAAAATATACTGACTACGCTGATGAATAAATCGATAGAGCTCCCCTCTGAGCCAATAGAAAATTCTACTACGGCTCCAAATATGATATAGATAAAACATTTTAAAAAAGGATCACAACTATGTGGAAATTTTTTCTTTCTCAAATAAATACTAATCGATTATTTTCTTGGGGAGGGCCTATAAAAAAATATTACAACACAACTGATTTATTCAAGAGTACGTCAGCATTTTTTTTTGATATGGATGGTGTTTTATGTAGATCAGAACATTTATCATTAAAAGCTCACACTCTTTCATTACAATATATAAAAAAACAATACCAACTATCTTTTGTTTTGCCAACTGAAAAAACGATTCAATCTTTGATACATGGTAAAACGGTAAAGCATGCTATTGAGGCACTTGGTCAACATGTACCTGAACTCTTAAATATACAGAGCAATTACTTATCTACATGCGAAAAATTTTATCATGAAATGCAAAAAACCGCTAAAGTTAATTATTTAATTGAACCGTCTATAAAACTTTTAGAAGAAGTTATAGCCGCTAAATTTCCTGTATGCATTGTATCAGGTTCTACACGAGCAGAGATTTCATCTACCCTAAGACTAATCGGATTAGAGAATAAAGTAAAATTTTTAGGTGTTGAAGATTATCAATATCCTAAACCGCATCCTGAACCCTATCTTCAAGCTGCATCAATACTTTCCGTAACACCAGGAAAAGATTGCATCGTTTTTGAAGATTCAACTTGCGGTATTCAATCTGCGAAGGCGGCAGGAATGAGTGTGGTAGGTTTAACTACAACACTTACCGCAAGGGAGTTGAATTGTGCCGGTGCAGATAGGGTTATGAATGACTTGTCAAATTTCTCATTGACGCCTACGTTTAAAAGCAAAAAGATAACGCAAAATTTCGAGCGTCTTGAAATACTACGTAAGAACAAGCCATTAGTACATAACATTACTAATTTTGTTTCAATGCAAAATGTTGCCAATGTTTTATTAGCGGCAGGTGCGGCACCTTTGATGGCACATGCTTTAGAAGAATTGAAAGACATCAACAAAATTTCTAATGCATTAGTTTTAAACATAGGTACATTAGATGAGACGTGGGTTTTGTCAATAAAAGAGGCGCAAAAATTAGCAAGAGAAAAAAACATTCCTATTATTTTAGATCCAGTAGGAGCCGGTGTTTCAGAATATCGTACAAAAGTAGCGTTAGAAATTTTAAGAGGAGGAGTTTCTATTATACGAGGGAATGCATCGGAAATAAAGTCATTGCATGATCATAGTGCAATAACAAAAGGCGTTGAATCTACAGAAATAAGCACTACAGTAAAACATATAGCCGTGAGTCTATCTAAGCAATATTCTTGTGTGGTTGTGGTTAGTGGAGCCACAGATATTATTGTATATAAAGATGAAAACTTTCTTGTGACCAAACCAACTAAAACATTTTTAACCAAAGTAACCGGAATGGGGTGCGCGGTGACTAGCCTAATTGGTGCTTATGCAGCAACTAATCCAAACTATTTTGAAGCAGCTTGCGATGCTATGGTCACATTGGGTATTGCAAGTGAAAAAGCGATGGCCACGGCAAAAGGTCCAGGGCAATTTTTCAGCGATCTTTTA
>CAZULF010000092.1:0-8688 GCA_964621215.1 uncultured Legionellales bacterium | reverse complement strand
TTTTGGGATTTTATGCTGTTTATCTTGTCATTAACATTAGTTTTAATACGATCAAGTTGGCCTATTGCCAGATATACTACGCCATCTTTATTTGCTTCTGCTCTCGATTTTAAATCTTTTTCCTTTTCTATCAACATTTGCAACGACTGATCAATACCTTCATGCAAAATTGTTAACACTTCTAATTGGATTCTAGGTGCTGACATATCAATATTAAGTTGATCTTGCCAAGCTTTTACCTTTTCTTCTATTTCTTGATCTTTTCGATACTCTCTAATTGTACTACGTACTTGAGCAATTTTATCTAATTGATCATCTTCAGACTCATTCGCATATTTTGTTGCTACAAATTGCTTGATTTCATAACGCAAAACGCGGATGGGTGCTCTTTTTAGCAATAATTCTATTAGTGAATTTTTCTCGGCTTCTAAATTCTGACGTTCTTGTTGATCATTTAAAGCAGGTTGTTGTAATCGATGCAATATTATATCAAGTGCATTAATTAATGCGCAAATGGGTAATTCTAATTGTTTCGCTATAACATTCTCAGATTGACATATATTTAAAATCTTAACCTTTAGTGTTTCTTTTTTAACTGCATCGATGTAATCATCAGAGATTTTATCAATATGCTCTAACAGCGTGAATTTATGATTGGTTATTAGTAACGAATAGATGTCATGCTCTTCTTTGAGTGTCAAAACGGCAGGTTTTTCATTATTTATTGTCTTCAATAAATTTGACAAAACTGTCGGAACAAATTGACTCTGCCATCGAATAAAATACTCTTTATGATTTGAAAAAAAGCTATTAAATGCTCTTCTAATATATTGCTGATGAAAGGATGGTCTGTCCCAGTTCATCGTCACCTGGTTTTTCTCACATAACTGCCTTTCTAATTCGAACCATGGATAACATTGCAATAATGTTGATAACATTTCATCTATTTCCGAAGAAAATTGTCTATCTTTTATAGACTGCATGCCCTTATCTAAGAAGTAAGATAGAGTTGATTTTTCTAATAGTGTATTTTTTTCGTGTTCAGACAATTGGCTGCGTCGAATAATTGCAGTTAACTCAGATAGCGTAAAATTCTCCAATAGATTGCTAACGTTTTCAGCATTGTTAATCACATTTTTATGGTCTTTTTCCTCGCGAAGATAATCTTGAATGCTAGTTTGCATTTTCCATTCATTAGCACTTTTAAACTGAGTTGTTAGGAATTGTTTGCCAAAGGGATATTTGTCTTCCTCCTCAGTATATTGCGTTTCATTGCTCATGAGCGCATTCTTAAAATGCAAAAATACTGTGCTTTCCTTAAATTCTTCACATACCCTCTCTATTGATCCCAGCTGATGCGCCCAGTCACTTAACCACTTACGATGTGCTTTTTCTTTCTCTACTAACCAATTTTTAAATGTTTGACGTAATTGTCCACGTTCAATAGTGTCTTCCTGATTTTTTAGATCACTGATGAGTTGTATGAGTCTTTGTCTAATGTCTATCATCAAACAACTGAACACGGATGCGTAATGCGCTTGAGGTGTTTGTATTTCGTCGAGAGTCCTTTGTAGGAGTTCTGTCTCTAACCTCTGATCTTCTTTGCAATATTTTATTATATTTTCTGCTACAATCTCTTCTTGTAATTTTATCACGTTATCCGGATGTTCACGCCAGTAAACTTTAAGCGCTTGAACCATACGATTATATTGCCCAAATAATTTTATACATGAGATGGGGATTTCAGAAAATACTGACTTAAGTATATCTTTTTGAGCTTGCCTTATTATGCTTTTTAGACTCCTATCCGCGGGGGTATCATTTGCATGATTCGGAAACGGGTTAAGAAAGTCATCCCAGGTCTGCTGCTGTAGATTTAGTTTTTTATCAATAGAAATTTTAGATTGCCATTCTAAAACTTTACTTACATTATTGTTCACATAAGTTCTAATAAAATAAAATGTATTCTGCTTCTTTTGCCTTACCGCTGCGCTATCAGCATCAGAAATGACACACTCGTGATATAACTGCGCTAAAGGAGTAGTTTGAAGTAAGTTTTCAAAATATTTTTTCAGTGCTTCACTGGTCTTGTTTCTTATAGGTCTAATATTTGACTCGCCGAACCAGTCCGTAATTTCTTTATACGGGATTTTTTCTAAAACTTCTTCTATTTTTTCTGCGGTTAACAATCTAAATTGGAGATCTGCTACTTCATCAGCATAAGTTGCGCAAATATCTAAAATTAAACGTTCTTTAATGTTATATAGTTTGCTCGCTGTATCTCTTTCAGATTGAGAGATATCTAGGGTGTATCTGTTTTTTTTCTCTATGTAAGCATCATAACCTATTTCAATTAGAGGAAGCTGACTCAAGTTTTGTTGCAACATTCCTACCATCAATGGCGCACTAAAGAGTCTTTTCATCCTGCCATATTGATTTTTAGAAAAATTTATTTGCTTGTTACTGCAGCATTTAGTTTGCCATTGTATCACCTTTTCCTCATGTTTCTTAAGGTATTCTCGTACAAGATCAAACATCTGTTGTTTGTAATATCGAACAAAGGAAGAATCCTTTTCTTTATTTTTATACTCTTCATACAACTCAGACAAGAGATTATCAGTAAACAATAATCGGCAAGTTTCGTTGAAACGCTCATTCAACTGTTTCTTATTTTCATAAGCGTCGGTGTGCTCATCTTTTTCCTCATCAGTCTGATATTCCAATGCCTGCTTAAGAACATTGATTGGCAAGGCTAATAATAACAATCCGATTTCGTATCGCACGTTTGGAGCTGTGACTGGATCTACATAATAAAAAATAGCATTATTATGTTCAATCTCTGGTGCAATTCTTTCGTTCGTACTAACAACAATTGTTTGAAGAGTGGTTTGCTCTACATTTTTTATAGCGTCGGAGAGGGAAGAAGGTTGAGGTTGACTAGAAGACGAACTTATATTTTCTGGACTGGGCCTAGTAAAAACGCGAACATTATGACGTGTTAAAATCGCTAAAACTAGTTGCATAGTTTCAGAAATCTGAAAGTCCGTTGGTAAATCCAAAAAAACATTTACCTGTTTAGTCATTAAGTTCTCCTATTGACTAGGGGGTTTAAATTATTCTAGTGCACCCTAACAATGCGATTTTTTGTTTCTGGTTCCATTGTAACGGATAAAAATTAAGAGATTCTTAACGATCTCAATATTATTGGTAATTATCCGGTCCCCTCGTCATTCCGAGCATAGCAATCCCTGTAATAGCAATAGCCAAGAAAGAGCTGTTGGCCCGGTAAGCTCCTTGTAAATAGCAGCGAGGAATCTCATGCTATAGAGATCAAGCTACTCTCCAGGAAATGCCTCGCAACTCTACACTTTACTTAGCACCTTCCAATAAGCTTCTCAGCATCCAGGCATTTTTTTCATGCGCTTCCATGCGGCGGGTCAATAAATCCACAGTCGGTTGGTCATTGGCATCATTTGCTAATGGCAGAACATTTCTAGCCGTACGGGTGACCGCCTCTTGCCCTTCCAATAATTGACGGATCATTTGGCTGGCCTCTGGCACGCCCGTCTCTTCAGGGATGCAAGTGAGTTGGGAAAACTGTTTGTAACTGCCTGGGGCAGGTAAACCCAAGGCACGAATACGTTCGGCAATTTCATCGACAGCTAAAGCAAGTGCTTGATATTGCCCTTCAAACATCAGATGCAGCGTCTGGAACATTGGGCCGGTCACATTCCAGTGAAAATTATGGGTTTTAATATACAATGTATAAGTATCAGCCAACAACTTGGCCAAACCGTCAGCAATCTGCTTTCTATGTGCATCTGAAATTCCAATATTCACTTGCATAATTCGATTCCTTCTTTAAAGATGTGTATTCAACACTGAGATTATAACAATAACGTAGCTCAGCCTCCCTGGCAACTTATCCTTTCTCCAATCGCTCTAATGTCTCGCTAATATTTTTGTTTAATCGAGCAATTACTTTATCAATCGTGCTAATATCTCGCTTAATTTGCATAAAATTTTCTCGTTCCAACTGCATGGCTTTTATGAGAGTTTCTCCTTGTTTTATAATTAGCTTTTTTAATACGGGATAGGTAAAATCGAGCTCCAAACCAAGCTGTTGCCAATGTCTTGAGAAAATCATTTCTGCATGATACTGATTCCCTATTTTCATCGCCATTTTTTGACTCAGTGTTGGATAAATTCCTGTGCAAATGAGATCATAAAATGGAGTTAGTTCAATATAATCTGGATTAACATGTAGTAATGAAAAATTCTTTGCGTGTGCATCCATGCTACTAATAAAAAAATTAAAAATTAATCCTGATATTAACATATTACGATTAATCGCAGGTTGTGACGTACTTTTTAATAATGCAAAGCACTCTTTAAAACCCGGGCCACCTTCATTTTGATATTTTTTTGAAGATACAACACCTAATGCCTGACAAAAGTCTTCTTGATGAATACGCGAAACACGACCCTCTTCAATACGTCGATCATATCTTTCGATCAATAAAACCTGGATATCTTTTATTTGTCGAATTTCAACAGTAGGTGTAGGCAAGCCCATCCGATGTGCCAACTTAAGACAAAAATATTCATTCTCTATAATACCTTCGAATCCAGTCACGGCTGGCTTTAAAATATGCGTGGTTAGACATCCCTTAGTAGGTAATAACATTTGATTATCAACCATACAAATGGCCGCCTTATCTTGTACTCCCGCCAATGATAATCTTAATTCCTCAAAGCCAAGAAACAAGGGTTCACTAGGCAATACTTTGATATGTTGATAGAGTGCATTTTCATCCAGTATTTTTCCAATTAAAGCAAAAGATTGCGGTTGATTGACAGGTTCATCCATAGCATGAAAAGAGATGGCACCGGCACAATCATAACCAATGGCTTTTAATAAAGAAAATGTATTCATGTGACTAATACCATAACGCTTGGCAATAATTTTTTTTACCGTTTCACTTTCAGGTAGTAGTCCACCAAAAAACGCTTCACACTGCACACCAACATAAGGCTCATCTCGTATGGGCATTCCTACAGAGATCATTTGGTGCGCTGAATGATCATAACAAAAACTCAATTTACCCGAACTAAGCTGTTCTAGAGTACCTACTGGTTTACCATAAAGTCGCACTGAAAGTTGTTTTTGTTGCATGCTTTACCCTTCTTGATAACGTTGTAACAACGAAACATCCATTTTGGGTAAGATTGCCTCTAGTTTGATTCCTAGCATTTGAGCAACCCGTAAAGCCTTATCAAGCTGACAGCTTGGCTTACCTTTTTCCAGCTCGCGAACAAAACGCACGCCTAAACCGGAGGCCGCTGCAAGGTCGGCTTGAGTCAGCTTGCTTTTTTTGCGTGTGATTTTAATTAACAAGCCGAAATCTTGTGCTGCAGTAATAGTCATAATCGTTCTACCATAATCATCCCGATAGGGATGTTTTATCTAAGTATAGCATACTTATCGTTAGAATAACCCTGCTCGGGATGATTTTCTTAAACTTGGTCGGTAATCTGCCAAAAAATCCCGATCGGGATTATTTTATAACTTCCACGCCCTGTACCCCTGCCAGCAACAAAATATCCGCTGGTCGTTGAGCAAAAATACCATTGCAGACAACGCCGGCGATATTATTGATTTGTTGTTCTAGCTTGATCGGTTCCATGACTTGAAGATTGTGAACATCCAGAATGACATTGCCATTATCGGTAATAAAATCTTCACGGTATTCCGGATCGCCGCCGAGTTTAACCAATTCACGCGCAACATAACTGCGTGCCATGGGAATAACCTCAACACTCACAGGAAAACGACCTAGGATGCCAACTTTTTTAGACTGATCGGCAATACAGATAAATTGTTTGGATGCTGCCGCGATAATTTTTTCGCGTGTTAATGCACCACCACCGCCTTTGACCATCTGTAATTGCGCATTGATTTCATCAGCACCGTCGATATAGAGTGGTAACTCACCCACGGTATTTAATTCGTAAACCGGGATACCCATTGCTTTTAATCGCTTAGCGGTTTCATTGGAGCTGGCAACTGCACCATCAATTCGGCCTTTTATTTTAGCTAACGCATCAATAAAATAATGTACGGTGGTGCCGCTGCCAACACCGATGATCATGTTGTCTTCGATATAACTTAATACCGCTTCAGCAGCTTGATGTTTTTGGGTGTCTTGAGGTGTCATGCTGTTTCTTGCTCCGCTGTGACATTTAAATATCGATTAACGACCAACCATGAGCCGGCGAACCCTAAGAAAGCTGAACAAAGCCACAGCTGCAAAGTACCAAAAAATCCTAACCCTTTTAATGCGATAGTGGTTTGATACAACTGTGCTAAATGTGAAATAGGGGACGCCAATGACCAAAAAAGAATTTCAACCACCAGCCACGCCACCAAACCACCCATTAAACCATATAATACACCGGTATATAAAAAGGGGCGTCGCACAAAGGCATTGGTCGCACCGATCAATTTCATAATATCAATTTCTTCACGGTTGTTTTGCGTTGCCAAGCGGATGGTGTTACCAATAATCAGGATCACTCCCAACCCTAACAACATAGCTAAACCTAACACCGCACGTCGCGCTAAATCAATAATGGCAAATAGTCGATTCACCCATTGCATATCTAGTTGCACTACATCAGCTTCCGGTAAATGTTGTAATTGATTTACCAACTGTTGTACCGCATCGGATGTGCGTAGATGAGGTGAGGGTTTAATTTCTAATACCGCAGGTAACGGATTCGTTGTCAATGCATTTTGTAGATCAGAAAACCCTGATGCACGCTGAAATTGCTGCAATCCCTCTGTCGGCGACACATAATACACTGATGCAATATCAGGATCGGCTTGTAAACGATTAATCAGTTGTTGCACCGATTGATCGGTTTGGTCCATTTTAACAAATAATGAAATTTGTGTGCTAGCGCCCCAACTATTACTGAGTAATTGTCCATTGTGTAAAAATACCAATAATAATGTGGGTAATGCTAACGATATTCCAATCACTGCCACCGTCAAAAAAGTGGCTAATGGCGCACGTTTAAACTTTTTCACGCTATCAAAAAACGCTTGTTGATGTCGTTGCACCCACAGTGACCATCCATTTTCATAAATAGATTGGTTGCGTTTCGGTTGTGCATTCTCTGCTGATGCAGCTTTATACTGTCGCGGGTTCATTTGCATAATCCATTTTGACTCCTGTACTCACCATGCTACCTTGATGCAAGGTCATAATGCGATGTTGTAATCGACCGATCAAAGCTAAATCATGCGAAGCGATCAATATGCTGACGCCCACTTGATTAAATTGCTCGAATAACTGCATGATTTCTGCTGATAATTGTGGATCTAAATTACCCGTTGGCTCATCGGCCAATAACACCGACGGTTTATGTACTACCGCGCGCGCGATACCCACACGTTGTTGTTCACCACCCGATAAGGCTTGCGGATAATATTTTTCTTTGTTTAACAAACTCACTTTATCCAATGCTGCACGCACACGTCGACCAATTTCTTGTGGATGATATCCACCGATCACCAACGGTAAAGCTACATTGTCAAACACAGTACGATCATTGAGTAAATGTGGGTTTTGATAAATCACGCCGACTGAACGACGTAAATAAGGAATTTTACGTTCGCGAACTTGCGCTAGATTATAGCCATTTACTAAAACCCGTCCCCCAGTAGGTCGCTCCATCACGGTAATTAACTTTAACAACGTACTCTTACCCGCGCCGGAATGTCCCGTTAGAAATGCCATTTCACCTTTACCAATTTCAAAGCTCACTTGTCTGAGAGCATCATAGCCATTAGGATAACGCTTACTAACATTATCAAATTCGATCATCCTTCATCTCCCTCCTCAAACAATGCCTTCACAAAATCTTGCGCGGTAAATGGGCGTAAATCATCAATCTGTTCGCCGATTCCAATAAAACGAATGGGAATACCCATTTGTTCGGCAATAGCAAAAATAATACCGCCTTTAGCTGTGCCATCCAATTTCGTCAACGCCAAACCGGTAACACCTATGGCTTGATGAAATTGTTTGGCCTGTGTTAATGCATTTTGCCCGATACTGGCATCCAACACCAACAACACTTCATGCGGTGCAGTCGCATCCAGTTTAGTGAGAACTCGTTTTACTTTTTTCAGCTCTTCCATCAAGTTATGTTGGGTGTGCAACCTGCCGGCAGTATCTACCATTAATACATCCATTTTACGCGCTTTAGCCGCCTGTAATGCATCAAAAGCCACTGACGCACTGTCAGCCCCAGCTTGTTGCGAAATAACAACAATATCATTGCGTTCGCCCCACACTTGTAACTGCTCAGTCGCCGCAGCGCGGAAGGTGTCGCCTGCAGCCAGCATAACTGACTTACCTTGTGCTTGTAGATATTTGGCTAACTTACCAATAGTTGTCGTCTTGCCGGCGCCGTTAATGCCTATCACTAACAAGACAAATGGTTGCGATGAAGCCGGGATAGTTAGAGGTTTAGCAACTGGCTCTAATATATTTTGCATCACTTGGGATAATGCGGGCAATAGAACGGCGGGATCAGAAAGTTGTTTACGTTTCACTTGCTCGGCGACATCATTAATCAACTTACGCGTGGTTTCAACACCCACATCAGCCAACAATA
>CAZULF010000091.1:0-8768 GCA_964621215.1 uncultured Legionellales bacterium | reverse complement strand
TTTTTTGTCCATCTTGTTTCTAGTGTTAGTTCCGGCATGTTTTACAGTATTTTTTTGTTGTTTATTAAATTTAGCATCAGGAAATTTATCTATTTCGTGCAGTATAATTTCTTGATCAAATGTATCAATTTCATGTGGTATTTTTTCTTCTTTCTCATCAGGTTGCGGAATAGGTAATGACAATATTACTCGAAAAGTTGAACCTTTACCCTCAATGCTTTCAACCTCTAATTTACCACCCATATCTTCGACGAATTTTTTGACATAATATAATCCCAAGCCGCTACCTTTGTATTTGGCTTGGTTGGAGGGATTTAAACGAACAAATTTATCGAAAATATGTGTAATTTTATTTGCTGGGATACCGATGCCAGTGTCGTGTATTTCAAATGAAATAGTTGCTATATTATGGGCTGTTGAGACCAGTTTTGCATTTAATGTAACAGCACCTTCATCAGTAAATTTAAGTGAATTACCAATTAAGTTGACTAAAACACGATATAGTTTTTTCTTATCCAATTTTAATTGTGGTGGTACCGCAGAATCAATAGATAATCTAAGTTTTAATCCGCGATGATGCGCTGCCACCTTATTTAAATCAATAACTTTAGATAAGAAACGAAGAATCTCTACCGGTTCTAATTTAGTCGTTTCACCTAAGTAATCGATATTTTCAAAATCAACTAATTCATTACACATATTTAAAAGTTGACCTGCAGCGGCAGACATATATTTAGCGAATTGTTTTTTTTCCACATTAGTTTCTTCTTCAGCTAACTGTTTCATATAACCATATAGACCAGCTAGGGGCGTGCGAATATCATGTTGCATATTTTGAATGAATTTGGTTTTGAGTTCATTAGCTTCTTCGGCTTTTTCTTTAGCTAGTCTAAGCTGCTCTTCAGCCAGTTTCTCTGCCGTAACATCTATGGCAACCCCAGTTATACCACAACATTCTCCGTTATCACCATAAATGGGAAATCCTCGGTCGATAATCCAGCGTATTTCTCCGTCAGGCCTAATAATACGATAATTCTCGTGGTAACGGGCTTTCTCCCCATCTTTTTTTATTTTTATGGCCATTTCATGAATCGGGTGATGGTTTTTAACGTCCTCTGGGTGGAGATAACTAATCCATAATTCTGGATTTCTATATAATTCCGCGACAGATCTACCCCATATCTTTTCATAGGCTGGGCTGATATACTCTATGCGCTGTAGATCCGGGCTGCTCAACCAATATACATTCTCACTATTCTCGGCCATCTTATCGAGAAAAGTTGCAACAGAATTAAGGTTGATTTTAGGAATTTCAGTGGACATTAATAATAGCTCTATCAGTAAAAATACAATATGTTTGAGTATGGTTAAGGTTTCGGTATTTTTCAAGTACGGAGGGTACATTTATGCTGTTAACACCACAAGGCAAACTAGCTAATAAGATAGATCGTATAATGTTGCTTTCAATTTGGGCGACCAAAATTCAGGAAGAAAGCTTAGAAAAAAGTCTTTGTGATGAACACAAAGTGATAATTGCAGGTATTGGAAAACCTACGTTTCCTATCAATGAGTTTTTAGCAAAAGCGGCAACAATATATTGGACTGAGTTATGGTCCCGAGCTCAAGAAGCACGATATTTGTTAAATGCATATCAAATGGTATCACCCTCTAAACTAGAACAAAGTATTGATGCCGCAGTAGGTTATGGCGATCCAATGGGTGACTGTAATGCTAGAATAATGATGGCTAGCGCTTTAAGTCGTTGGTATGAAACTATCATAAAACCCGACAATATCTTATTTACCGTTGGAGGTGCCGGTGGCCTTGACGTCGTTTTTAAAATTCTTCGAGCTAAAGATCCAAAAGGTATAATCCTCACTCCATTTCCTCATTACAGCTTATATAAAGGTAGTAGTGATCAAAACTATTTATTCCCTATTCCATTAATGGAGCAAACAGGGTATCAACTCACTGCAGAGATATTTTTATCTAGCTTAAATAAAGCTATAGAGTATGCAGAACAAAATAATACAAAAGTTGTAGCTTTTTTATTTTGTGACCCTAATAATCCATTGGGAACAGTAATTAATGATGTTGAACTACAGAAAATAGCAGATATTTTAAGAGAGAATCCAGATCTCCTAATTATTTTAGACGAAGCTTATGCTGAATTATGTTTCCATAGAAAAAAACATATTTCATTGCTTACTATTGCTCCAGATTTGTCGTCACGTATTATCTTGCTTCGATCCGCAACTAAGGCTTTCTCTGCAGCAGGAGAGCGAATGGCGGTGTTAGTCACTTCTAACGACGATTTAATGACTGATTTATTGCAAGAAAATATTAATACCTATGGCCATGCTCCACGCTCATTGCAAAATGCATTTGCTTATGCAATGGATAAACTGGATGAGTTTGAATTAGCTGCAATTAATAAATATTATCGTGAGCAAGTTAATTATGTGGCGCGCCGGATTGATGAATTAGGTATTGCTATGCCGGATAAATCGTATGAAGTTAATGGTACATTTTATATAGTATGTGATTTGAGTGAAATGTTCGGATTAGAATTACCAGAAATAACTAAGTGTGCATTAAACAAAATTGGCAAAATAGAGACGGATGAGGATATTGCATATTATTTATTATTTAGTGATAAAATAATGATAGCTCCGCTATCTTATTACGGACTTCCTTCTGATAAAGGATGGATGCGTATAACCTGTAGTGGTGGACACTATGAATTATCAGTATTAATGAATAGGCTAGAGAACCGCGTTTTAAGTGTTCGAGCTGCAAGAAACACTTATGGAGCAGACATCTCTGACGGGTCCACAATTTCTATTGTAGATTAATATGTGGCTATTTTTCTATAATAAAAACAAGTGATTAAACATAGCAATCCAATTACGCCACTGCAATACCATACAGCGGCACCACCATATTGGTGGTAGATCCAGCTGCCAAGAGTCGGACCCGTGACTATGCTGAGAGCAAAGACAGTTTGATATAAGCCTAAGCTTTGTCCTTTTTTGTTGTGATACTAATACAACCCCTCACGAAAGGAGCATCAGATGCGAACATAGCATTTTCTATCTGAAAATTTTTACTAGTATATTTTAACCTATTGTCTAACTGTAATATTTCTGCGGAGGGTCTAACTATTTTATGTCGATCTACTTCATTATGGAAATAATTTAATTCTATGTGTTTCACAACTTCGCAGAGAATAGAATCGGAGCAAAACGAATTTTTTTTAGCGAGTTCTTCGAAATATACATGCATAATATATTCTAATTCTCGCATTTCAAAAAGTTTGCTAAAAACTTTTCTCGATTTAGGTGCGAATACATAAGTTGATGGGTGCTGTAGAGAGTAATATATGGGGTTAATATCTTTTTCAAAATTAAAAGAAACCGGATGGATAACAGTTGGTATGTATTTTTTTAGCCCATAAGATGATGTATATACTTGCTGAATAATTTCTAAAGGCAACGCCTCATCCTCGCAAGCCGGTGCATAACCAGGTGCGTGTCCTAAAATTATCTTGAATAAATGTCTAGCGGTATCGACCAAGTAAGGATTCGGTTTTAGGTTTCTCTTTTCTTGAATTACGGAAAAAGCCAAATCATAATCATCCTGTGATCGGGTATACTGAGAGCGTTTCCAAGCGAGTTCATGTAAATATGCTTTTAAATATGCCCATGCTTTATTATCCTGAAGTTGATTAATCCATTTTTCAGAAAAATATAATACACACATGCGCCAATCACTATTTATAATATCGCTATTAATGATATTTTTGAAAATATGCCAATGGTCATACATAGATTTTGGAGCCGGATTTTTTATATTAAAGTCACGTTGTAAATTAGAATGATTGGTTGCACAACCAATGTTAGGTAGCATGAAAACAGATCTAACACCAGATGCAGAAGTTAAAACAGTATTGGTAGAATATTGATATTTTTCTCTTTTGGTTAGGTTAGTATAAAAAGAAAAAATATCTCCAGGTCCATATACTCCAAAGGGTACGGAAATACCCTTGTGTTTTAAATCAATAAAGAGTTCAAATTGTTTTTCCAGTACTATACCCAATGGAGATGAACCATAACCGTAACCCAGGTCCTGTACAACGCTACTTGGTACATTGTTATCAGTGAGTCGATATAATTTTCCATCTTGCGTGGGATAAAGCTGACTTTCTGTATCACCAATCAAAGCCCCATACGGATAATACGCTAAATACAATGGGAAACTATCATCTGGCTCGAGTTCATCCACAATTTTTGCGAATGTGGGTTCTACTTTTGCGACGCGGTCGCGTACATTGCGCCAATATACTTTGACGAGTCCTTTTCCTTCGTCTATTTCCGTTATCATCTAGCCTCCTTTTTATTGACTTAGCTATCGGGGAGCGTCGGGCTTGCTTATTTGATGCTATTCGTCCTCGGACAACGGGTGAAATTTTACCCGTGGTGTGCCAGAAATTATACTACGAAATTCTAGTCATAATTTTGTGTCGAGATTACCGACTCCGAAAAAGCGCAATCATTATCCGCTAGCACCAATAAAAGATCAATGTTTTAATACGCGCATTATATGAATATGCGGTTTGGTGGTTTCTCTCCCCACTCATCACGGACCCAGCACTGCTGGCTCAGGAGTTGAAGCCACCCTCGTTTTAGCAAAAAGGGAGCTATTAACGATTATCTCTCAAGCTAAGCTGCCCCAAGAGAAGTGCAGTCGAGTGATATGCCCCGAGCCTATCTTGCTATGCAAGATAGGCTCTTTACTTGTCAATATATGAACCACATAGGGAGCCTGTTATGGAGGAATTTGGTGTATTTATGGTCAATGAAGACGTGCATGAGACGTTATTAGAGAAAGAATTGGAAGATGTTTTGTTGACGGTGGAGTCAATGTTAACCGTGTCGCGACAGGAGTTACTTGATGCAACGATTAGCCAACATCAACATCGGTTTATAAGCGCATTAATTGAGCAAATGGGATTGACGAAACTATTATTTAACAAAGCTTATGGCGTTTCACCGGGGGATGAGCCGCGACAGAATATATTCTATTTGAATCCTGCCCTGAGTGAAGAAATGGTGCGGGTGGAGTTAACATCACATATTTATCAAGTGAACTCCATGTGTTATTTGGGAGCTTTTCACATCTTAGTTGATAAGCTGAGTGAGCATCTGGTGAATACGTTAACGGTTATTAATAACTGCACGAATAAAATGGTGCGCTTAATCGATACGTTAAATATGCAGCGACCGGTGCTTTAGAAACAGAAGTCGAGCTTCACTTTCAGCCCTCCCCAGCGATGGGGAGGGCTTACAGCAATTTCCACGTTAACCAACAGGAATTGCTAAGCTTGCTACACTCGACTGTAGCAAAATAAAAAAATATGCTATACTTCAATAGTACAAATATTTAGAGTAGCTTGCTAATGAACGAATCTATAAAACAGTCGCTATTAGATTGGAATCCTTGGTTAACGGGGGAGTTTCCAGAGCAATTATTAGGATATAGCCGTAACTATAACCTTCCGGATTATTTACAAGTCCCGGAGATCAAAATAGTTGAAGGTGCGCGGCGGGTAGGTAAAAGTACTTTACTTTACCAAGTAATACATTCTGTCTATGTAATGAATAAAAATGTTTTATACGTGAATTTTGAAGATGAGGTTTTAAAAAAATATTCATTATCAGAAATTATTTATACATACCTCGAGTCTGCGTCTATAGATTATTTGTTTGTTGATGAAATTCAGAATTGTCACGATTGGGTTCAGTTCATTCGGAAAATGTACGATCGTCGTGAATTTAAGCAAATATGGTTAAGTGGTTCAAACTCATCATTGATCAAACAAGAGTATGCTACTTTGTTAACAGGCCGTAATTTAGCCATTACCATCAATCCGTTATCTTTTGTGGAATTTTTGAATTTTAAATCCATAGCAGTTTCGTCATTACCCGTTTCACAAAAAATGCAAAGCCAATTATATGCGTTGTTTAATGAGTATATTGAATATGGCGCGTTTCCTGCAGTTGTGAATCGTGAGGTATTGAAGAAAGAGTTATTGATAGCATATTTTGATGATTTTATTTATAAAGATATTGCAAGTCGATATGATGTTAATGTAACAAAAGTTAAAGAATTAGCGATCTATCTTGCGACTAATTCAGCGAAAAACTTTAGTTACAGAGGTATCGCCAGTGCATTGAACTGTCATTTGAATACTATTATGGACTATTTTTCTTATTTAAAAAATGTTTTTTTATTTGATGAATTATATAAGTTTGATTACTCACTGAAAAAACAATTATCTAATGATAAAAAAGCCTATTGTTTAGATACAGGCATTGCTGCGTCAGTTTCTTTTCGATTTTCATCGGATAAAGGTAGAATACTAGAAACGATAGTATATCGTGAGTTACGTCAACGCAAACAAAATATTTATTTTCATAAACAGCATTACGAATGTGATTTTTTAGTTAAAGCAGAATTAGACATTGTTCAAGCGATACAAGTCTGTTATTCGTTAACCGATATGGAGACAAAGGAACGAGAAGTAAACGGTCTGTTGGAAGCAATACAATGTTATAATTTGCAGGAAGGCTGGATATTGACGGATAATGAAGAATCAGTGGAAGTAATAACAATAGAATCAGGCAAAGAAGTTACAATCAAAGTAATGCCTATTTGGAAATGGATGCTACAGAAATGATAGCCCCTAAGGCACAGTGTCACGAATAGATATAAATCTCTTTATAATCAATCAGTTAAAAATACAACTTATCGACTATACTTAAAATAAGTGAAATTTTTTAAGGGGATAGAGGAAATGGCAGTGGGAGCAGATAAATTTGTATCAGAATTGATAGAGACTGCTGGGCGAGGTGAAGCAGCGGTGTCCGATTTATTGAAAAAAAAATCGTGAACGTGAATTTAATATCAACACGGCTAATGATACCACAAAGAAGACGGCTCTGGATAATCTGCTAGAATATTCTCCGCACACGCTAGTGGACAAAGTAGATCGCGAAAAATCATTATTTACTTTACTAGCACTTGGTGCCAATACTTGTCTTCCTGCAAATAAAACCAAGATGGCAGAGATAATGACCGTTTATCAACAGAAAAAAGGAGCTGTACCTCCAGGCCATTCACCAGAAACAGAAAATCTGGATGAGATACAAAAGAACATAAAAGATTACATAGAAAATTTAGGTCAAAATGCTTCTGAAGAAAAGAAGCGTGCTGCTGGTTGGTTGAGCAGTATGGTGACTATTGTTCAGACTATGTCTGCTCCTGGTGGTGTGAACATGTTCAACAATCACATGTATACATCAAAAACAGCATCGTTTGGCACTAAAGAAGCAAAAATATGGCAAACCTTAAACCAAACTCCAGAACTAAAAGCACTTTTAGACCGCG
The DNA here is from genome assembly GCA_964621215.1 of uncultured Legionellales bacterium. Taxonomy (GTDB): domain Bacteria; phylum Pseudomonadota; class Gammaproteobacteria; order UBA1113; family UBA1113; genus CAZULF01. Next base: position 1,319 of record CAZULF010000091.1, on the reverse strand, counting down.
CAACTCAAGCAGTAAACCCAGGTAGTGGAGTAAAAAATATTTCTGACCCACAACAGACAGTAGCCACTTCACCTCTGGTTGATTTAGCAAAGAGCTTAAATAAAGGCGTGGCTTATAACTCCTTGCAAGAGGCAAAAACAGGATTAAAGAGCTATCAAGCAGAAAGAGGGAAAGAAGGGCAGGGCGTGCTGTATAGTTTGAAGCAGGGTATTGTTAATATGGTTGCTCCAGAAAAATCTAAGGAAACTAAACTTGAAGCTGCAGAATGGTTAGATAGCCTATTAGATTTAGCAATAACTAATGGGAAACGCGACTTTAATCCCCAAATGCTTCTCGATGACCTCAATAAAAACAATCGCGTTTTATGGCATGCGTTGCATGATGGGCGTTTAGGTGCGCAGTTTAATGCGGTAATATCTGTGATTCAAAAAGAAGTTGATCCAAAATTTACTTTACAAGAAAATCTAAAAAGTGGAAAAATCGAAATGAAATCGTCCGGCATCGATCTACGTGCTAGTTCGGGAGCAGGCCCTAATGTTCCTAATCCTGTAAGGGAAGTTCAAGTTGCCGCTCAACCGACTACAGCGTCATCGCCTGATGCTCCTAAGGTAGAACAACCGGAAAGAAAAAATCCTATGCGGTAGAAAAGAAATCCCTTCCATTTCCCCCTCTAAACGTGTAAAATGGCGTAAAAATTTTGCACAACTTTAAGGGGAAGATGATATGCAACCATTTGCCGCTGCCACCCGTTCCGCAGCCTGCCCCAAGCGTCGTATTGACGAAGCCAAAGCCATCACACCCTGGCTAGTTTGCTTCGCGGCAGCAGCCTACTTCTTCTATGAATTCATTCAAATGAATATGTTTAACGCCATCAGTGCGGACTTGATGCGCTCCTTTAATATAAGTGGTGTGCAGCTGAGTAAAATGTCTTCCTTCTATTTCTATGCTGATGTTATCTTTCTTTTCCCTGCTGGTATGATTCTTGATCGTGTTTCTACGCGTAAAATTATATTAATGGCCTTGGGCATTTGTGTGGTGAGCTCGGTTCTATTTGCTGGTGCACATCAGCTCTGGTTTGCCATCGCCTGCCACTTTGCTGCCGGGATTGGTAATGCCTTCTGTTTATTAAGTTGTATGATGTTAGCTTCGCGTTGGTTTTCACCACGTCAATTAGCGTTAGTGACGGGTTTGATCGTGACATTTGCTATGGCTGGGGGTGCTCTGGCACAAACACCGTTAGCGATATTGACCGAGCATGTGGGCTGGCGTGTCGCGTTGCTACTCAACGGAGTATTGGGTGCCGTGATTTGGGGATTGAA
>CAZULF010000090.1:0-8860 GCA_964621215.1 uncultured Legionellales bacterium | reverse complement strand
ATTGACTTATGTTGCAATCGATTCGCTTACTGTAATTGAGCGATTAAAAAAAGAAAAAACCTTTGGCGATTATTTATACAAAACAGAATATCAACAGGCCTTAGATTTATTGACGAAAGTCAAAGCTTGCGACGATTCATTTCAAGCTATTATGGATGTATACATTGGTCATTTTCGAAATATCTCAATCAATTTTTTTGGAAACTATCAACCAAGCACCCTAGATAAAACTATACTACAATTTATTTCTGAAGATGAAATTATCTGCAAAAAATTAGGAATTAAACCTTTAATTTTCACAAATCTCACAACTTCGAAAATGAAAGATGAACAGCATCAAAGAATTTTAGAATGCTTGTTATTTTCCAAGCCTCAAGCCAATAAAAATCGTTCTACCAGCTCATTGCATGAAAGCACCCAGGATATGCCCAAATTACCCAGTTTAAGATCGAGTGGAAATATTTCACTATTTGCTTCCGGGAAGTCTAAAGAGAAACAACCAACTAACCGAGTCGTCAGACAACGCTCATTTAGTGATGCGCAAGCTAATATCGATACAATTTCAGCCAGCACCAAACAAAAAGCTAATAGCGAAGAGTCTGTGCAACTCGATAGCCTCCCTATCAATAAAAGATTAGACTCTCAACAACAACTTAAAATGCTGCAGGTATTAGCTGTAATTCGAGAAGACAGCGAATCAAGTAGCGATTCTGAGCCCGTTATAGCAGGAACCACCAATGGCTCAGGTTATTTCTAAATCAATTGGTACCTTGCTTGATACGCCTGGTACCTCTTTAACTAATTTTGGCACTAGATAACCGGGCAATATTTGTGATAGCTGCCAATGAATTTCTCGCGCGCGAGAAATCTCTACATCAAAATGTGCACTACCCACAACTTTATCGAGCGCATGTAAATAGTAAGGCAAGCAACCACAGGCAAATAATTTTTCGCTAAGCTCTGCCAACACTAACGCATCATCATTGATATTTTTCAATAGCACTGCTTGATTAAGAACAGTGATCCCTGCGTCTCGCATCAATTGCAGCGACTCCTCAACCGAAGCATCAATTTCATTCGGATGGTTTACATGTACAACAACAATTATTTGCAACCCGGACTCTAATAACATAGCAGTAAATTCTTCTGAAACTCGATGAGGGATTACAATGGGTAAACGTGTGTGAATTCTTAAACGTTTAATTTGTGACAAAGCTGAGAATTGCCGAATAATTTGAGCAAGCAAATTATCTTTCGCGATTAGCGGATCTCCACCACTAAAAATTATTTCATTGATGCTAGGATCTGCAGCAACATAATCAACAATTTTTTGCCAACCCGCACGTCCTGGATTATTTTCTTCATATGAAAAATTTTGCCTAAAACAATAGCGACAGTTGATCGCACATGCTCCTGTTACGGTCAATAAAACACGTCCGCGATATTTATGAATTAATCCTGGCAGTTTATTAGCTTGTTGCTCTTGTAACGGATCATGACTATATCCTGGCATGGCTAATAATTCTTGTTTCGTAGGCAAAATTTGCAGCAATAATGGATCTCGTGGATCACCCACTCGCATTCGAGCTACATATTCGCGAGGGACACGCAGAGAGAATGACAAACTATTAGACGAACACAAACCCACTTGCTCGGGCTTAAGATGAAGTAATTCCAGTAATGTTTTGGGATTTGTGATGACATCAACCAAACTTTGCTGCCAGTCTGGCGTTGGCTTTTTCACTAATCGCTGTTGATTCATACTTACTGCTCTGTTATTTTAGCAAGGTTACCTGGATATTGTATAAATCAATCGTAGCGAGAAGCTCAAGAGCACTGAAGATCTGGAAGATTTTAGAAAATTTGTGCCGGGAGCATAGTTGACACTATGTGACCAAACAAATTTTCTAAAATCTTCTGGAGACTCAGGATTATTGTGCTTCGCAGTAGATTGTTTATACAATATCCAGGTCAAATATAGTCTGTTTAATAAGGCGAATCAACATGGGAATGGTCAGCACAAATGAATTTAAGTCGGGTCTCAAGGTAATCCTCGAGAACGATCCGTATAGCATCATAGATAATGAATATGTTAAACCGGGCAAAGGGCAAGCCTTCAACCGAGTCAGAATGCGTAACTTAAAAACGGGCCGTGTCCTCGAAAAAACCTTCAAATCGGGAGACACTCTTGAAACAGCGGATGTTGTAGAAATGGATATGCAGTTTCTATATTCTGACGGAGACCGCCTTCATTTTATGTCGCCAGCAAGCTACGAACAGCATGAAATCCCTGTATCAGCAGTGGGCGATGCCGCACAATGGCTCAAAGAACAAGATTCTTGCATCATCACCATGTGGAACGGTGTTCCTTTAAACGTCACGCCACCCAATTTTGTGAATCTCACAGTCACCGAAACAGATCCTGGTGTTCGAGGTGATACCGTGAGCGGTGGTAATAAGGCCGCAACACTAGAAACCGGCGCAGTTATACGTGTTCCATTATTCATTAATATTGGTGATGTTTTAAAAATTGACACTCGCACCGGAACTTATGTTTCTCGCGCTAAAGAATAATTAACAATCGTATGCAATCAACAATAAACCCACCGGTTGACTATCAACAAACGTGGCGCCCTACTGCGTCTATTTCACAATTACGTGCAAGAGCAAAAATTATTGCAGAACTACGCGCATTTTTCTCTGAACGTAATGTTTTAGAAGTTGATACCCCTCTACTTTGTCGAGTCACCGCTACCGATCCTCATCTATCGAGCATACGAGTCCCTCTCAATAATCATGAAATCGGTTTTTTACAAACATCACCCGAATTTCCAATGAAAAGATTGCTGGCTAGCGGAATTGGTTCTATTTATTCGCTTGCCAAAGTATTCCGTGGCGATGAAAGTGGGCGTTACCATAATTTAGAATTCACCATGCTTGAATGGTATAGAATCGGATTTAATCACCATCAATTGATGGATGAAATGGATGAATTATTTTTACGAATTTTGAATAACGACAAAGCAATTAGAGTGACCTATCGAGATCTATTTCGTCAATTTTTAAACATCGATCCTTTCACAGCATCTCTTTCTGAACTACAAAATGCCACACAAAACAACAACATCAACGCACCCAATCTTGGGGACGATCTTGATACTTGGTTGCAATTATTAATGAGCCACCTGATCGAACCTCAACTTGGCGTCACCCAACCTCATTTCGTTTATAACTTCCCTGCTTCTCAAGCAGCACTGGCGAAAATTCGAAATGAAGACGGGCATCTCGTTGGAGAACGTTTTGAGGTATATATTCAGGGCATCGAATTAGCTAATGGATATCATGAATTGACAGACGATAAAGAACAACGTCATCGAATCAACGCCGACAATAATCAACGAAAAAAAATGCAACTACCGGAATTACCCATCGATGAAAATTTACTCGCTGCTTTAGCTCATGGCATGCCTGAATGTGCAGGCGTTGCATTAGGCGTCGATCGTCTGATTATGTTAGCTACAAATGCAAGCCACATTAATGAAGTGATTTCTTTTCCCTTTGATAGAGTATAATTTTGAAGGATTAACCATGCGTGTTTTTTATGCTCTTACATTACCACCCTTAATTCAAGAGCACTGCCTGAATACTATTAAAGATCTAAGAAATGAATACCAATTTAAAGATATTCGCTGGACATCGCCCGATCATTTACATATCACAATACGATTCCTAGAAAACATCGATGAAGCGCAAGTGAATACAATAAATTCATTACTTCAAGAACAATTAAAAAAATGTCAAACCATCACAATTTCCACTCGAAAATTAATCGTATTCCCAGCAAAAAGACCTCATATAATAGCACTTGCAGTTCATCTAAATTTAGAACTTGCCAATCTTGTGAGAACACTAAACCAAACTCTCTCTTCAGAGGGAATTAAACTAGAGAAACGTCCTTTTGTTGCTCACATCACATTAGGTCGATTTAGGGAAACTACTCATACCGAAGATTTTACTTTCAATCACATCAAAACAATCGACGATACGGCTAATCGTGTTGTGCTTTTTAAAAGCGAACCGACCGAATCTGGTAGCGTTTATACTCCATTAAAAACATTTGAGCTAAATACTGATATTTAGTTCTAACAATGAGACAAAATTTAACTATTAGACGTAATCCCTTTGTTGTGAATTTTCATATTGATCATACCAAAGTGACACTAGTTGATTTTTGCTCGAAAATCCGAATTTTTCTTTGAGATTTCGCAAATGAGTCTCAACGGTTCTTGGTGAAATATTTAATCGCAATGCAACTCCTTTCATGGTATAACCCTTTGCAATAAGCGCCAGGCAATTTAATTCACGCTTTGTAACATCTATCATTTCAACTCCATTAATGCCAGATCTATGTTATTTATCATTTTTATTCAAATAATCAGACTATAAAACTCTTTCATTAGACGAGCAGCAGACAAAGCAGTGATGTTAGTTTTATCCAACTTGGGAATAAACTCGCTAATATCCATACCAATATAAGTGAATTTTTTTTTCAAATGTTGAATTAAATAAATAATTTGATTTAGGCTAGGACCACCGGGATAAGGACTTTCTACAGCCGGCGCGCAAGATGGGCTTAGTCCGTCCAGGTCAATAGAAAAATAAAGATATTTTAACCCAGAGAATTGTTTGATAATTTTATCGAGAACATTATCCATAGACGTGCATGCAAATTCACTTCCCATTATTACACCGACCTCAGGTTGATAGACTTTCAATGCCTTGGATTCATTTTCTGTAAATTGCCTAATACCTGTAAGCATGATCTGGCGCGGCTTTAAATTGGGCATCAAAAAACCATGATGCAATATCGAGCTGTACGTCAGTATTTTTTGAGCTTCGCAATCGGGATGTGCATCAACATACACTACGCCATATTCTCCCGAAATAGTACTCTCTAATGCCTTAAGAGCAGAATATTTGATGACATGATCACCACCTAAACAAATAGGCACTTTTTCTTCTTGAAATAGAGCCTCAAACTGAGAGGATACTAATTTTGTCTCCGCTGTAATGCTGCGCTCGTTAAAGTCTAAATTTCCAGAGTCCCACAAGTACTCACCTGTTTTAAAATTTTCAGGTAAAGAATAAAGTCGATTATCAACCTCACGAATAAAATCGGCAGAAAATATCTCGCGATCTTGTGACTGGGAGAATGTAGGCGCTGTTCCTGCACATTGGGTATTCGCACCAAATATTTCACAACGAGCATTGGTACGATTTGGACAGCTAGCGTAACTGAAGGTTCTTTTCATCACTTTTCACCTCATGTTGAATGTTAGGGGTATTGTATGTGAAATAGATATATCTGTATAATTCATTAATTTCATTAAGTGATCAATTTTTATGGTTTTACTTGAACCTCAATTACGAGCCTTTGAAGCGATTGTTAGCGAAGGCACGGTCCATGGCGCAGCGTCATTATTGCACTTAACACAAACGGCCATAACCCAGCGAATACGACTCTTAGAGCAGAGAATGAAAACAACGCTTTTCATTCGTAGTCGACGTGGAATGCTCCTTACTCATGAGGGAGAAGTGCTTCATCGATACTGCCAGCGCGTTGTTGAGATGGGCGGAGCAGCCCTTGCTACTATTCAAGGCGCAGGGATAGACTCGGCGACACGTATTAAGATAGCAGGTCCAACCAGTATAATGCGTTCTCGTATTATTCCTAGGTGCGAATCAGTTATGAAAGCATTCCCTCAATTACTCCTCTCCTTTATTATTGATGATTCGAATGATATCAGTAAGCGCCTAAAATCAGGCGAAATTGATTTAGTAATATTGAGACCAGAATTAGTGACTTCTGAGATGGAACACAAAGCACTTTCCCCTGAAAGTTATGTATTACTATGTAGCTCCCAATGGTCTGGTCGAACCTTGAAGGATGTAATTGAAAATGAAAGAATAATCGATTTCGATTCGCATGATTTGATGACATTTGCCTATTTAAAAGCATTTTCTTTGCTTGATAACATTCAACCGGAGAGGCATTTTGTCAATAATACAGAGAGCATTGTACAATTATTTATCGCCGGGTTAGGCTACGGTATTCTTACCGAAGAATTTGCACGTCCTTATGTCATGTCGGGGCAGTTAATATTGTTGAACAAGAAAAAAACTTTCAAGCATGATCTCACTTTAGCGTGGTATTCACGACCAGAGCCCCCGAAATACTTTACGGCATTAATTAATGCCATTGATTAATAGGCATAGCCACAAATGACGCCCTACATCTCCAGATTCCCAGCAGCGTCATTGCTGAACAGCTACAGTTGATAATTTTTTTACCTGTATAATTAGAAAAACAGGCTGTAAAAATTAATCAGAAATAGCAGGAAAGTTGCCATCATTCCAAGTAGACTGATCACTGGAATATTTTTAATATTACCCGGTATTTTGTACGGCCTTTTAACACCCGAATGACGAATTCGGAGTACAACAACAGCGAGATTAACTATAAAAAAAGTTATAAAAATAAAGATGTTTGCGATCATGGCGACAATCTCAATCCTTCCTATTAATGCAAAAGACGACATAATAACTAAAATTAATATTAAGGCGCGAACAGGCGTTTGTCTTTTTTGAGAAATATGCGAAAAATGCGTTATTCTTTTTGCCTCTTTTGACATGCTTAGCAATACCCTAGAGCTACTTAACATATTAGATAATATAGTATTCGAAGTTGAGAACAGCGCGATTATTGAAATCACTATCAGCCCTGTTTGACCATAGGACATTTTTACTACGCCAGCTAATGGATTTTTGGAGAGACTTAACTGCTCATATGGAATGACACTGACAACAGAAATAGCAACCAATGTATACAATATAAACACAATAAAACTTGAAGCAAACAATGCTCGTGGAATTGTTTTTTCAGGATTTTTAGTTTCTTCTGCCAATTTCACAATATCTTCAAAGCCAATATACGCATAAAAGGCTAAAGCAGATGCAGTAAACACTCCTGCAATGCCATTTGGCGGCAACTCAAAATAATTTACTTTACCAAAATAAGGAATCGCACAATAAATAACCAGGAATAATCCACTCGCTTCAAGCACTGTAAAAATAATATTAAGGAAAGATGACTCTCTAATTCCGTAGGCATTTACACTAAAAACAATAATAATGATTAGTTGCGCAGCAACAATTAAGTTAATCCCCGTTAACCCACTTAAATAACCTGCAAAACCCAGTGAAACAGTTGCACCACTGATAATACCATTGATTGAAATAATGGCCCCCAGAAAAAAACCCACTTTTTTTCCAAAAGCATGTTTCGCATATTCATATTCACCACCCGCTTTCGGGAAAGCCGAACTGAGCTCTGCATATGAAAATGCCGTTAATAATGCTGTGATAGATGCTATGAAAAAAGAAAGCCAAATTAAATTTCCAGACACGCCGGCAACTTTACCCACCAAGGCATAAATACCTGCACCCAAAATAGAGCCCACACCAAAAAAGATACACTCAGCAAGCCCTAAGGTTCTCTTAAGTTCCGTCATAATTTATAACCTTTGTGAAGCGCAAAACCCAATAAGTTCCCACAAAAATAGATCCGTGCATTTCTGTAACAACTTTCCATAAGTTAATGGTACACCTACAAATATGGCGCGTCACTCATATTTGAGTCGAAAAAAACACAGAATTGCCACTCATCATTTTGAAATGCTAGTATAGTAGTGTGAAAATAACCAGTTAACTCTTTATTGGAGAAATCTACCATGAATAAGATAAGCTTGATTCTACTTCTTTCCATATCTAGTCTCAGTTTCAATGCCCTAGCTCATACTGCTAGAAACGAACACCAATGCTACTGGATGGAAAATCTCTCGGGTGGGTACGAATGGGTGGCAACAGTAACTGTACTTGGTTCTTTGACAAAAGAAGAATGTTACGCGATGGACAGTTGCGATGGAGGCCTTGGCTATTCAAATGGTGGATGTTATAAATGGGCGCAATCAGCGAAGGGCCCTCACGAGGCATGGGATATCCCCTCTAAAAATTAATCTTTAATGTCTTGAATCGAAAACAATAACGATAAGGGCAAGTCTGGGATTGAATCCAGTTTTAATACCAGTCTGCCCCTTCGTTTCTTAGTTTGCTGTCAACGTAGCAGCGCTCTCTTCTTCAGCTGCTTTCTTAGAAAAAATAAACCAACCTAACACAGCGGCAATCAATAATGACAAAGGCAATACTGAAAGTGCCCATTGATAATCAACGGCATCATACACCTCTAAACCTGCACCACTGTGACGCCAGTTTGCTGAAACATGTAAAAGATATCCGACTAAAGGTTGGAAAAGAGGTACCGTACCTACACACAAAGCATTGGTAAAACCAATCGCTGTGGTCTGAACATCTGGAGCGACGGATTCTTTTACATACGTAAAACTCAATACATAAACGCAACTAAAAACCCCCATTACGGCCATAATTCCGCCATACAATATTAAAGAAGTGGGTGGCCAATAAATTAACCATGTCAATAATATGCCTAATACTAATGCGGCTGACACATACACTGCGCGCAAATAATCGCGTACTAATGGATAAATCATCCCAATTACAGGACAGCCGAATGCTAGCCCAACAAAAATCATCGAAACAACGAGAGTGGCTTGTGAAGTTTGAATATTTCGCACAAGACTGATAAAAGGAATCCCCCACATCCCGCTAAAAACAGAAACAATTGCAAATACCACACCGATGAAAATTCCATTGAGCCATAAATAAGGATTTGTGAACACACTCACAGCGTGATGCCAAAATTGTTTCGCTGATTGTTTTGGTG
>CAZULF010000089.1:0-8953 GCA_964621215.1 uncultured Legionellales bacterium | reverse complement strand
TCCCATGGGTTGCGGCATGGGAAGATGCTAAAAATGCACTGGTAGTGGTATTTGATAATTCTATTGTAGCGACATCACAGGATGAATTATTACCTTGCCACAATATTGCAACATCTCCTACATCAGGAGAGGTGCTTGATCCACTAAGACTCAGTATGGATATAATGAAGTTATCTCCGCGAGCAATTGTCGGAGAAACGGCGCTAGGCACTACTGATCTTGAGAAAATAGCCAGGATGGATGATGATTTCTTAAAGACAATGGAGAGCTCATTGTCTCAGTTTTATTTGTTACATGATGATTTATTGCAAATAGAAAGAATCGCTGTGGAATTTAGAGGGTTAAAATATGTTGAAAATAATACAGATTTAGCAGAAGAGAATAAGACTGAGAAAGATGATTTATCTGGCCGTATTTTAGCATTACAAAAATGGCGTGAACAATTTATCAATATACATATAAAACGACTCGAGAGCTTATTAAAGCCAAGCCTGCAAGAGTATGCTGATTGGGACGAGCGGAAATCTATTGTGCAACAAGGAGAAGAGAGAGATAATTCAATTCAATTATTCGCTCAGAGTAATGCATTAATTCCATTTTTAATAAAGCTATTAGAGAAAAAAGGGGATTTGCTTCTTATTAAACGTGAAGCACTGCTTCAAAAGTTAGTTGAATTTACCAGAAAAGTGGTTAATGATGATAATGTAAACGATTTTGCCGAAAGCGAACAATTTGTTAATGAAGCAATACAGTTGACGGAACTGGAAGAAGAGATATTGTTATATCAGCATGATATAAAACGCTTATCTGGATGGATTACTGCAGCAGCACATCATAGTCCCACCGGAATTGAATATGATGCTGCATTAAGGTACATGAATAAAGAAGACCAAGAAATTGGTGTATATCGCTCTGTTTATAAAGAAGACATAGACGTTTTGTCAGTAGCATATCACCAACAACCAAGTATGAAGCAGTATTTTGATCACATTACTCATTTACAAAAATTAACATTACCTTTTTCAAATGAGGGGAGTCAGTATTTTAATGCAGCCTCCTCTGAATTCCTTAATGAGTCTACTAAAAAGGCAATAATAAAAAAAGCCATCAGTTATTTGAAATTTTTCTTTGATAATGTATTTGTGGCGGAAAACAAGGCGAATGAATGTATTAATAAGGGAGATACTGCTTTAGCAGAGACAAAAGCAAGATTGAACTTAGAAGCTAAAATAAATGAAAGTATGGCAGCTGTGAAAAATAGACATCTAAATTTTCAAGCGCAGCGTCTTTCGTTGGCAGGTTTTGATTTAAGCGGAGACGATGATACACAAATACTTTCTTGCGTAGATAACAATGCAACTGAAGTGACTACAGTGGATAGTAAATTTAGCCAATTAATATACACAATACAAGACGGTGTAACAAATAGAAATGAAGAGCAAACTTTTTTGAGCGAAAATAGCTCGCCAGACAACAGTATCAGTTCATCTCCACAATTATCTGTATCTTTACCTATGAGTTTGAGCACATCTATCCTAGAGGAAAGTGAAAAAGAACCGATGTGGAAGGGTGTCGACAGTTTTGAGCAAGTTATAGCAAAGATTAAAAATTTATTGCAAACAGAAGAAGCGCACTTAGTTAATAAAGCATTACAGCTTTTGCCAAATTATAGTCGAGATGAAGATCCAATAGAGTTTTTGATGAAGTTATCTCATTCAGAGTTAATAAACGTAATAAAACGATTAGAGCTTCTTCATCAGAAAGAAAAAGAAAGATGCAAAACCTTTGCTAGCAAAATGCAAGAATTATGTGCAGAGCATGACGTTCAGCTAAAATTTTTGTTAGCACTGACCCAAGAACTAGGGCAAGCGCAAGAGGATTTTGATAGAAAACTACAGGCTCTAAGAGATGCGCTGAGTCAAGCAGAAACTCGTGTCGTCGAGTTGAACCATGCAAAAAACGCAGTTGAAGAGGCTAGAGATGAATTATTAATCCAGATTCATGGGATTAATGCAATGATTAAAAAATTAGTTGATGTGAGCTCAACCGAAGGCTTGTTTGAGCAGCTGCAAAAGGGGTGTGAAACTATTTATAACAAAATTATCATACAACCTGAGTCAAACTTACAGAAATTTAATGGTTCTTTACAATCCAACATCCAGCCAAAGTTAGCAAAAATACTTACTGATGAAAATGGAACTAAAACTCTGGGCGAAGTGCAATCAATTCTTAATGGGATATCAGAATCAATTAAGTGCTACTATTTCGGGACCTCGAATGACTTGTCAGAAGCGCATTTGCCGAAATTTGATCCAGCTATTAATTATCTAAATGGACTTCAAAAACTCAGAAATAGCATTACTGACTTGATAGAAGTTCTTATTCTGTATTACCAACTAGATGCATGTAATAGAATGGCCTATTGTAATGTTACAAGCCCATCACGGACTCATTCTAGTCCTGCTTTAGAACTGAAAAAAACCTCCAGTAGCTTTTTTCAAAGTGGGTTATTTTCTAGATCTATGCCTAAACTTGATGAGCAGAATGAACTTGCTATTGTTAGTATTCTTCATCCAGCGAGGTTACAAGTAATTACTCTACATTATGTCGCAACTTTACAAAGGGGTAATCTGAGGCTTTGGTCTTCCTCTGTAAAAAATCTTGTCGTATTTTGGGGTGGTGAGAATAAACCAAAAATGGTGTTACCTAATGGTGTGACTATAAATGAAGCTTTCTTTGGGATAGAGCTTGGAAAAATGCAGCAAGAGTTTGCAGCAATGCTAGGTTTACCTACGGAGATCTTTATTACTCAAGAGAGCAGTTTAATCAGCAGCTCTTCTTGTTCTGAGTTTGGTAATGGAGCGCGCTCATCTTCAAGCAGTTCTAGCTCGAGTGAGAGCAGATTACCAGCGGTTCCGTTATCGGCATCAGATTCTTCTATAAGCCGCCGTCATTCACTACGGCGTAGCGCAGGTTTCCACAGCTCTAAGTCTGCCCCCGAAACAAGAGCCGTGACCCCTGATAGCAGTACAGCACAATCCCCTGATTGTGGCTCAACCGTCAGGAATTCTCCTTCCACGTAAATCCCTATTGACACCCGGCGCTTGCCTGATATAATGCCTCACCTTCGCCGGAGTGGCGGAACTGGTAGACGCGCCGGACTCAAAATCCGGTGGTAGCAATATCGTGTCGGTTCGATTCCGACCTCCGGCACCACAGTTCCCATAATTTCCCAACTATAAACTTAAATGACAACATTACGCGTCGATCAATTTGATTTCCAACTACCTGAAGAATTAATCGCGCGCTACCCCATGCCCGAGCGCACTAGTAGTCGATTATTACATCTCCAAGCAGCCACAGGGCAAATCAACGATAAAAGCTTTAGCGATTTACCGCAGTATATCCACGCCGGAGATTTATTAGTCCTTAACAATACTCGCGTTATTCCTGCGCGTTTATTTGGGCAAAAACCCAGTGGTGGCAAAGTGGAGATCTTAGTGGAACGTATCACCCGATTGCATACGGTGTTAGCTCACGTTCGCGCTAGCAAATCGCCGAAAGAGGGCGCCACACTATTATTAGAAAATATCATTCCTGTGACTGTCACAGGACGCCAAGGCGAATTATTTGCTTTACAATTTGATACCGAAGAAACAGCGATAGCATTGATTGAAAAGCACGGACATATACCCTTACCGCCTTATATGGAACGACCCGATGAGTTGATGGATTGGGAACGTTATCAAACAGTGTATGCCCAGCATCAGGGCTCAGTCGCTGCACCTACTGCAGGCTTGCACTTTGATACCCATTTATTAACAACCTTACAACAACAAGGTGTCAATCTCGCTTATGTGACTTTACACGTTGGGGCTGGCACATTTCAACCGGTACGCACAGAATACGTGCATGAACATCAAATGCATTATGAATATTTGGAAGTTCCAGCTGAAACGGTGCAAAAGATTCAACAAACTAAACAAAATGGCCATCGTGTAATTGCTGTGGGCACCACTTCTGTTCGCAGTTTAGAAACTGCAGCAAAAACCGGTGAATTGCATCCTTATCAAGGTGAAACTAATTTGTTTATTTATCCGGGCTATCAATTTAATGTTGTCGATGCCATGATCACCAATTTTCATTTACCTAAATCATCCTTACTGATGTTGGTTAGCGCGTTCGCAGGATATCAACATATTATGAACGCCTATGCGCATGCAATCGCAAATAAATACCGTTTTTATAGTTACGGCGACGCGATGTTGATAGAGAAATAAGGGGAGCCCATGAAATTTAACACAACCACCACCGACGGCGCTGCTCGTCGTGGCCAAATGCAATTTGAACGTGGTGTTGTCGATACCCCTGCATTTATGCCGGTAGGCACACTTGGCACAGTGAAAGCCATGACACCCGATGATATCGCTGATACTGGTGCGCAAATTATTTTAGGCAACACTTATCACTTAATGTTAAGACCCGGCACCGAGGTGATCCGTCTGCATGGCGATTTGCATGATTTTGCGCGTTGGCAAAAACCCATTTTAACCGATTCCGGCGGTTTTCAAGTTTTTAGTTTGGGTAAGTTGCGCAAAATTACCGAAGAAGGCGTAACTTTTCACTCGCCCATCAACGGCGATAAAATTTTTCTGAATCCTGAAATTTCCATGCAGGTACAACGCGATCTGGGTTCTGATATTGTGATGGTATTTGACGAATGCACGCCTTTCCCTGCGACTGAAAAGCAAGCGCAGCAATCCATGCAGTTATCCTTACGCTGGGCTAAACGTTGCAAAATCGCGCACGAAGGCAATCCTTCAGCATTGTTTGGCATTGTGCAAGGGGGTATGTACACCCATCTACGCGATGAATCGTTGCATGGTCTATTGGATATAGGTTTCGATGGTTATGCCATTGGTGGACTTTCCGTCGGCGAACCTAAACCCGACATGATGATGGTTTTGGATCATATTACTTCGCGTCTGCCTGCTGATCGTCCACGTTACCTCATGGGCGTTGGTACGCCGTCGGATTTGATGGAAGGTGTCCTACGTGGGGTCGATATGTTTGATTGCGTCATGCCCACCCGCAATGCTCGTAATGGTCATTTATTTACCTCTTCCGGCATTATTCGTATCCGCAATAGCATAAACCGCAAATCGGTGGAACCGCTGGATGCAGATTGTGATTGTTATACGTGTAAACATTTTTCACGCGCGTACTTGCATCATTTGGATCGGTGTGGTGAAATACTGGGCTTGCATTTGAATACTATTCATAACTTGCATTTTTATCAAAGATTGATGAAAGATTTGCGAAATGCTATCGAACAAGGTAAATTGCAAGACTTTGTGCGAACGACTTATAGACAATGGACCAACAATGGGGAGAATTAGTATGAGTTTCTTAATTCCAGATGCTTTGGCAGATACAGCGGCTACCGGAGCTGCGAGCGCGGCAGCAGGCCCAGCAGGGAGTTACGGCAGTTTATTATTCATGGTGGTCTTATTTGCCGTTTTGTATCTGTTTTTTATTCGACCACAAAGCAAGCGTCAAAAAGAACACCGCAATATGGTTCAAGCCCTAACTAAAGGTGATGAAGTTATTACTAGCGGTGGATTAGTGGGCAAAATCGTAAACGTTGCGGATGATTTTCTGGTATTAGAAATTGCTGAAGGTGTTGAAGTCAAAGTTCAGCGCATGGCTATTTCAAGCAATTTGCCTAAAGGATCAATGAAAACATTATAAAGGATTAAGCATGAGCAAGTACCCACGCTGGAAATACATACTACTCATCGTAGTGTTAGTGATTGGTGTTATTTACGCCATTCCTAACTTATTTGGTGATACCCCAGCGGTGCAAATTTCACCGCATACAGGTTATTCACTGACACAAGATGTGAAAAATCAAATACAGCAGGTACTTGCGCAAAACAAAATTGCTGCACAGTCTATTACTGAAAGCAATGATACGTTGTTAGTTAAGCTGAAGGATGCGGATACGCAAATTAAAGCCAATGATCTTATTAAGAAAACCCTTGGTGAAAATTACACTGTAGCGTTAAATCTGGCAAATAATACGCCGCGTTTTTTGAGTATGATAGGTGCTCATCCCATGAAGTTGGGGTTAGATTTACAAGGTGGGGTGCATTTCCTATTTGCTGTCGATGTGGACTCATTATTACAGCGTCGAGTTTCGGGTGAAATGCGTAATATTGGCGATGAGTTACGTACACAGCGCATTCGTTATAGTGAGTTGGTGCGGACTAGTGATAATACTATTTCCATGCAGTTTCGTGATTCTGCGGATATGCAAAAAGCGGCTCAATTTATTAGTACCCAATTCCCTGATTTGTTGGTACAAACCAAAACAGAAAAGGGGCAAAATGAATTAACCGCGCAAATGACGCCGGCAGCGCTGATCAGTGCTCAAAATACTGCGATAGAGCAAACGACTACTATTTTACGTAATCGTATTAATTTGTTAGGCGTATCCGAGCCGATTGTACAACGACAAGGTGCGGAACGTATTGCGGTCGATCTGCCTGGCGTGCAAGATACAGCTCACGCTAAACAAATCGTTGGCGGTACCGCTACCATTGAATTTCACTTAGTTGATGATAAGCACGATGCGCAACAAGCCATCGATGGACATCCTCCCGCCGGTTCTAGAATTTATTACACGCAAGATGGCCAGCCTATATTATTGCAAAATCAAGTAGTATTGTCCGGCGCATCGATTACCAACGCTTCATCTACTTTTGGTGAAGATGGTAAACCCTCAGTCAGCATTACGTTAGGCGGTGGCGGTGAAGCCAGTTTTTATCGCTTAACGGGTGAAAATGTCGGACATCCATTAGCGATCGTGTATATTGAAACCAATATGACGGCAAATACCGTTAATGGCAAAACGACTTATATACCTCACACGACAGAGAAAGTTATCAGTTGGCCAACTATCAATAGTGCGTTGCCCAATAATTTCCAAATCACTGGATTACAAGATCCAACGGAAGCACGTAACTTAGCATTACTATTGCGAGCAGGTGCGTTGCCTACCGCGATCAGTATTATTGAAGAAAGCACAGTGGGGCCAAGTTTAGGCAAAGAAAATATTAAAATGGGTATTTTCTCGGTTGAAGTTGGCTTTGCCGTGATCGTGTTATTTATGTTGTTATATTATCGCGTTTTCGGTTTGATTGCTGACTTGGCTTTAGTCATGAACTTAATTCTACTGATAGCTGCCTTGTCGATTCTGGGAGCAACACTGACGTTACCGGGTATTGCCGCGATCGTATTAACCATGGGTATGGCGGTGGATGCCAACGTATTAATCTTCGAGCGAATTCGCGAAGAATTACGTCAAGGCATGTCGCCGCATGCTAGCATCGAAGCCGGTTTTGAAAAAGCGTATGCCACTATTGTTGATGCCAACGTGACGACGTTAATTGCCGCAATTGCCTTATTTGGTATTGGTACCGGCGCCGTAAAAGGTTTTGCGGTGACCTTAACATTGGGTATTCTGACGTCGATGTTTACCGCCATTTTAGGTACGCGTGCTGTTGTTTATTTGTTTTATGGTCGCCAACGACAAATCAAAAAATTATCGATAGGGATTTAACATGGAATTTTTCAAAACTAATACTCGCATCGATTTCATGGGTGTTCGCAAATGGGCGACTGGTTTGTCCATCGTTTTAACCATCGCTTCTATTGTGATTCTGTGCATTAATGGTTTGAACTGGGGATTAGAATTTACCGGTGGTACTGAGGTGCATTTAGGTTTCACCCAGCCGGCGGATCTATCGCAAATTCGGCAAGAGTTAAATCAAGCCGGGTTTAATAATGTTGTGGTACAAAATTATGGAACTAGTCACAACGTATTAATCCGCGTCGGTGGCAAACAGAATATGGAGCAACAATCCATAGGTAATGAAGTGACTGCCGCGGTGACGGGCTCAGCCTTACAAAGCGTGAGTTACATTGGGCCTGAAGTAGGTAAAGAGTTAGCCACCAGCGGTGCCTTGGCGTTATTTGTTGCGGTCTTAGGCACGGCAATTTACATTGCTTTACGTTTTGAATATCGTCTCGCGATCAGTGCTGCCATTGCGTTGTTGCACGACCCCATTATTATTTTAGGAGTCTTCTCGTTATTTCATATGGAATTCGACATGATTTCATTAGCAGCGATATTAACTATTATTGGTTATTCGCTCAATGACACCATCGTCGTTTTCGATCGTATGCGCGAGAATTTCCGCAAGGTTCGTAATGCCACACCGGCAGAAATTGTTAATTTGTCAGTAAACCAAACCTTGTCACGTACCATCATGACATCGGGCTTAACTTTACTGGCCGTCATCTCGATTCTTCTTTTTGGTGGACCGACATTACATGGCTTTGCCACCGCTTTATGGATTGGTATCGTCGTGGGAACGTATTCATCTATTTATGTCGCTGGTGCTTTAGCGGTCGCTTTTGGGTTAACGCGTGAAGAGTTATTGCCGAAGGCTAAAGTCGTGGACGATCGACCCTAAAATAAATGTAGCCTGGATGCAGCGAAGCGGAATCCGGGTTTTCTGTCTTGAAATCCCCGGATTCCGCTTCGCTGCATCCAGGCTACAATCGAATATTTACATCAACAACAGGAGCAATACTATGAAAACAATGCAACTCAAATCATTAACACTTAGCCTTGTCATCGCTTCAACCACATTGCTGGCAGGCTGTACTTCCATTAACCCCTATACCGGTCAATCGCAAGTGAATAACACGACGAAAGGCGCTGTTGTCGGTGGTGGCCTTGGTGCAGGTATCGGTGCTTTAGCGGGCGGAACCAAAGGCGCATTAATTGGTGCTGGTGTGGGTACCGCAGCAGGTGGCTTGGTGGGTTACTCACTTGACCGCGAAAATGAAGAATTACGTCAAGTATTGGTAGGTACCGGCGTAC
>CAZULF010000088.1:0-8961 GCA_964621215.1 uncultured Legionellales bacterium | reverse complement strand
ACGCAATGATCCATGTAGTTGTGGTAGTGACAAAAAATTTAAAAAGTGTTGCGGATAGTTGGTTTTTTACTCCACATTCACCGAAAATTGACAATGGCAAGCTTGGGCGTAGGTGCCGTCGCCGCAAATGATGAAGCCTTGGGCGCCGCCAGTGCAGCCGAGGGCGCCGCCGTGACAATCACAGCATTTACATTTATTGGCGTCGGATAAATGCATGAAGTTAGCGCCGTAGGCACAATTCACTGGGCGTGGGCAGAGATTAGGTAATTCATTAATATACGATGGTGGATCCACGCCAGCATTCCAGCTGGCAGTCACTTCGACTGAGGCCCAGCCGGTGCAGATTAAAAAACATGACATTAGTAAGAAAGCTACTATTTTTTGCATGGAATTATTCGCTTGGGCCAGCATTTTTAATGGCGAGATCAACTTCAAATTTAGTGAAATTATTGCGAAAACTTTCCATTAATAAAGCTAATTTCGCATCAAATGCGGCTTGATCGCTCCAGGTATTGCGTGGATTCAGTAACAGGGTATCAACACCGGATAATTGTTTAGGAATACGTAAATTAAAGCCAGGCAAAACATCCACATCAGCATCACGTAACTCTCCGCTTAAAATAGCGTTGATCACGGCCCGTGTGGTGGGAATGTTAAAGCGTTTACCCCCTTCACCATAAGCTCCACCCGACCAACCAGTATTCACCAAATACACTTGCGCGCCGGTTTCTTCTAAACGTTGTATCAATAAATTGGCATAGACCGATGCTGGACGTGGGAAGAACGGTGCGCCAAAACAAGTACTGAACGTTTGCCTAATGGCTTCAGTTTGCCCTACTTCGGTGCTGCCGACTAATGCAGTATATCCACTCAAGAAATGGTAAGCCGCTTGTTCTTTTGTTAATAAAGACACTGGTGGTAATACGCCATATAAATCACAGGTTAAAAATACCACGGCTTGTGGTAAACCGGCTTTATTTTCTTGCACTCGTAATTCAATATGTTCTAGCGGATAAGCCGCGCGTGTGTTTTGTGTATGACGCGTGTCGTGATAATCCGGTTTTTTGGTTACAGGATCGAGCACCACATTTTCTAATACGGTGCCTTTCCGAATGGCTGCATAGATTACTGGTTCATTTTCTTGCGATAGATTAATACATTTAGCATAGCAACCGCCTTCAAAATTGAAGATACCCGCACTACTCCACCCATGTTCATCATCACCTACCAAATAGCGGTTGGGATCAGCGGATAATGTGGTTTTGCCCGTACCAGATAAACCAAAAAATAACGCGGAATCGCCGGCTTTTCCTACATTGGCTGAACAATGCATAGGTAACACGTTGTGGGCTGGCAACAAATAATTCAACACGGTAAACATGGCTTTTTTCATTTCACCAGCATAATGTGTACCACAAACTAATATACGATGATGGGTGAAATCAAGAATCACCGCTGCCTCGCTGTTCGTGCCATCAACTTGAGGATCCGCTTTAAAATTTGGCACAGATAACAATGTCCACGATTGGGCTGGCTTATCACTGGGCGTGCGAATAAATAAATTTCGGGTAAATAAATTATGCCAAGCCAATTCGGTGATGACAGTGACATTGACCGTATGCTCTTCGTCAGCACTCACGCGTAAATGCGAGATAAATTGATCTTTCTTTTCAATATACGCCTGTGCTTTCTTCCACAAGGCTTCAAATTTGGCGGGTTCAAATGGTTGATTAATCGGGCCCCAAGCCACTTGGGATGCAGTATTTTCATCCTTAACAATAAAACGATCTTTAGGTGAACGTCCCGTTCGCGGAACGGTATTCACATTCAAGGCACCCTCCGCGCTTAATTCGCCCTCCCCTCGGTCCAGTGCCAATGCAAGTAATTCTTCTGAGGTTAAATCTACCCATTTCTTTGACATAATATATCGCCCTCTCGGTAAGATTAAGTTGAGCAAAGTATCCTTGATTTTGGAAGATTCGGCAAGTTAGTTTAATAGATCACTTATGGTAAATATCATTTATAGCGTGTTCATCAAAGTTGTAGGTTTTATTGCAAAAATCGCAGGTAACTTCTACAAAGCGATTGGTACTCAAAATGCTACGTACTTCGGCCTCGCCCATGGTTTGTAAGGCTTGCTGCATTTTTTCTATGGAACATCGACAACTAAATTCTATCGCTTGCGGAGAAAATAGCCGGATATCTTCCTGGTGGAATAAACGATGGAGAAGGGTTTCATTGTCTACACTGAGTAATTCCTGAGAAGAAATAGTATTGGCTAAATGCTCAATATGTTCCCAATAATTCCACTCATCTCCTGCCGCTTTTTCGCCAGCTTGCGAGGTGGGCATCTTTTGTAGCAGCAGACCAACAGCATGCTGTTCATCCGCCACTAACCATAAACGGGTAGGAAGTTGTTCGGATTGTGTAAAATAGCTTTCAAGGCTGCTAGCTAGGTGACTCGTTGTTAAATTCACTACGCCTTGATAGCGCTCGGTTGTGTTATCCGGGGTAATGGTGATGACCATCTGCCCTTCACCCAATAAATTGCTGGTGGCAAAGCTGGCATCATCTTGATAACGCGCTAATGCGCGCATTTGCAATTTCTCATTACATTGGATCACCATTAATGATACAGGGCCAGACGATTGCGTTTGCAGGATCAACGAGCCTTGATATTTGATAGTAGCGCTTAGTAATGCTGCTGCAGTCAAGCCTTGCCCGAGTAAATGTAACACCGGTTCAGGATATTGACGTTGACTACCTACAGTTTGGTAGGTTTCTTTTAGGCGGACGAACTGTCCACGTACTCCGTGGTTTTCAAATAGAAAACGTTGTAAGAAGTCTGTTGAGCTCATAGGTTCTCCTCATTATCAGGGGGACAATTGTAGCATTATTATTGACCTCTGTGGGTACGATTGAGTGAAAAGTTCTTGTCATTCAAGCAATAAGCGTTGATAATTAATAGATGAGTAACGATTTCATTAGTTTACAAAACCATTTTTTAATTGCTATGCCGCTGATGAGCGAATTTAACTTCGCACGGGCGGTAGTATATATCTGTGCGCACAATCCTGAAGGTGCCATGGGAATTGTGATCAATCGACCATTAAGCGATATCCGATTGGGTGAGGTTTTATCGCAAATGGAAATTTCTAATGAAAATTCGACCGTCAATGACACTCAGGTTTTCCTGGGCGGTCCTATTCAGCCAGAGCGTGGATTTATTATTCATCGACCCAACATCCCTTGGCAATCGACATTAATTACCAGTCCAGAATTAGGGGTCACTTCTTCGCAAGATATTCTACAAGCTTTGGTGGAAGGCAAAGGTCCAAAAGAATTTATTGTTTTATTAGGTTATGCAGGCTGGGGACCTAATCAATTAGAAGAAGAAGTTGCTAAAAATTACTGGTTAACTACCCCAGCAGATCCTCAAATTTTATTCGATACCCCCTCAGAAGATCGTTGGGGCGCCGCAGCGGCACTTTTGGGCGTCGACATCACTAACCTTTCTTCTGAAGCTGGCCATGCCTGAAGATGCCATTCATTTATTAACTATCGACCCACCGCAATCCTACCAAGGCTTATTGTTCGGTATTGATTTTGGCTTGCGTCGAATAGGGATAGCCGTCGGTCAAACCTTAACCGGAAACGCAAATCCTTTAGAAATTATATCCGCTCAACAGGGTGAACCGGATTGGAACGCCTTAGATAAAGTCATTCAGCATTGGCAGCCGATGGCATTGATTATCGGCATCCCACTCAACATGGATGATACTGCTCAACCCCTCACGCATAAAGCTCGTCGTTTTGCCGCACAACTGAAAAAACAATATCACTTGCCTGTACACGGGATGGACGAACGTCTCACTTCCTTTGAAGTACGCCAGAATTTATTTGATCAAGGTGGATATCGAGCGATAAAAAAAGGGCAAGTCGATGCTCTAGCCGCTTGTCTAATTTTAGAGGGTTGGATGCGATTGTATTGCTAAATCCCGGATTCCGCTTCACTTCATCCAGACTACACTGGATATATTCCAGCAATAAGACCTCCCTCCCGCTAATGCGGAAGAGAGGAATATGAAGGGACCGAGAGAAATATTACTAAACGAGTAATATTTCAGCAGCTTGTGCGTCAGCAGGACCACTCATATGCATAGTTTCTGCATGATGATGGTTAGCAACTGCTTTCTTTGTACGCTTTTTAGCTCGTGGTGCACTAGCAGCCTTACGAGCTGGCGCACGTTTACTTGCTACTTTTTTTTTTGCAGCTGGTTTTTTAGCTACTTTTCTAACTGCTTTTTTAGCGGTTGCTTTTTTAGCTACACGCTTTTTAGCGGTCTTCTTAGCAGCTGGTTTCTTAGCTACTTTTCTAACTGCTTTTTTAGCGGTTGCTTTTTTAGCTACACGCTTTTTAGCAGCTGGTTTTTTAGCTACTTTTTTAACTACTTTTTTAGCGGTTGCCTTTTTAGCTACGCGCTTTTTAGCAGCAGGTTTCTTAGCAGCTACTTTCTTAACTACTTTTTTAGCGGTTGCCTTTTTAGCTACGCGCTTTTTAGCAGCAGGTTTCTTAGCAGCTACTTTCTTAACTACTTTTTTAGCGGTTGCTTTTTTAGCTACGCGCTTTTTAGCAGCAGGTTTCTTAGCCGCAGCTGGTTTTTTAGCTGCTGGCTTTCTCTTAGCAGGGGCTTTCTTGGTTGCTGTCATAGCATTACGTCCTCGTTTGGTTGTTGCACGCTTAGTCGTCCTCTTAGCATGTTTTTTCATCCATGCCAGTTTCTCCATTGAGGCCGATTAACTCTCTTTATAAAAGAGTCAACAACAACCTCAATTTTTTGCACGCTGCTTCGGCCTTCCTGACTGCATTACTGGCGGCGGTAATTGCTTTTTGTTTAGCAACGACTTTCGCCTGTTGATGCACTCCCTTTGCCTTCCTTAGCTTTCTCGCCGCTCCAGCCAACTTTCTCTCAACTGCCTTTGCGTGTTTTTGTAATGACATTACAAAACCATCAAGCTGTTCCTTCAACTCAGCTGGAGCCGCACTGAAAAAGTGCTCTCTTTCATGAAGCTCAATCTGAGTTGCCTTGACGTCTGACACTCCGCGAGATTTCCCCGATTGGGCTTTCACCCTATCGGTTGTTGCAGTTTACTTGCCTACATTCCTTGTTTGCCTGCTGGCCTTCACTGCTACTTCCTTACCTTAACTTTCCGTCCGAAGACTGTAACTGAAATGAATTCAATTACATCGTGCAATTTACATTCTGGCGCACAAATAAATGTTTTGCAATAAAAAAAATAAAATTTTATAAAAAAATTTGCTTTTTTATCCTATTAGAACCCTAAAACTTATAAAAATCGATGGTTTTTTTGGTAAAAACAATGCGTTTTTCTCGATAATTCCTCAAATTTTGGGAAATGCACCCTTTTCATGGTCGCCAAATAAAAATATTTCAAAAATTTGCTCTTCAAACACCAAAATAGTCAATCTGACAACGAATTTGGTATACTCGAGGACTAAAATTGTTTGTGAAAAGGAGAAATACTCATGCTCTCTTGGTTACCGAAACCGATTGTTGGGGTAGTTGCAATAACTCTATATATACTCTCGTTGCTGATTTGCTCTGTAATTATCTATATATTTGCTATCTTCAAATTGTTTCTTCGTGGCAAAAGCGGATATATCTTTTATGAAAAAGTTGGTCACAATAGCGCCAAATTATTGGCTTATCTTAACGATGGCATCATTGCTTTAACCAGTAAAACGATCTGGGACATTGATGATGTTTCTGGCTTGTCTCAACACCAATGGTATTTCCTACTTTCTAATCATCAATCATGGGCAGACATCTTGATTTTAGAGAAAGTTTTTGCGCGAAAAATATCCATGACAAAGTTTTTTTGGAAAAAAGAATTGATCTGGGTCCCCCTCGTTGGCAGCACATGCTGGATTTTAAATTTTCCCGTTATGAAGCGTTTTTCCCGAGAGTTTTTAGAAAAAAAACCCCATCTTCGTGGCACTGATTTGGCAACCACACGTAAAGCATGTGCCGCTTATAAAGAGTATCCCGCAACACTGATTAACTTTGTGGAAGGCACTCGTTTTACTCCCGAGAAACATGCTCATCAACACTCTCCTTATAAACATTTATTACGCCCTAAAGCCGGCGGAGTTGCTTTTACATTGGCTTGTATGGATGGAACCATGAAAGAACTCATCAATGCCACTCTTATCTATGATGAAAAGGCCAATGCATGGGATTATTTTTGCGGCCGCATCAAAAAAATCACAGTTCGATTTGCCGTAACCCCTATTCCGTCAGAATTAATTGGCGACTATGAAAACGATCCCGCTTTTAAAACACGGTTTCAGCATTGGCTAAACCAGTTATGGCATGAAAAAGATGCCCTGATTGATATTGAGCTTGATGCTGAACTGAAAAAGAACTCGATCACACAAGAGGAAATCCAGCATGCTAGCATCGATAAAAATTGCCACTCGAAAAAGTCCTCTAGCGATTTGGCAAGCTAACTATGTAAGAGAATTATTACTTAAAAACGATCCAACCCTTCATATTGAATTAGTCGGCATCACCACCGAGGGGGATAAAAATCTAGCGGATTCACTAGCAAAAGTGGGGGGCAAGGGCTTATTCATCAAAGAGCTTGAACTGGCATTGCAGCAAGGTCGTGCTGATTTAGCGGTTCATTCTATGAAAGACATGACAGTCCACTTGCCTGAAGATTTGATGCTAGCGGCTTATTGTCCTCGCGAAGATGTCCGCGATGCCTTCCTCACTCGACAGGGTACATCGTTAAACGAATTACCTAAGGGGGCGGTGGTAGGTACGTCAAGTCTGCGACGTCAAGCTCAATTGCTAGCGCTGCGACCAGACATTATTGTCAAACCATTACGCGGCAATATTAATACCCGTCTCTCTAAATTGGATCAAGGTGAATTTGATGCCATCATTTTGGCGGCAGCTGGATTAATCCGATTAGGCTTACAACATAAAATTAGTTGCTATCTCGATCTTGATGTCATGTTGCCTGCGGTGGGACAAGCCATTATCGGAATTGAATGCTGTACGAATAATTTGGATTTACGTAAGCTGTTAGAACAAATCGATTGTTCATTATCGCGAACTTGTATTATGGCTGAACGGGCTATGAATTATTATCTGGGCGGTCATTGTCTTGCACCGATTGCTGCGTTAGCGACGGTGAACCAATCACAACTCCATTTACGCGGACGAGTGGCAGCAGTTAATGGTGAAATTATTTTAGAATCCAATAAGATTGGCAACACTGAGGAACCAGAACTACTTGGCCGGCAAGTGGC
This sequence comes from uncultured Legionellales bacterium, assembly GCA_964621215.1. Lineage (GTDB taxonomy): Bacteria > Pseudomonadota > Gammaproteobacteria > UBA1113 > UBA1113 > CAZULF01. Next base: position 1,619 of record CAZULF010000088.1, on the reverse strand, counting down.
AGAAGAATTACTGGCGCAGGGCGCGGCTGATATCTTAAATAAGTTAAAAATATGACATCCGCCATTAATCATCGCCACATATTAGTAACACGGCCATTAGCCCAAAGTCAGGGATTGATAAACTTATTATCTGAGGCAGGTGCAATACCCTTTTGTGTCCCTACTCTCGAGATTAAACCGTTAGACGATTTATCCAGTCTCATTGATGCTGCCAAGCAACTCTCTCAAGCCGACATCATTATTTTTACTAGTACTAATGCTGTTCGTTATGCTATCCCTCTTCTCAAATCACATCAACCCGTTTGGCCTCCTCAAGTGACCACGTTAGCGATTGGCACAGCTACTAGAGAGAGTTTATTAACACAGGGTTGGCAAAATGTAGTAATACCTGCCGATAGTTTTAATAGTGAAGCGCTATTGCAACTACCCGAATTACAGCAACTACACGACCAGAAAATTATTATTTTTTGCGGTCTACATCCACGGCCATTATTGGCAACGACTCTGCGTGAACGGCAAGCACACATACAACTCGCATTCTGTTATGAGCGCTTTTGTCCTGATGTTGATATTAAACCTTTACTCGATCAATTCAAGCAGGGTAAGGTAGATGTGATTATCAGTACCAGTAACGAGAGCTTATGCAATCTATTCACCCTTTTCGGTGAACAGCATAAAGCCTGGCTGCTTAAGACCCCAATAGTAGTGATTAGCCCGGCTATGGCAGCCACATTAGCCTCGCTCGGATACCCACAAACACCTATTGTTGCGCTAAATGCCTCAGATAGCGGTATAATGGCAGCATTAACCCTATGGTATGAGGAACAACATCATGAGCGATAATGCTCCTTCTGAACAAAAACCTAATGTAAAATCGGCTCGCCCTTCCCTTGTTTGGCCGTTAGTAGGCTCTGCCGTCGCTATCGTTGCTGTAGTTGGGTTGGGTGTCGTTGGCGGGATAAGCTGGAAAAAACTACAGCTGACACAACAACAAAATCAACAACAATTAGTCGTATTAAACGATACTATTACCAAGCTACAACAAAAAAACCTAGAGCAGCAGAATTTTATATCCAAAGAAAGAGAACATGCCCGTCATGCGTTAAATGCAGTGGCATCCAGCAATAGAAATTGGCAATTGGCCGAAGCGGAATATCTCATTCAATTAGCCAACTTCAGTGTAAATTTCGAACAAAATGCGTCTGTGGCTACGCAATTACTCGAAGCGGCTGACGAACGGATTGCTAGTGTGAATAATCCGCAACTTCTTCCTGTGCGTCAGACTCTCGCCAATAATATCGCCGCATTAAAAGCCGTGCCTAAAGTTGATATTCCTGCCATTCTACTCCAGTTAAATGCTCTAGGTGCGCAAGTTGCTAAATTACCCGTCATTGCTACTCCCAATGAAGTACCACAAGCACCCTCTCCTAAACATCATCATCACCAACCAGGTTGGAAGCGTGGATTATCACAAAGTTGGAAGCAGTTGAAACAAATCATCGTCGTGCAATACCACAATCAGCCTGTGGGACAATTGATTACACCAGAAAAGCGTAATTACCTTGATTTACATTTACAAATGTTATTATCGCAAGCTGAATGGGCATGCTTACATCACG
>CAZULF010000087.1:0-9004 GCA_964621215.1 uncultured Legionellales bacterium | reverse complement strand
AGGTTCGATTCAATTATTTGTAAGCAAACAGCTGGCGTGACGAACAACATTAAACTTGGTAACATCGAACGGATATCGTTGTTATCAACATTTAGAAGAAAGGTTAATGAGTTAGGAAAAATCCCTATTAAAATGGTGGCTGTTGCAAGATAAAGCAAACTGGTTATTAATCCGAAAATACCTACATGGCTAGCTTTGGTGTAATTTTTTTTCCCAATTTCATTATTGAGATCTTGTGCACACTGTTGACCAAAAGCAACTGCAAAAAGAAAAATGAAAAAAACCAGTTGCATGGCAAAATTCCAAGTTGCTTGTGGTACGGTTCCCAAAATACCAGCCAATGCTCCCATGACTAAAGGCAGAGAAAGTTCCGCTATCATAGAAAGAAAAATAGAAAAACCTATCTTTGCAAGTTCAATAAGCTGTTTCGTAGCTCTAACAACTTTATTAGAAAAATTAAAAAATTTATAGGGTCTAAGTTTTGGGTGTAACCCAATAAATAGAGAAAATGCGCAAGCTGTTAGATACGATGTAAATAAACTTCCAATAGCGACTCCTTCGGCTCCATAGCTCTTAAATCCGAAACCACCTAATCCCAACCATGAAGATATAAATACTCCGATTGCGAAACAAACTAAAGCTAAGGACATAGTCCATGATTCGTATCCAAGACTAAGCATCATCTGTTCAGTCGCTACTCTTAACATATCGCTAGGAACGGTAAATGCAATAATTCGTAAAAAATTATGCGCTATTTGAGATGTTTGAGCATTTTGACGGAAAACTGTTATAAACAGCCATTCTGAAAAAAGAAAAGGCAGCATTGTTAGTGGAGTTAAAATCGAGGCCATCCCGAGGCCGCTTAGATAAACAGTACTTATTTCTTCTCTTTTTTCTGCTAGAGAAACTTCATCCGTTATAAGACTTGCCTCACCATGCAATTTACTGGTCTTTACGCTCATAGAAAACAGCGAACAGATTCCTAATGGCATTGCCGTATACATCATCGCGGCGATAAGTACTATGGCATCTATGTCGTTTATAGTAATACCTAATTTTGTTAAAATAAGCATGATAAATAATACAGAAAAGCTATATGTATAAGACAGCGCTCGGGGAAATGCGGTTATGGAGATCCTTTTAAAAATTTGCCAGAAGTCATAAAGTAATTTCAAAACTTTTTGAAGAAATGCCATCCATAGTGAAGGCGGCAGAGGTTCACTTGAGCTGTGAGACTCCCCGCTAGATATTGACATTAATGGCACTTCTTCGCCGGCACGCATAATATTATGTCCTATCTGTTTTTATAGTCCTCAAAACGATAGAAAGTGCAAAACATATTACAATGCTGCCTAATAAGATGAGTTATTTATTGTATTGCGGTATGTTAAGCAAAATAATAACGAAAGTGAAAATATTGGTTCTTTTTATCGACTTCGTCTGTTGAAAACAGAACGAATGGTAGTATATATGCAAAAAAAAAGCAATCATCGGCAACAACTAACTTACAATTCCCAGGATGCCGACCTGCACGACAAAGCTAGTAGCCTGGATGCAGCGAAGTGGAATCCGGGTTTTCTAACTAACGCTCCATCCAGGCTACAACTATATGTTTTTATTGTTATTTACTATGCGATAATAAATTCCCAATCCAGTCACTGTTCCACAAGTCAATAAGGAAAGCAAAAATCCGCATATTAAAATTATGTCATGATGGATATAACCATAGGCTATCGCTGAGAGTTGAATTAAGCAAAAACCAAAAAATGTAATAAGCGATAACTCGTTAGAATCTTTCGCTTTCCAAATACGCATAGCTTGCGGAACAAATAGCATGGCATTGATAAACAAGGCAACACCAAATATGAAATCAATGACTTTAGTAAACCAATCCATAACTTTTCTCCCTAATAATTTCCCACTCACACCCCACTATACAACATACTCGCTCCCACGATAAGAAGGAATATGCCGAAGATGCGGCGGAGGGTGGGGACGGGTAGGATGTGGGTGAGTTTGGCGCCGAGGGGGGCGAAGGTGATGCTTGCTATACTCATCACGATAAATGCGGGCCAGTAGAGATACCCGGTCATATAAGGTTTGACGCTCACTAGGCCGACGTTCGATAGCATCAGCGTAATCAATCCCATTAATGCAATGGGGAAACCACAGGCGGCGGCGGTGCCTATGGCTTGTCGCATGGGGGTATTATAATAGCTTAAATACGGCACCATCAGGCTGCCGCCACCCATGCCGAGCAATGCACAAAAACCCGCAATACTAAAGACAGAACCCCATAATTTCGGGCCCTGTGGTAAAGGATGATCTTCTTGCACCGTGTGAGCGCGTAATAATCGGTATGAAATAAAAAATGCAAACAAACCGAAGATCGCTTCCAACCATCGACTCGGAAAGACAATAGCTAATAAACCGCCGGCAATGGCGCCGATGGCTAACCAAGGTAACAGACGATACACGATCGGCCATAACACGGCATGTCGTGTGTGATGCGAATACATTGACATCATTGATGTGATGACAATATTCGCCAGTGACGTCGCGACGGCCACATGCATGACGGTTTGACTTGGAAAACCAGCGTAAGGTAATGCAAAGGCAAGGAATGGCACCACTACCAGGCCACCGCCAATGCCTAATAATCCCGCCATTAACCCCGATAATGCACCACCAGCTAAGTAAAAGAGTAATTCATATAGCATATTAAAAACCCTGACTTTCTATCAAGGCTTTCACTTGCGATACTTCTTCCATATCGAGTGCGCGGGCTAAAATTTCTTGTCCTTGTTTCAAGCTCATATTGCGAATAATGGACTTTACTTGCAACAAATTAGCGGAGTGGGTGCTTAAACAATCAAAACCCAATGCAACTAGCAAAGGTACGGCCAAGGGATCACTGACCATTTCACCACAAATGCTTACCCATTTGCCGGCAGCTTTAGCCGCATCAACAATAATTTTTAACGCTTGTAGCACAGCGGGATGGAGTGCCTGATATAAATGCGCAACGTGTGCATTATTACGATCGACGGCAAGTAAATATTGAATAAGATCATTGCTGCCAACAGAAAGGAAATTGACTCGTTTAATAATATCTTTCGCTTGATAGACGGCCGAAGGGACTTCAATCATGGCACCGATTTGCGGTAAAGCAATATTAAGTCCTTCTTCACGTAACTCATTCAATGCACGGTGAATCAAACGAATCGATTCATCGACTTCACTGGGCGTGCTAATCATCGGTAATAATAGACTTAAATTATCTAGCCCTTCACTCGCGCGCAGCATGGCACGGATTTGCACTAGAAAAACTTCAGGGTGATCGAGTGTAATGCGAATACCGCGCCAGCCTAATGCCGGGTTTTCTTCTTCCACTTCAAAGTAAGGTAAATTTTTATCGCTACCCACATCCAATGTTCTCATCACTACCGGACGAGGGGCGAAGGCAGATAATAGTTGTCGATAGATAATGCGTTGCTCTTCTTCGGAGGGGAAGCGATCGCGTCCCATAAAAACTACTTCAGAGCGAAATAAGCCAACCCCTTCAGCATTAGTGCGTAATGACGAACCGCGATTAATAGCTAACCCAACATTGACGCGTAAACTTATCTTATGTCCATCTAATGTTTCTGTGGGTAAATCACGGATATGTTGCAAATGTTCTTTATAGCGCTGTTCTTGTGCTTGTAACTGCAAAAGTTCTCTTTGCAATTGTAATGATGCAGCTACATACACATCACCATTGCTACCATCGATGAACAATTCAGTTTTATCTATTTCAGCAATAGGCAAGCCTTCAACACCAAGAATAGTCGGTATACCTAACGCACGGGCTAAAATAGCAACGTGCGCATTGATCGAACCGCTTCCAGAAACAATCCCCACCAAGCGACCATCAGGCACTTCTGCCAAATCAGCTGCCGTAATTTCTTCACCGACCAAAATAGTTTTTTCAGGATAGACACGTGCTGTGCGTTGTTGTTCTTGCAAGCAAGCTAATAAACGTTGCCCCAGGCTGCGAATATCGGCACCGCGCTCACGTAAGTAGATATCATCCATCAGGGAAAAATGTTGTTCATGTTGATTGATGGCATCGCGAATAGCCGTTTGTGCCGCACAACCTTGCTGAATCATTGCTCGAATTTCATCGCCTAAACTATTATCTTCTAACATGTTGAGGTAGGCATCAAACAAGGCAAGCTCAGAAGCGGGTAACGTATTAGCTAAACGTTGGCGTAATCCTGTAATTTCTACGCGGCAGGTCGCTAATGCTTGTTCAAATGAAAGAAGTTCAGCGGGAATGTCTTCGGTCATCTGATCCGGCACGGCATCTAAATCTGCTTGCGGATAGATCACGGTAGCCATACCCACCGCAATACCATTGACGCAAGCCACGCCTTTTAAAATAATATTTTCAGTACTCGTTCCTGCTTGTTGCGCGCGAAGCAACGCACTAAAGTGACCGCTGGCCTTAGCTTGAGCGATTGCTCCAGCGAGTTGCGCAGAGAGTGTCACGAGAAACGCTTCTTCCTCTTCATCAAACCGGCGCTCTTCGTGTTTTTGTGCCACCAGCACACCTAGTGAATGGCGGCGATGAACAATGGGAACCCCTAAAAAAGCATGATAAGGTTCTTCGCGACTATACGCGTCAAAATAAAACTGCGGATGTGTGGGGGCGTTATCAATATTAATAATTTCTGCGCGTTCGCCAACGACACTCACCAGTCCTTTACCTACGGGAATTTTAAGTTGATTAACCGCATTGGGGTTAAGGCCCTCGGTGGCAGATAATAGATAATGTTGTTGCTGCTCATCCAGTAAAAATACGCTACAGCTATCGACATGAATGGTATTTTTAACGGCGGTCACGACAGTTTGTAGCACGGTAGGTAGATCAGGGGCTGCATCAACCTCTTGTGTAATGCGACGTAACGTAGTCAGCACAATAGAGCCCCTTGTTGAAAAGTCATAATTATACTTTATTTTTGCGCTCTTGGAAATTAGGGCCCGTTGACAATTCTACTATGCTGGGCATAATACCGCTTGTCAGCGGGCCCTAAATGACGCAAAAAAATGTAGTGCTTTACGGTATACTCTACGCTTAAAACTGATGACTTCGCGTAATGGATACCAATAATTAACCCAACGCCAGTGATCAAATTCAGGTTTGACGGAAAGGTTCAAACATATTCGTTGTTCATCACTGACTAATCGCAACAAAAACCATTTTTGTTTTTGGCCGATACACAGTGGTGTTATCGAATGCCTAATTAAGGCGGAGGGTAACCGATAACGCATCCATCCTGGCGTGACGGCAAGCACGGTCACATCTTCGGGAGACAATCCTACTTCTTCATGTAATTCGCGAAACATGGCTTGCTCAGGCGTTTCATCATGTTGCATGCCGCCTTGTGGAAACTGCCAGGCATTTTGACCTACGCGCCGGCCCCAAAAGACTTTGCCTTGAGCGTTGGTTAAAATAATACCAACATTGAATCGAAAACCTTCCGCATCAATCAACACATTCACCCTGAGTATTAGCGTTCAAATACGCTATTTTTTCACAAAGCGGTAGACACAGCAATGAAAAGTATGCGGAAGATGAATGTTTTTCACGAGGGTATTTAAATTAAGCAAAGTAGTGCAAAGAAAAAGGCTCCAGCAAGTCCATGCCGGAGCCAGCAAATAGCAAAATACTATTGCTAAAGACCTCTCATCCATGAGGAGTAGCAAAGGTCAGTTATTTGAGATATCCTCTCAAGCTAATATGAGGTTCATGCCCTAAACCCCATTATCAGGCTCCCTTCACAGAAAAATCTGCGAAATAGGAATCTGATTCCATTTAGCGGGCAGCTCTCCTTGTATACACATCCATGCTGCCTAATCGTCCCTGTAACATCCTTGAAAGTGCGCGAATCCTTGCGCTTACATCCAATGTATATTAGCTAATCCTTAACTAACTTTTCTAGTGTATCAAACAATGGACAGCAGGCAAGCAAAAAGTGGGATTTGAAGGTGGCAAATGCACAGTGAAAACGAGCTTTCTAGCATGTACTCCATATATTTCAACGAGTTAACGTAGTTTATGGCATGAAATACGCTCTGGTATTACATTTAATGAAGAAATCTCTTACATAACTAAAAGATAACGGCGCACTCGATGGATTTGTCATGCATTAATGGTGTTTGTTTTGACCGCCAGCTGTATCCTGGATGAAGCGCTAGGCCTAACGCATGAAGAAGACATAGCTATTTGTAGTGATTCATTTATAATATGTTCAATAATCTGTGCGTAAAAGGTTCCAGTTATGTCAAAAACTATGCCCAAAAATTTGCCTATTGGTGTTGATAATTTCGGCAAGCTTGCTACCCCCGAGAATAAGTATCTATTTGCTGATAAGACGTTGTTTATAAAAGAAATTATTGATGATCCCTCCGAAGTCACCCTCATCACCCGTCCGCGCCGGTGGGGAAAGACTTTGAATTTGTCGATGTTACATTATTTTTTGGCAGATGAAGTGTGGCGGCAAAAGACAGCTGGCCTGTTTGATTCCTACCTTATTGCTCAAGTTGAAGATGGTCGTTATATTCGCGACCATCAGGGACAATATCCCGTCATTTCAGTGAGCTTTAAAGATATCAAAGCACACGATTTTAAAACGGCGGTGGAGAAGATCAAATTATTGATCCAGGAACTCTGTCGACAACATTATTATTTATTTGAGTCGAAACAATTAAATGACAATGAACGAGCGCTGTTTTATAAATACTTGAGTGATGACCCCAGTCAGGATGAGTTGGAAAATTCACTCAAAATTTTAAGCGAGCTATTAAGACAACATTGTAATAAACCAGTCTATATCCTTATCGATGAATACGACACGCCGCTTAATGCGGCTTTTAACCAAGGTTATTTGGATGAATTTACCATTTTCATGAAAAATCTGTTGAGTGCGGCATTAAAAAGCAATCCCGCGCTAAAAAAAGGCGTATTAACCGGTATTTTGCGGGTTTCGAAAGATAGCATGTTATCGGGACTCAATAATATTGATGTTTACACTGTCCTCAATAAGCAATACGGGCAGCATTTTGGATTTGATGATAAAGAGTTAGATCAACTTTTTGTAGCACAAGGATTGCAGAAAGACGAAGCTAAAGTGAAGGATTGGTACAATGGCTATTGTATAGGTGGACTGACTTTATATAATCCCTGGTCGATCATTAATGCCCTTAAGAACGAAGGTGAATTACGACCCTATTGGGTAAATACGGCGGATGATGCGCTGTTAAAAAGTGTATTACAAGATACATCCGTGGAAGTGAAAACTAAATTTCAACAACTACTGGAAGGAAAAACCATAGAAGGAGTCGTGAGCGAGAGTATTCGTTATGATAATATTATCAACGATGAAGTTAGCATTTGGAGTTTATTACTGTATACCGGATATTTGAAAGTGCTTGCGCAAGAGCCCATTGGTTTAGATTATTTGTGTCAACTTGCTATTCCCAATAAAGAAGTCTTGACTTTGTATAAATCGGATTTTGTGGATTGGATGCGTGCATTACCACAACAAACAAAACTCAAATTATTATTGAAGTCTTTAGTACAAGGCAATGTGGATTTATTTGTGAAAGATATAAACCATTTTTTAGTGAGTGCTGCCAGTATCCACGATTATGCCAAGCAACCAGAAGCCTTTTATCACGGTTTTATGTTGGCGCTGACGGCGAGTTTACTGGATGATTATTACGTTGAATCAAATCGCGAAAGTGGCAATGGTCGTCCTGATTTATTATTTATTCCAAAAGACACTCAAAAGACACAAGCGGTCATTCTCGAATTTAAACATGTTAAAAAAGGGGAAAATCCTCAAGCGATCGCGCAACAAGCGGTAACGCAAATTGATGTCAATGACTACACCGCTCAAATTAAACAATATCATTACGTCACTCAAATCTATAAAGTCGGTTTAGCTTTTGATGGTAAGCAAGTGCATTGCGCCCATCAAGTCGATAAATCCTATTAAGTATATGACAAACACGACACTGACAAAAATAGTTCGGATTATCCTCAGTATTTTGCTGCTGTCGATTATTGCATTATTGTCGATATTTGTTTATCAACACAAATATTTACATAAAGGCCAGTCATTGCCACTACTCAAACCGTTGCCTACTTCTGGCATACCACAACCCATTACCGGCAAAGCGTTACCGAGCAATCCTCTCTATCCTTATATTGTTTACGATGCACTAGTTCCGCGCTTGGATACCTCAACTATTGCAGATATCGAGCCATCAGTGAATTTGTTTTTAACTCAGTTTGCCGATACCCCGTTAGCCGATAAATTACGTAAGCAGTGGCTGCATATTTTAGCGGCTAAGCAGGCTTGGTCGACATTCATGCACTATTACCAACCTTATCCCAGTGCCGATATGCGTTGTTTATATGCGACTGCGCTATGGCAAACGGGAGATTATCAGCAAGCTACAGAATTAGCTGCAACATTATGGATGGTTCCCTATTCTCAAGTGCCAGAGTGTGACGTGCTCTTTACCTCATGGATCGACAACAATCAATTGACTGTAGCCATGGTTTGGCAACGGTTTCATTTAGCACTTAAAGCTAAACAAGTTGATTTAGCTAATTATTTGGTGACATTGTTGCCGATAGATCAACAACCGATGGCACAACTTTGGTTACGCGTGCGTGCTACGCCACAGTTAATTAATGATGTGACATTATTTCCACCGGATAATGAACAGCTTAATGATTTATTGATTTATGGTATTGAGCATTTGGCATCAACCAATGCGGAAGCCGCTGCCACGGCGTGGAATACTTTAAAACGAACGCACCATTTTTATTCCGAACAAGTGCAGCAAGCATTGCAAGCGATTGCAATTGGTTTTATTAAGCAGGATCACGTGCGAGCAGATGAATGGTTGCGACAAATAAATCCTGAATATATCAATGATATTGCGC
>CAZULF010000086.1:0-9175 GCA_964621215.1 uncultured Legionellales bacterium | reverse complement strand
GGCTAATGGATTTTATCGCTATTCTACGCTGTGCAGCCAAATCGTTTATTTCCAACATCTTAGAACCTTGACGCGTATCAGCAATCAATAATTCAACCACATCGATTCGTGTATTGTGCAACGCAGCTAAAACAGAATGCATACCAAAAATTAACTGACTCACGATTTTTTCGCCTTTTTCGAGCTAGCATGCTTTTTTGGTTTGGGTTTAGTGCTTTTCTTTGTTTTTCTCTTTTCTTGTACGGGAGGCTTTACTGATTTAGATGGTTTTGATTGCCGTTTAGGCGTGTCTTTTTTATTGGATTTCTTTTTCTGTTTTTTAGATTCCTGAGATATGGCACCATCCACCAAATCAAAATCAATTTTACGTTCATCTAAATCAACACGAGCAACTTGCACTCGCAATGGATCACCCATTTTATAAACTCCGCCAGCGCGTTCGCCCGTCAATCGGTGATGGATAGGATCAAAGCGATAATAATCATCTTTCAATGAGGTGATGTGAACTAAACCATCGATAAAGATATCTTTTAAGGTCACAAACACACCAAACCCTGTCACGCCAGAAATAATGCCATCGAACACTTGTCCGACTTTGTCCAGCATAAATTCACACTTAAGCCAATTGGTCACTTCGCGAGTGGCGTCATCAGCACGGCGCTCGGTCATAGAACAATGGCTGCCGAGTTTAGCCATTTTATCTTGGTCATACGCAAATGATTTTGGTTTGCGACCTGATAAAATGTGCTTAATAGCACGGTGTATTAATAAATCCGGATAACGACGAATGGGCGAAGTAAAATGCGCATAGGCATCAAAAGCTAAACCAAAATGGCCTTGATTATCTGGATGATAAACCGCCTGCGCTAAAGAGCGTAACATAACAGTTTGAATTAATGCTAAATCAGGACGCTCGCTCGCTTGTCTAAGCAATTTTGCATAATGTTCCGGTTTTGGCTCAACCCCACCATTGAGTTTTAAACCTAATTCACCGAGAAATTTACGCACATCAGTTAATTTATCTGCTACCGGACCTAAGTGATTACGATAGAGTGACGGCAATCCATGCTCAACTAAATATTCTGCCGTACAAACATTTGCAAGTAACATGCACTCTTCAATTAAACGATGCGCATCATTCCGTTCTGATGAAATAATTTTTTCAATTTTACGATCAGCACCGAAAATAATTTTTGTTTCGGGTAATTCAAAATCAATCGCTCCGCGCTCTTTTCTTTTAGCAAATAAAAGCTGATACACCGCATATAAATCTTCTAATTGCGGTACTAATGCTTCATATTTTTTACGTAATGCTTGATCGCCTTTTAAAATTGCAGCCACTTCCGTATAAGTAAAACGCGCATGCGAACGCATAACTGCTTCATGAAAGTCATATTTTTTTACTTCACCTGATTTTGATAAATGAATTTCACACACCATACATAAACGATCAACGTTAGGTTTAAGTGAGCAAAGCTCATTCGATAATATTTCAGGCAACATAGGAATAACACGTTCTGGAAAATAAACCGAATTGCCACGTTCTAATGCCGCCTCATCTAACGCTGTACCAATTTTTACATAATGGGCCACATCAGCAATAGCGACTAATAGTTTCCATCCCGTACGTGTTTTTTCACAATACACCGCATCATCAAAATCACGTGCATCTTCACCATCGATCGTCACTAATGGTAACTTACGTAAATCTAAACGACCGACTTTATCTTTTTCTACCACTTCTGGCTTAAGATCACGGATTTCATCTTCTACCGCGGCAGACCAAATATACGGTAAATTATGTGCTCGAATCGCGGTATCGATTTCCAATCCTGGTGCCATGTGCTGCCCAAGAACTTCGACCACTTTACCAATAGGGTAACTCCATTTACTTGGCTGACCAATGATAGTCACCATGACGATCTGGCCGGGTTGGGCGCCAGCGGTGTTTTCAGGAGCCACCAAAATTTGATGTCGAATGCGCGTATTATCGGGAATAACAAAACACGCACCCGCTTCACAGACAAAACGCCCTACGATTTGTGTCACGCCACGTTCTAATACTTCGACTAATGCTGCTTCTAAACGACCCCGACGATCAACGCCGGCTACGCGTGCAAGAATGCGATCACCATCGAACAATCCACGCATTTGCCGTTCTGGCAAAAATAAATCCGCACCACCTTCATCAGGTACCAAAAAACCAAATCCATCACGATGACCAATCACACGTCCGCGAATCAATCCCATATGCAAGGCGGGGCCATAGCCCTTTTTACGATTCCGAATGATTTGACCATCACGTTCCATCGCAATCAGACGACGTCGCAACGCTTCAATAGCTTCTTCTGCATGCAAATCTAATTCAAATGAAATTTCTTCAAATGTAGCCGGACGGCCGCGATCTTGTAGAAATTGCAAAATATATTCGCGACTGGGAATAGGATTAGGATATTTTTCTGCCTCCCTATCAGCATAAGGGTCTGGCTTCTTCAATTTTTTATTCACTGGGACTGTCTCTGCCTCTCTAATAGAGTTACCACAAATTTGCAAACAAGCTATACTTTAGCTTGTGTTAGTACTTAACTGTCAGTAAAATCACCTCGATTCGGTATTTCTACCGAAAGAGAGTACTACTCGGCCCAGTATATTATAGATATGTCTATGGAACCAGCATCATGAGCAAAACAATCTCTACTTTATGTCTTATTTGTGTGTCATTTTTAACCGCATGCACAACTGATACCAATGGCTACTCTTTATTTGACACACCCGGTGCGTCTTATAACCGCAGTGATGTTTGTGCAAATTTAACTCGACAAATCCAATTTAATCAAGATCAAGGCTATAACGTCACCAATCAAGGTGAAGGCCAAATGCAACAACAACAAATATTAGCGGCTTATCGCGCTAATGGTTGTGATAAATAGATAGTTGGAGTAAGTTTTTGTTTAAACCTATTCAAATCCTCTGCGGATGTGGGTTATTACTCATCAGTTTGATGTGTAACGCCGACAATTTGAGCTGCTTGCCAGCAAGCACATCAACCTATGCATTTGATCAAGGGAAATTGATTCTATCGACGTCGCCCAAACAAGATCCTCAACGTTACTACCTCTTTACCAGCAAAAGTCCCGCTGCAATTTGGTTAGATATTGCCGTTCATCCTGGCAGTGCCAGTGCTGGCTGGGCTTCGGTATTACAACCTGGTCTGAGTTCCATCATCGCTATGGATAAACCAACTTTTGTCATGCGCTGCACCAAGATGGGTTTGAAACGTATCATAACGTTAGATTGTCAAACTGTCCTTAATGTGTGCCAATTAAATGCGCCAATACAAGTGGATGGTAAAACTCTAACAACCGGCTCATTTTGGGTGAAAGAAAATTTTAAACTTCCGTGACTAACCCTCCCATACTATTCGCTTTTTCGTTTTTATTTGGTTTTCCGTTTCAATCACGATATGATCTCCTCACCCACAAATTATGATAAAGGAGATTTTTCATGAGCCAAGTTCCTAATACACTGAAATATACCGCAACACATGAATGGATCAAATTAGAACAAGATGGTTCTGTCACGGTGGGGATTACTGAGCATGCACAAGAACTGTTGGGTGATTTAGTGTTCGTTCAATTGCCTGAGGTTGGTGACGAAGTAAAAATACGTGGCGATGTAGCGGTAGTCGAATCCGTCAAAGCAGCATCCGATGTTTATGCACCAGTCAGCGGAAAAGTGATTGCCATCAATGAAAACTTAAATCAAACACCTGAGTTAATCAACCAGGATCCCTATGCTGCAGGATGGATTTTTAAATTAGCTCCGTCAAACCAACAAGAACTTACTGAGTTATTGGACGCTGCGGCTTATCAAAAACAAATTCAAGAATAACGAGGAGTTGTAACATGCCTTTTATTCCTCACTCGCAGGAAGATATTGCCGCTATGTTAAAAGCGATCAATATCAACGATACTCAAACTCTGTTTGATGAAATCCCCGCCTCACTCATCAATGAACTCAAACATATTCCATCAGGTTTGAATGAAATGGCGATGACTCGCGTTATGCAAGCTCATGCTGCTACCGATAAACGCGGTTTATGCTTTATTGGTGCGGGTGCATACGAACATCATATTCCTGCAGCCGTGTGGGACATCGCTACTCGCGGCGAATTTATGACTGCCTACACACCCTATCAGGCGGAAGCGAGCCAAGGTACATTACAATTGCTTTATGAATACCAAACCATGATGGCCAGTTTAATGGGCATGGATGTCTCCAATGCTTCCATGTATGAAGGTGCCTCCGCATTAGCCGAAGCCATGTTAATGGCTATCCGTTGTCAATCGCGCAATCAACAAAACAAAACTATTTTGGTAGCGGGCAATATCCACCCTCATTATTTACAAGCTGCACGCGCATTGATCTCGGTGCAAGGCATCGATATTGTTACGATTCCATTTGATATTAAAACAGGCTGTATTGATGCAACGACATTAAAAACATTCACACACTATAACGCTGCCGCACTCGTGATAGCACAACCGAATTTTTTCGGGCAACTCGAAGCCGTAGATGTATTAACAGACTGGGCGCATGCACATAACATGTTGGTGATTGCAGTAGTTAATCCCATTGCCATGGCATTATTGAAAGAGCCGGGTAGTTGGGGGGAAACTGGTGCTGATATCGCGTGCGGTGAAGGACAACCTCTCGGTATACCATTGGCCTCCGGAGGCCCCTATTTTGGTTTTTTATGCACGCGCAAAGCTCTAATTCGACAAATGCCAGGGCGATTAATTGGTCGTACCGTGGATGTGGAAGGTAAACCGGGTTTCACCTTGACATTACAAGCGCGTGAACAACATATTCGTCGTGCTAAAGCGACTTCGAATATTTGTACTAATCAAGGCTTAGCGGTCACTGCTGCAACGATCTTTATGAGTCTACTTGGTGAAGCAGGTTTAAGAAATATAGCGCTGGTTTCCTATGAAAAAACCCAGCAATTAGCTGCGTTGTTAATATTGATTCCCGAAGTTAAATTGACTTTTTCTGGCGCGCATTTTCACGAGATTGTGATTACTCTACCGATACCGGCTGCAGAAGTCGTCGAGAACATGGCGAAACAAGGTATACAAGCAGGTTATGATTTGGGGTTGACATTTCCAGAGCTTTCGCACCATTTACTTATTTGCGCCACTGAAACGAAAACGGAAGAAGATTTGCAAGAATATGTAAATAAGTTACGAATGGTTTTGAAAAATAATAATTCTTGTGTAAAGAATAAAGAAACAGAAAGTTATTATTAAGATGTTAAATTAAAGGACAAAATGATGCTTATTTTCGAACATAGTCATCCAGGCCGAACGGCAAATGCGTTACAAATACAACCCGGTAATGTATCACCTAACATTCCTGATAATTTATTGCGAAAAACTCGCACCAAATTACCTGAAGTCAGTGAGTTAGATGCGGTTCGACATTACACACGATTATCACAAGATAATTTTTCTATCGATACACATTTTTATCCACTCGGCTCCTGCACCATGAAATATAATCCGCGTGCAGCTCACCGATTAGCATCATTACCCGAGTTTCTTGCACGACATCCCTTAGCGCCCATGATTAATAGCCAAGGCTTTTTGCAGTGCATGTATGAGTTACAAACGATTTTAAAAGAAGTCACGGGCATGCAAGGCGTTTCACTCACGCCCATGGCCGGTGCGCAAGGTGAATTTGCTGGTGTAGCGATGATCCGGGCTTACCATCTCGATCGCGGTGATACACAACGCACGGAAATTATCGTCCCGGATGCTGCACACGGCACTAATCCCGCCACGGCAACCATGTGTGGATTTACCGTCAAAGAAATTCCTACTGGCGCAGAGGGTGATATTGATCTAGCAGCATTGCAAGCTGCAGTGGGCCCTCAAACAGCGGGCATCATGTTAACGAATCCTTCGACCTTAGGCGTATTTGAACGCAACATACAAGAAGTCGCTGCGATTGTGCATAAAGCTGGGGGCTTATTGTATTACGATGGTGCTAACCTCAACGCCATTCTCGGCCGAGTTCGTCCCGGTGATATGGGCTTTGATGTCATGCATTTAAATTTACATAAAACCTTCGCCACTCCGCATGGTGGGGGTGGACCTGGAGCGGGTCCCGTTGCAGTGAATTCACGTTTATTACCCTATTTACCCACGCCCATCGTGGGATTGGAGAATGGACAATATCGTTGGCTAACGGAAAAAGATTGTCCGAAAACCATCGGGCGCTTATCTGCCTTTATGGGTAATGCCGGTATTTTATTGCGTGCTTATATTTACGCCCGCATGCTAGGTAAAGAAGGCATGCCACGTGTCAGTGAGTTTGCGACATTAAATGCGAATTATTTAATGGTGAAATTACAAGAGGCGGGATATGATCTCGCTTATCCTCAACGCAGAGCTTCTCACGAATTTGTTGTCACTCTACAAAAACAAGCTAAAGCCTTGGGCGTGACAGCAATGGATATCGCCAAACGGTTGTTAGATTATGGATTCCATGCACCCACAACGTATTTCCCATTGTTAGTTCCTGAATGCTTGCTGATCGAACCGACTGAAACTGAAAGCAAAGAAACCTTAGATGCTTTTATTGCAGCAATGAAGGCTATTTTGGCTGAGGCAAGCTCTGACCCTGAAAAATTGCACGGCGCACCTTACACTCAACCTGTACGTCGATTAGATGATGTGAAAGCAGCGAAAGAATTGGATTTAGTGTGGGAAGGTTAGGGCGTCTATTTACTGATACCGTGTCGGATCCGGTACGCCAGCTTCCGCAAAACCTTTCTTGCGAAAATGACAACTGTGACAACGACCACATGCGCGTCCTTGTGCGTCGGCTTGATAGCATGAAACCGTGAGGCTGTAATCCACACCAAGACGCAGACCGGCTTGGATAGTTTCTGCCTTAGTCAGATGAATTAGCGGTGTATGAATGTGAAACGCAGAACCTGCTGTGCCTGCTTTTGTAGCGAGGCGCGCAACTTGTTCAAACGCAGCAATGAATTCGGGTCGGCAATCCGGATAGTTGGAAAAATCAATCGCACTGACACCGATGAAAACTGCATTGGCACCTAGCACTTCCGCCCACCCAGTTGCAATGGAAAGAAAAATAGTATTGCGCGCTGGCACATATGTCACAGGAATTTCATTAGTATTGGGCGTATCTTCCGGCACTGCAATAGTATGATCCGTTAATGCCGAACCACCAAAATCACCAATACCTAATTTTACAATGCGATGCTCAATCACGCTGAGCTGTTCAGCGACTTGTGACGCAGCAGCTAATTCTGCACGTTGACGTTGACCATAATCAAAGCTTAAAGCATAAGGCGCATAACCTTCTGCTTTAGCAATAGCAACACAAGTGGCGGAATCTAATCCGCCAGAAAGAAGGACTACGGCTTTTTCCATTAGAATTATTCTTTCACACGCGAAACATATTCACCCGTACGCGTATCAACTTTGATTAATTCACCTGTTTGCACAAACAAAGGGACGCGCACAACAGCGCCCGTTTCTAAGGTTGCGGGTTTACCACCACCACCGGAAGTATCACCACGCACGCCAGGATCGGTTTCGGTAATTTTTAATACCACAAAATTGGGAGGGGTCACTGTGAGAGGGGCGTTATTCCATAATGTTAAAATACACATATCTTGATCTTTAATCCAAATCTTCGCATCGGCAACGGCAGCAGCAGGGGCGGCATATTGCTCAAATGTATCGGTTGCCATGAAATGCCACTGATCACCATCAGAATAGAGGAATTGAGCATCCATATCGACGACATCGGCGCCCTCAACGCTATCACCCGATTTAAACGTGCGTTCCAGCACACGTCCGGTTTTTAGATTACGCATTTTAACGCGATTAAAGGCTTGCCCTTTGCCAGGTTTAACAAATTCATTTTCTAAAATATTATACGGGTCATTATCTATCATCACTTTTAAACCCGCTTTAAACTCATTAGTGCTATAAGTTGACATAATCATCCTCTTTTAGTGTGTTAGCTCTCATTTGTGCTAAAATGCCGTCTTTTCGCGACAAGGCATCGTAAATGATGCTGAAATGTACCATTTTTTGCAGAATAACGAAACCTGTTCCTATGAATATAATACCCAATTGGCAAACCCTCCTCAAACAGGGCATCCAGGACACCGCTGAACTTCTGGCATTATTAGAGCTCTCTCCAGCAGAGATGCCCGGGGCTTTATTGACACCTCAACCCTTTAGTGTACGCGTACCCCGTGGCTTTGTTGCCCGCATGCAAAAGGGAAATCCGCACGACCCTTTATTATTGCAGGTATTGCCTCTAGTCGCAGAAACACTGCCACAACCCAGTTATAGTACCGATCCCCTTGCTGAAGCAGAGGCTAATCCCATTCCCGGACTGTTACATAAATATCAGGGGCGTGTCTTATTAACTCCGACGGGCGTTTGCGCCATTAATTGCCGCTATTGTTTTCGTCGTCATTTTCCCTATCATGAAAATAATCCTGGCTCTCATGGCTGGCAGGCTGCAATCTCTTATATTCGAGATCATACTGATATCAATGAAGTCATACTAAGTGGTGGAGACCCCTTAATTGCCCCTGATCGAGTATTAGCTGGTCTCGCCGAACAACTGGCCACTATTCCGCATCTTGATACATTACGCATCCATTCACGCTTACCTATTGTTTTGCCTGAACGAATTGATGATGCTTTTATTTCCTGGTTTACTGGGACACGCTTAAAACCCGTATTAGTCACTCATGCCAATCATCCGCAAGAAATTGATACGAGTGTGGCTGACGCGGCCGCCAAATTAAAAAAAGCCGGGGTTATCCAGCTTAATCAAACGGTTTTACTCAAAGGCATCAACGACCAAGCAGATGTTCTTGCGCAGTTAAGTAAAAAACTCTTTGCATGCGATATTTTGCCTTATTATTTGCATGTATTGGACAAAGTGCAAGGCACCGCTCATTTTGACCTTCCTGAAGCGCAAGCTAAAACTATTTATGATGAACTGCTTAGCTTATTACCTGGTTATTTAGTGCCCAAACTGGTGCGCGAAATTCCTGGAAAATCGAGTAAAATTCCTATCTCTGTCTATACTTAACGTTATTAGGAGAACTTGGAAT
>CAZULF010000085.1:0-9180 GCA_964621215.1 uncultured Legionellales bacterium | reverse complement strand
AAAATATCTTCTAAAACTTTTTTCTTGGTACTTTCATCTGGACTAGCGAGATAGAACTCGTGCTGAATAATTTTTGCCATATACTCAGTTGCTATAATTTTATCATTCCTGAATAATAGGTCAGATATTATCTCTCTATCGTAGGCCAATACAAACTTAATTTTAGGGAGTTCTGATAATAGCCCAATAGCTATTAATACACCTCTCAATTCTCCTCGTTCTAATCGATCAAGATCATCAACAAAGACAACAAGTTGTAACTGAAATTCTTTTTCTAGAATATCTGTTATTTCTTTTATCCCAACAGTATCAGGTATGAAAATCTTATCTAAACTTAGTGATAATCCACCGACAGAAAAACTAGCTATATAATTAGATATATGTGACATATAATACTTAAATTTTACACTTTTTACATGTGGATCTATTGCATTGCGTATGTTTATGAGTAAGTTTTCTACGACTTTATTTGGGGTTCTATAATTCCAACTATTAAAACTTAATTGCAAACAACTATCTTTATACTCCTGCTGAATATGCTTAAAAACCAATCTCATTAAACTAGTTTTCCCTACCCCCCATTTTCCGTTTATCCCATATACCATTTTCTTGGTCGGTTCGGAGATAACCATTGCAGCAATGTGTTTTACATATTCTGTTCGATCAAAATCATCTTGTTCAGAATCTGGGTCGATTGGTCTATGATTACCCGCTATAGAATGATAAGATGTTTGGGATGTGATGTTTTGATTGCTACGATAGCTAATTATTTTCTTGTGTATTAAACAGCGATAAATATTCGGGTAAAAAAATATGCCTATGGTTAGTGCCCATAATAAGATCGTGAAAAACAAGTGCATGTCATAAAGTAAAAATGATACAAATAAGAAAATTATCCCTAAAATTCTACATAAAGTTATTTTTTCCTTTGTTTGTTTTAGACTAAAAATTTCAACATAACTTAGATATAAAAGTATAATCAAGAAAATAGTTAGGCTAATAATAATGTTTGTGTAACCACTTTCTTTTGGCATAGCATTTATATAAATTTCAATCACTGATATGTCCTTTTTCTGTCATTGTCTGGAGCTACAATTTGCGTCTTCAATTTCATTTCTTACAACCTTCTAAATTTTTTCAGGGATGGACTGAACTGCGGGGGTCACTTCAAGGTTATGCCTAAGCTTGCGGCTTCTTGCCGTAGTGATTGCGCTTTGCTATTTAGTGTTTCCCGTTGTTTTGTTAGTGCATTTTCCAAACGTTCCAACCTAGAGCGAGACATAGAGGCATTTGCAGCACTAGAGAGACCACGACTATAACTATAGCATCCAGGTCCCAGCGAAAAATTACGTGCGAATTGAACATCGCTTATTAGACTGTTATGCCAGTTTATCTCTCTCTCATACTCTTCAATGCTTCGCTGGTATTCTTCGCAGTCAGATTTATAATCACGCCACCTGGAGCGGAAGTTATTTACTCGAATTTCTTCTGAAGTTGGTTGGTAAGGTGGTGAATATGTACGAGACCGTTCGCCATATTTTTCTTGATATTCTTTTTCAGCTTGACGTTTCCGTTCTTCAGGGGTAATTAAACTCTCTCGACGAATGTGCTCTCTTTCTTCCTGTTCTTTTCTTGCTTTTTCTGCAGTTACCTTTTCGATTTCTTCATCAACTGAACCAATATCTTCATAGAAGTTAACATGTGTAAAACGCTGAACAACCGCAAATATTAAATGTAGATCCCCATCGGGATTAATAACAACTTCCGGATAATTTAGCTCTTCTTTTAATACGGCTAATATTACACTTATATCAATATATTTTTTTTCAATAACCTCAAGCATTGCCCGGTCTACTGCATCAACATGATGAGAAAATATTTGCATCCGAAAAAATCTAATTGCTTTTGCAACAGGTATATCTTCATGATTTAGTCGATATATTCCATTCTGAAAATCTATCCCTTGCGTTTTAGCGGCATTTATCAGTCCTGAATAATGACCTAATAATGCAAGAAAAACAACGCCATCGGACGGCTCTATCATTTTTTTCTTTTTAACACTAGCACTATCCGCTGTTGACGAGGAAGAATAATCTGATGCTGATATTCTCGGCCCAATGGCTATTTTATCTGGGGAACATCTCCATTTTCTTTCTGTCCACAAACAAGTCCATTCATTAAGCTTGCGTCTTACTTCAGGATTTATTAGTCTGCCTCTGGCTAAAATAGGTTGTTTAATCTTTGATGGTACAGTTTCTACTTGCATCTCTGCTTCAGCAGTATCAATATCCCTATAAAAATTTATTCCTGTTTTATTTTTTAAGACTTGAAAAATACGTGACAAGTCGCCTTCAGGGTTAATATCTACATTAGGATAATCTAATTCTTCTTTTATGACAGCAAGTACGGTTCTAATACTTGTATATCCATTAGTAACGACTTTAAGTATTGCTTTATCTATTGCGTCACAATGATGCGAAAATGCTTGAAAACGCAAAAGTCTAGTTGCTTTTGCAACGGGAATATCATCCTCAGTTATTCTGTAAATTATAAAATGAATATTATTACCTGAAGTTTTATCTGCTAAAATAAGCCCGGTATATTCTCCTAATAAAGCAAGCAGTGTATCCGTAGATGATGCAGGCTTATGTTCTCTACCGAGAGGGTGTCTAGCACAGGAAGATGAGCTAGATGCTGCACTGAGTATATTCGGCCCTAACGATGTTCCCCTTCGTTCATTCCGCTCCACCCACAATCTTTCCCACTCTTTTAGTGATTTAGCCATAATAATTGCTCTTTTCACATAAAGTAATATGTGTTTATTCTAACATTTTCCTATTAAAAACACTATGTGTGTCTATGTGACTGTCACTTTTCGTAGTATCATTCTCAATAGTAAAGAGTTAAATTAACTTATTGAAAAATTTGGAGTTAAATTTCGAAAAGAATTATCACATGCTACCTATTTAAAATCGATAAGCACCGAATTAAAACAATAGATGTAAAAGCCAGAATAATGTTGGTCCCAGTAAGACTGCTTATCAGCGATAGAGTCTTGTTTTGAAGGCCATTATTTACCAATATGCTTTTGAAGAAACAAGGAAACCCGTAACTATTGGATTTAACTTGCCTCAACAATTTTTATGCTCTCACTTGCTTTTGATTTTTCAATAAATCTTATAGCTGCATGCACCGTTGCCAAATAAAAATAAAACATCCAGCTGTACCATATTGTCTGATCGTAATTATTCTTTTGGTTTTGATTATGATGACGTATTCCAAAATTATTAGCTATGTTGAATAAGTCTGCATCATCCTTGTTCGCTAGAACATTATTCATCTCTGGTCTTAAGAACTCTAAGATATCTGCCAGCTCCCTAATTGCATCACGGCGATCGTTAAGAGAAGAGCTATGCCGTCTAAATTTCAATTTAGCATGCTCAACTTTTTCAGAAACCGTCTCTTTATTTGTTATGACTTCTGCTGAAAATAAATTTTCGAAACCTGATTCAACTAAGCTTAAGATATTACCTTCTAAAGATAATTCATAGCCATCTTTATAGTAACAAAGCAGACTATTTATTTGTTCTCGAAACTCTGTTTGCCCCGATTTCATATCAAAATCAGTATAATGATTGCCGCAATTAGCGTAATTATGGTATCTCCCATCTATCGGTTTTGAGCAATGATCATGTAGAAATTCAATCATATCAAATAAATCTTCTTCTGCCTTTTCGCGTGATTTTCCCCAAGAAAAATCATTGTCAAAATAACTCTCAATAGGCCACATCTCTTTTTTATGCAATTTAATGTAAATCGCAGCCTCAATATTATTACCTAACTCTCCAGGAACAAATCCACTATCTACACACTGGTAGCCAAAATGTTGCTGAAAGTAACCTTTGGAACAAAATACGCCATATATATTTTTAAATACATCAATAACATCTTCTAAAGAGTGCTGAATTTTTTCTATAGACGCATTTTTTCGTTTCGAATAATATTGGCGCTCCATTTACTAATGCTCCGATTAAATTTGGTTTCTTTCGAAAACTGTTATAAAAAAGTTAAGTCTCTTCACGAATGGCATGTAATAAGCCTCCAAAAGACGGCTTTTCACCGGAAATTTTTTCCAGTATTCGGAGAGTGCGTGAACTTTTCGACTTGGCTTTAATGCTCATCTCAATTTTATGCTGCCTTTGTAACTATTGGCCGTACCCTTCTATGCTGCGCGGCCGCATGCCATAGCTCCCAGTTTTTTTGTAGGTTCAGCCAAAAATCAGGCTCCATGTTAAAAGCTTCTGCTAGTGTCAGGGCTGTATCAGCGGTCACGCCACGACGACCGTTTACGAGCTTATTAACGCGTGCATACGTCCATCGGACATGTTCCGCAAATTGCTTCTGCGTGATGCCAAGTGGCTCTAAAAATTCTTTTAAAAACATTTCGCCTGGATGTGTCGGTAGTCTATTGCTTGGTAACATGGTTTTCTCCTAATGATAATTAAGAATATCGTTGATTATCATTTTTTTGCCTTCTTTTTTAAAGTATATTTAAACTTAACAACGGCTAAGTTTAGTTCCATACTAGCCTCTGTTTCATCTGTTATCAGATGCTCAGGGACGATCAAATCAGAAATAATCTCACCAGCGCGTTGCAGTAGTGCTTGTTGTTCCATGCTATCTTTTTTTATTTTCGGTATTTTCTCAACAATTTTTTCAACTTCTCTAACCTTTGCAAAAGTTTCAATAATTGCCAGTGTGGTTTCAGTTGCTTTGGGACTTTTGAGGATAGTGGCCAACATATAAAGTCCTTTTTCAGTAAACCCCTTAATTTTAGCTGTAGAATGCTTTAATCGGCTGAACCGGTCGCAATTTGCGACCAGTTCATTTTGCTCTTTTTTTGTTAATTCATACAAATATCCCTCTGGAAATTTATCAAGATTTCGATTAACCGATTCGTTAACTCGCTTGGTTTCCACTCCGTACAATTCAGCAACATCACTATCAATAATTAGGCGCTCCCCACCAAGTATGACAATTTTTTCCTCTACTTCATCATATTGTACTATATCCATAATTACCCCTTGTTTTTCTAATCACTGAAAATTTATTCCTCAGCCACCAATTCTGTTTGCTTATTTTTTAGCGCACTTACCAGATTATTCAACCGCTCAACTTCAATAGTTAAACGTACATTAGCCTCAGCAAGCACCGCAGCCCTCCCCTGCTCCTCCTGCAACAACACCTCTGTCCGCTCCAGCCTTTGCTGCAGTTGCTTCTGCATTTCCTGCTGCAGATTATACCGTTCCTGCAAAATTATGTAATCTGTTTGCGATTTTTTTGTTTCGGTTAGAACAGATTGCAGCTGTTCCTTTAATTCAGAATTGGCAGCGTCCAAATATACGCAATGCGATGATTTTTCCTGCAATTGCTGCCGCGCCAAAGTAACTTGTTCAGCAGCTTGTGCCAGCTGTTCGCGTAGTTGTCGGATTTCGTGCTGTGCTGTTGCTTGTTGGCGTTCTAGGGCTAAGCTGTGTTGGGTGTGTAGTTGCTGCATGGCATTTTGGTAATGCTCGAGGTTGGTTTGGATGTGGGTGGTGAGTTGGTGCAGTTTGGTGTTTTCTTCCTTGGCTTCCTTTAGTTGCTCGGCGCGTAAATGAAGTTCATTTTGGGCGAGGAGTAACTCCTGCTGTGCCATGGATAATTGTGATGCGGTTTCGCTTTGCTTATCACTCAATGCTTGTGATGATCCGTTAGCGTCAGCGAGTTGCTTACTCAGCTGACCATTTTCCTGTTGTAGCTCTGCCAAGGCCTGCTGCCAGCCCTGCTTTTCGACATTAAAGGCGTCAGATTCTTGTTGGATGCGGTGATTTGCGAGCTCTTGCAGGTTATTCCATAGACTGGAAACACTATTCATTAGCGCTGGCGGTAGGTTGGAGTCCATCACACTGCCCTGCCCTTCTTTCCAGGCTTTCAGATAGCTTGCAATCGTTGTTTTACTGCCGGTTCCCAATACTTCACGTACGCCATCCACCGTTGGCACCTTGCCTCTTTCTTGCAGCTTAATAGCTGCGTCGCTAACATCCAAGGCGGTGATACCTGTTCGTCCCATGTCTTTCTCCTGTGATATTCCATGCCGGATTACGTATTACGTAATATAACACATTTAACCATCGAAAATAATCACAGAACAAGCAACATTATTACCGTCGATAACTATGACTTATCGATGGTAAAAAGAAGGCCGCATCAGCAACTGATACTTACATCTTCAGGGAGATCCCTCGCTGCTACGATTCAAGAAACTATTTTATAAATAAGACTTCCTTTGATCTTTGCCATTACAGGGAATCTGGCGCTCGGGACGACGTGGGGAGTTACAAAAGTTGTCTTATTGTTGTAATGAACCAAGTCCTTATATTACTCAAGTTGTCAGCGCGTTAATGGCTACTGCTCCCACAGCATCAGAGACACCGCCATCTGCAAATGCTACTTCAATGACTCCTTCCTCGGCATAACAGAGATCCTGGATTACGCGCCTACTACGGCGCTAAACCGGGCTACATAATATAAAAATTGATTTTTTAGCGCAAATTTGATACAGTTTTTGCTGTAACTATTTTGACAAATAAAGGTGTCTCCATGGCAAGGATGTAATAACATCCCCTACTCTATCGATTTAATACTATGTTAATACAACCGGCATCAACTGCGAATTTAACTCAAGCGACTGAGGAGCTACTTGCTCAGCCGCTTCTGCGCGTATTTTTGGGGGCGACGGCTGGATATGGGGAAACGCAAGCCTCTGCAAATATCTATCATTGGTTACGTAGCTTGGGCTACCGTAATAAAATTGAGATTATTTATACAGATATGGCGGTATCCAGTGTGGCAAATTTATTTGGATTGCCAGAGGCCTTCTCTGTATTGCAGCCCTGGTCGTTGGATGAGTTACCTACCACCTTTATTTCACTCTCCTATTTTGAAAAAAATGAAAAAGCATTTTCTCCTTGCGAATGGATATTAGCAGGCAGTAATATCGCGCCGATCACGGCTGCTGCTTTTAAAGCAAACGCCTGTCTTTTTACCTTTGCGCCGCCTTTTGCTAATAAAATCGGCTGGAA
Organism: uncultured Legionellales bacterium; assembly: GCA_964621215.1. Taxonomy (GTDB): domain Bacteria; phylum Pseudomonadota; class Gammaproteobacteria; order UBA1113; family UBA1113; genus CAZULF01. The sequence continues at coordinate 2,056 of CAZULF010000085.1, read as the reverse complement.
GATGGGTGGCGAATTTCAAGCGGAAATACATACACTGGATGCGGTAGTGTCTGGTATCCCCTATCCTATCCCTACACTATCACAATTGCAGACTAGATTTGCACAGTCAATGGCGATCTCTGCTCATACACGATCCGTATTCAATGCCTTGCTCGCATTAACACGCACTAATCAAACGATAGTCAGTGTTTATGGTATGCATGTTAATTTTCGTGGTATGAGCAAACCCGAAATTGTTATACCTAATCTTATCGAGGCATTCGATATGGTAGTTAATTTGCAGCCTGACCTGGTAAGTAGACAGCGATTTTTTCTTTTATTTAATGATTTTTCATCGGAAGATAATCAAAACATCCAAAAGCGTTTAATCCATGCCTGTTATATTCAAATTGACGATTGTCATTTCTTAGAAAAAATAGATGCATGGTCAGAGGTAAATAATATTGTTATTAATATCGGTTCTATTCCTTCTGATTTGTTTCACTATCTCGTGAGCCATAGCCTCTTATTTGTTGGCGAAGGGTTGAGTGCGCAAAGCTTATCGATGGTGACAGGGACGCCATTTTTACATTGTGGTTATTATAAAGAAGAGCCTTCGCCTTTAATTATAGACATAGACAGCATAGAGCGAGAGCGTATTGTGCCTGTCTTAATTAAGCAGAATGCCTCTCAATTAATCCGACAACTGATACAAACTCGCCAGGCGCTAGCGAATAAGCGAAGCATTTTGTCAACACAGAGTAATGCTGGAATCATTGCGCAGTTTATACGAGACTGTTACGATCCAACCACGTTATTGGCTCACTATCATCAACAATTACAACAGCAGTTTTATGCCAACAATCCGTTGTTATATGGAATGTTAGCGTGTAAAGCGCAAAATCAAACAACAATACCGGAGCAGTATTCTCCTCCATTAAGACATAGCAATGTGGTTTTTAACGATGAACATGAAATCATTTGGCCAGTCCATGTAAAAACATACACGCTGGCATTGCAAGCTAATACACCTTCATTTCAAAGCGTACTGGCCGCAATATTTTTCGATTTACCTTTTTTCAAGATAAGAACTATGCTCGATACTATATTGCCACTAACCCCTGCTCAGTGGGAACAGGCAGCGCTATTTTCAGCATTGGCTGATAAGCCGCAATGGGTGAATTATTTTTTAAAACCAGATACCGCTATAGCAGCAGAAAATTTGCGGGTTATTGCCTCGTGTCAAAATATTTCTCTTTTTGAACGCATAGTATCGCATCATTTTTTAAATATACCGCAAAATAGGACACTCAACTTTCGAGATTATCGCGCGTTTTTTCAAGCGATGAATCGTCAACCTGATCAACAAAATGAAAAGGTTGATCTTGTTAAACGTTATTACCAGCCACCGAGTTTAAATCTCAATGATATGTCTCGTGGTCCACGTCGTTCCACTAATCAGTGCAGCGACGTGCAAAATGTTGCAAGTTCAGCGTTCTTCAAACCTGCCAGGTCTGTTAGTATGTTGCTGGGTGGCGCAATCGCCACGCTCGCATCGACAGCAGATAATAAGGTATTACCCTCCGCTTCCTTCGATTTTAGCAACGGCCCGATACCGGAGTTACCTCCCACTGGATTGTTACTCTTCTTAAGTGGAGCTAGCTTAGCCCTTGTTTGTTTGATGCTTTATTTAGTTGCCTCTCATTGCCCTGTAGGGAGTACTCATAAAAAAGCAGTATAGTGCTTTAGCGGCTAAGCCCTGACTGGTAACTTATAATCAAAGGATATAAGTATCCCTTACTTATATTCATTTTAAAGGCTACAATTGTAAATTGTTTGGTTCAACTTGTGGGACATTTTGATCTGAAAGATTCCCTCTCTGAGTTGATAACGGAGAAAAATATAGCCCAGGGTTGTGTGTTTGTCCATAATAAGTTATGGCAGAAATAATAGGCATATTCCGTAAAACCTCTTCATAATTTGGAATGCCTGCTTCTGTATTTAGTTTTTTTACGTACTCAAGCAATGTTAATAATGCAGGCGCATAGCTGGGTTCTAGTGTAATTTTCACATCACC
>CAZULF010000084.1:0-9289 GCA_964621215.1 uncultured Legionellales bacterium | reverse complement strand
GTAAGATTTTTATCCGTATTTTCCCTGATGTCCCACGGACCAAAAAGCCGCTGGAAGTACGTCAAGGTAGTGGTAAAGGTAGTATTGAGCAATGGGTAGCTTTAGTTCAACCAGGCCGAGTGCTGTTTGAAATTGAAGGTATTCCAGAAGAAACTGCACGTCGAGCTTTCGAGCTGGCGTCAGCTAAGCTTCCTATAAAAACCGTATTTGTTATGCAAACGGAGATGTAATGAAAAAGAATAGCATTAAAACCAATGACGCTACTTCATTAAAAGAAGAGCTGCTCTCTTTATTACGTGAGCAATTTAACCTTCGTATGCAAAAAGGCAGTGGCGGGGCGCTTAAGCCGCATTTGTTTAGTCAAGTTCGACGACAAATAGCGCGCGTTAAGACCCAACTGCATGAATTATCACGTGCTAATTAAGAAAGTGGGTGTAACAATGAGTGAAGAAGTTAAAAGCGGTAAACGTACTATTGTTGGTACGGTAAGTAGTAACAAAGCAGATAAGACGATTACCGTGATTGTTGTGCGTCAAATCCGTCATCCTAAGTATGGCAAAATCGTTTCTAAAACGAAGAAATACCATGCTCACGATGAAGCAAATACGTGTGATATCGGTGATACCGTAAAAATCGTAGAAAGTCGTCCTATGTCTAAAACAAAGACTTGGGTGCTAAAAGAGGTTATGGCGAAAGCTAAATAGTCTTCTAATGACTTTCTTTAATTTATAGACAATGGTATACTTTCGCGCTCTTTTACCTGGACATAGGTCCGGTAAGAGCCGAATAAAAAGGTTTGGAGTAAGCCAATGATTCAGATGCAGACAATGCTAGATGTAGCAGATAATAGCGGCGCTCGCAAAGTGATGTGTATTAAGGTTAAAAAAGGACGCTATGCCAAAATCGGTGATGTCATTAAAGTCACGGTTAAAGAGGCTATTCCTCGAGGCAAAGTGAAAAAAGGAGATGTGTTGAATGCCGTTGTGGTACGTACGTGCCATGGTGTTCGCCGTCAAGATGGCTCAGTGATTCGGTTTGATAATAATGCCGTGGTTTTGTTAAATAACCAACTGCAACCCTTGGCTACCCGTATATTCGGGCCAGTGACCAGAGAGTTGCGTAACGTCATGTTTATGAAAATTATTTCATTAGCTCCTGAAGTACTGTAAGACGCGAGAGATAGCTATGCAAAAGATTAAAACAGGTGATGAAGTATTCATTACCACAGGTAAAGATGCCGGTAAGCGTGGCAAAGTGCTTAAGATTATTTCTGTTAAAGGCTGTAAAGATGGCCGCAAAGTAATCGTAGAGAACGCTAACCTGGTTAAAAAGCATGTACGTCCTGATCCTAATCGGGGCATAGATGGTGGGGTGGTCGCAAAGGAAGCCGCAATCGATATTTCGAATGTTGCATTATGGAATCCTTTGTTACAGAAAGCTGATCGAGTTGGAATTAAAACGTTGGAAGATGGTCGTAAAGTCCGTTATTTCAAATCCAACAATGAAGTAGTTGATGTATTATGAAAAATCAGGTAGCGACAATGGTAGCTCTAAAAAAACATTATAGTGAAGTGGTCATCAAAAAGTTGATGGATCGATTCAAATACGAAAACGTGATGCAAGTTCCGCGAATCACTAAAATTACGTTAAACATGGGTGTGGGTGAAGCAGTTGCAGATAAGAAAATTCTGACAAAAGCAGTTGAAGAACTAACCCTGATTGCGGGTCAAAAGGCAGTAGAAACTATTGCGAAGAATTCCATCGCGGGATTTAAGATTCGTGAAGGTTGGCCAATTGGTTGTAAAGTCACTTTACGTGGCGATCGTATGTACGAATTTTTACAACGCTTATTAAATATTGCGTTGCCACGCGTTCGCGATTTCCGTGGATTAAATGGACGTTCTTTTGATGGTCGAGGCAATTATAGCTTCGGTATTACAGAACAATTAGTTTTCCCAGAAATTGAATTTGATAAGGTTGATGCAGTACGTGGTATGGATATTACTGTTACTACAACGGCAAGAACTGACGATGAAGGGCGAGCCTTATTGGCTGCATTTGATTTCCCTTTTAGAGATACTGAGAGGACGAGTAACTAATGGCTAAAAAATCAATCATTGAACGTGAAAAGAAACGCGTTGCATTGGTGAAAAAATATGAAGGTAAACGCACAACAATCAAGCAACAGCTTAGCGATTGTTATGCCGCGTTAACTAAAGATAATACAGATCATGACGATCTTTATCAGCAAATTGATACTTTGCTGAAAAAGCTAGATACAGATATTCCGCGTAATGCGTCACCCAAACGCTTGCGTAATCGTTGTCGCCTAACGGGCCGACCACGCGGAGTGTATAGAAAGTTCCAACTTAGCCGAAGTATGTTACGTAAATTGGCTATGATGGGTATGGTACCCGGCGTGCGTAAGTCGAGCTGGTAATATGTACTGCAGTATTCGGGAGTAGGTTTTAAAATGAGTATGCAAGATCCCATAGCGGACATGATCTCACGTGTTAAGAATGCCCAAGCCGTGGGCAAACACCATGTGGCTATGCCGTCATCTAAAATGAAAGTTGCAATTGCAAAAGTATTAAAAGATGAAGGTTATATTGAAGAGTTTCGTGTTGAAGGTGACGCTAAGTTAAACTTGGTTATTACGTTAAAATACAATTTAGGTAAGCCGGTTATCGAGCACATTAAGCGTGTTAGTCGGCCAGGGCTGAGAATTTATAAAACACGAAGTGATATGCCAAAACCAATGGGCGGACTCGGGGTGGCTGTGATGTCAACATCAGCCGGTGTGGTCAGTGATCGAATTGCACGCAAAACCAATGTTGGTGGCGAAGTGCTAATGATTGTTTGGTAAGGAGCACATAAAATGGCATCAAGAGTTGGTAGAACACCTATTGCGCTCCCGAAAAACGTAGAAGTTAAGTTTGTTGGAGAAAGTGTTAGCGTTAAAGGTCCTAAAGGAACATTACAACATAAGGTTCCAGCCGGCATTAGTGTAAAACATGAAGAAGACCATCTGGCTTTTGCTGCAGCGGATGAATCCATCGCGTTAAATGCGCTAGCGGGAACAACCCGAGCAATTTTAAACAACATGGTTCATGGCGTTGTTAATGGTTATGAAATTAAATTGGTCTTAGTGGGCGTGGGTTATCGTGCACAAGTGCAAGGTAATGCACTCAATTTGACGTTGGGATTTTCTCATCCCGTCAAATTTACTATTCCAACGGGAGTAACCATTGAGGTTCCATCCCAAACAGAAGTAGTAGTAAAAAGTATTGATAAACACTTGGTTGGCCAAGTGGCTGCGAATATTCGCCGCTTTAGAGCGCCAGAGCGTTATAAAGGTAAAGGTATTCGGTATGCTACTGAGGTTATTGTTCTCAAAGAAACCAAGAAGAAGTAGGATTTAGCGTTATGGCGACACTAGGTAAAAAAGCATCACGTTTACGTCGTGCAAAGCGCGGAAGAAAGTTGATTCAAAAACTTCATCTGCGAGATACAAATTTAGTTAGACTGTGTGTGATTCGTAGTACGAAGCACATCAGTGCGCAATTAATTAAGATGGATCCTTTGGCGGGTACGTCTGTTGTCTTAGCAACAGCATCAACCCAGCAAGAAGGGGTGAAATCGCAATGTAAATATACGGGAAACATCGACGCTGCAGCAGCTGTGGGCAAGCAAATCGCCGCAAATGCCAAAGCACTTGATATTTCTAAGATTGCGTTCGACCGTTCAGGTTTTAAATACCATGGTCGCGTTAAAGCGTTAGCAGATGCAGCCCGCGAAGGCGGTTTAGAATTTTAAAGGTGGAAATCAATGACAAGCTTTAGTCAAGATACAAAAACTGATGGCAAGTTTGAACGCCTAATCGTGGTAAAACGTGTCAGCAAGACTGTAAAGGGTGGCCGTAAAATGTCATTTGCTGCTTTTGCTGTAGTAGGTGATGGTTCGGGCCGAATTGGTATTGGTCATGGTAAATCAAACGAAGTTCCATTAGCTATTCAAAAAGCGATGGAAACAGCGCGTAAGAATATGATTCGTGTTCACTTAAATGGTGATACCTTGTTCCATCAATCGATGGCAAAGTTTGGCGCAACCAAAGTCATTATTATGCCTGCAACTGAAGGTACTGGTATTATTGCTGGTGCTGCAATGCGTGCGGTATTCGAAGTGTTAGGCGTTAAAAACGTGGTAGCTAAGGTGATTGGTTCACCTAACTCTATAAACGTTATACGTGCTGCATTAGCCGCATTACGTCAAATGAAATCACCAGAAAGCATCGCTGAAAAGCGCGGTAAAACTGTTGAAGAAATAATGGATTGATGAAGAATCATGGCAACTAAACAGAAAATGCTAAAAGTTAAACTTATTAAAAGTCTAAACAAGCGCGTAGAGAGCCACGTACAAACAGTAAAAGGCTTAGGTTTACGACGTATCAATCACATTGTTGAAGTCGTCGATAATGCTTGCACTCGCGGAATGATTAATAAAGTAGCTTACATGCTGCATGTAGAGGAAATTTAACCATGCGTTTAAATACACTAAGACCTGCAGAAGGTGCAACAAAAACATCAAAGCGCGTTGGTCGCGGCTGGAGTTCTGGTAAAGGTAAGACTTGCGGACGTGGTCATAAAGGCCAAAAAGCACGCGGTAAAGGTAAAGTGGGTATTGGTTTTGAAGGCGGTCAAATGCCTTTTTATCGCCGTATACCAAAGAGCGGATTTAAATCCAGCAAGGCGTTAACAACAATAGAAATGCGTTTATCTACGGTAAATCAACTTGGTTTTGATACCATTGATTTAGAAACGTTAATTGCTGCGGATATTGTGAATCATACAGTAAAACAAGTTAAAATTATTTCAACCGGTGTTATAGAAAGAGCGGTTGTTATTAAAGGTTTGCGTGTTACCGCTTCGGCAAAAGCAGCGATTGAAGCTGCCGGTGGAAGAGTTGAAGCCGGTGAAGAGGTTGCATAATAATGTCAAAGTCAGGACCAGGAGCATTCGGTAATGCAACAGGATTGTCAGAATTAAAACAACGTTTGCTGTTTGTAATATTGGGAATATTAGTTTTTCGCTTAGGCGCGCATGTCCCAGTACCCGGTCTAGACCCAGCTCAGTTAGCTGCATTTTTCAAACAACAAGATAATGGCTTACTGGGCTATTTTAATATGTTTTCTGGTGGTGCGTTACGACGTTTTACCGTATTTGCATTGGGTGTGATGCCGTATATTTCTGCATCTATTATTATTCAGCTGTTTTCGACTATCTCACCTTCATTAGAGCAACTTAAAAAGGAAGGTGAATCAGGCAAGCGTAAAATTAACCAATATACGCGTTATGCCACGTTGTTTTTAGCTTTTTTCCAATCATTAGGTTTTGCATTATACCTGGCACGACACAATATTGCGCTGGCACCAGGATTAAGTTTTTATTTTACAGCAGCCCTAACATTAACTGCAGGTACGATGTTTTTGATGTGGCTAGGCGAGCAGATGACTGAGCGTGGGATAGGCAATGGTATATCCCTGATTATTTTCTCAGGTATTGTTGCGGGCTTACCCGAGGCGTTAGGGCGTACATTGGAGCAGGTGCGAGAAGGGCAAATGCAGTTCTTGGCCATGTTAGTTGTGATGGCTTTAGTTATTGCGGTTACCGGTGTAGTGGTGTTTGTAGAGCGGGCACAGCGACGTATTACTATTAATTACGCAAAACGTCAGCAGGGCCGCAAAATGTATGCAGCACAAACTAGCCACTTGCCGTTAAAAATTAATATGGCTGGCGTTATTCCGCCTATTTTTGCTTCGAGTATTATTTTATTCCCGGCTTCGATCGCCCAGTTTTTTGGAGGTGGTACGGGCTTTAAGTGGTTGAGCGATCTTGGTTATGCCTTGATGCCTGGACAACCCTTATATTTGGTGGTGTATACGATTGCGACGGTGTTTTTCTGCTTTTTTTATACGGCATTGGTGTTTAATCCAAAGGATACAGCCGATAATTTAAAGAAATCCGGGGCTTTTATTCCGGGCATTCGACCAGGTGATCAGACTGCTCGTTATATTGATGGCGTAATGACTCGGTTAACGGCTGTAGGGGCCATATATTTAGTATTAATTGCGTTATTACCAGAGTTTTTGATTTTAACGTGGAATGTCCCATTTTATTTTGGTGGTACATCATTACTGATTATCGTAGTGGTGTTGATGGATTTTATTGGGCAAGTGCAAGCGCATCTTATGTCACAAAAATATGAATCCTTGCTTAAGAAGGCCAATTTAAAGAATCCAGGATCATCAAATTTAGGCCTATTACGATAGTTTTTTGGGAGAGCATCATGAAAGTTAGAGCATCGGTAAAGCGAATTTGCCGCAAATGTAAAGTTGTAAGAAGAAAGGGTGTGGTTAGAATTATTTGTTCTGAACCCAAACATAAGCAACGTCAAGGTTGATTTTTTTTTAATTCGCAGGTATCCTACGCAACCTCACCTAAAATGAGGTGATTTAGTAGGTTTTAATCAGGAGAGAATTGGATGTATCGTATCGCGGGTGTGAATATTCCGCCAAATAAACATATAGTGATTGGCTTAACAGAAGTCCATGGTATTGGTCGTAGTTTGGCAGAAAAAATTTTAGAAGCTGCTCGAATTAATCCTGCTGCTAAATCTAAAGATCTTACCGAAGCAGAAGTTGAGCGAATTCGTGAAGAAATTACTCGCGGTAAGTATTTGATTGAAGGCGATTTACGTCGCTTTATTGCTACTAACATCAAGCGTCTGCGTGATATCAGCTGTTATCGCGGTATCCGTCATCGCAGAGGCTTACCCGTACGTGGTCAACGTACTCGTACTAACGCACGCACGCGAAAAGGCCGCCGTAAGGCAGCTATCGCTGGCAAGAAGTAATAGCTTAGGAACATAGAAATGGCTAAAGCTCCTGTAAAAAAACGTTCAAAAAGTAAAGTTACCGATGGTGTTGTTTATATCAATACCTCGTTTAATAATACAATTATTACAATTACTGATACTCAAGGTAACACCTTGTGTTGGGCCACTGCAGGTAATTGTGGTTTCAAAGGGTCACGTAAAGGTACTGCCTTTGCGGGACAAGATGCTGCTGCTAACGCAGGCAACAAGGCAAAGGAAACCTTTGGCTTAAGCAACATCAGTGTGATTGTCTCTGGACCTGGCCAAGGCCGTGAATCAGCGATTCGTGCTTTAATTGCTATTGGCTATAAGATTAACAAAATTACCGATGTGACACCCATTCCACATAATGGTTGTCGTAAGAAAAAGAAACGTCGGATGTAATTAAAGGAGACTACACACTATGGCTAAATATACTGGCCCTACGTGCAAATTAGCACGACGTGAAGGGGTTGACCTGTCTCTTAAAAGCGGAATACGTTCCTTGGATTCCAAGTGTAAGCTGGAAGTTCCACCAGGGCAGCATGGTCCTAGCAAGCAGCGTGGTCGTTTATCGACTTATGGCGTGATGTTACGTGAAAAACAAAAATTACGTCGCATTTACGGCATACTTGAACGCCAGTTCCGTAAGATTTTTAAGAAGGCCGCTCAATTGCGCGGTTCAACGGGTGATAATCTTATCCGTTTGTTGGAATCACGTTTAGATAACGTTGTTTATCGTATGGGTTTTGCTAGCACACGTGCGGAAGCGCGTCAGCTAGTTAATCATCGTTCAGTACAAGTAAATGGTAAGATAGTGAATATTCCATCTTATCAAGTTGCTGTTGGCGATGTGATCGAAGTGCGTGAGAAGTCGAAAGCACAACTACGGGTGCAAGCTGCACTTGAAAATGCCCAACAAAATGGTGTTCCAGATTGGTTGGATGTAGATACCAAAGCTGTTAGAGGTACGATTAAAGTACTTCCAGGTAGTGGCGACGTGCAATTAGGCGTAAACCCCAATTTGGTGGTGGAGCTTTACTCACGATAATTTATCGTTCGGGAGTTTTCTTACATGACAAATACTGTTGCTCAATTTTTAACGCCGCGTACTATCGAAGTAGTGGCGCTCGATAAGCATCATTCACGTATTACATTACAACCACTAGAACGTGGTTATGGTCATACCTTGGGTAATGCCTTACGTCGAATTTTACTTTCATCAATGCCCGGTGCGGCAATTGTGGAAGTGGCTATCGAAGGTGTTTTGCATGAGTACAGCACGATTGAAGGTGTACAAGAGGATGTAATTGACATTCTGCTTAACCTCAAAGGTGTTGCCTTCATTATGCATGGCCGTGATGAGTTAGAATTAACCCTTAACAAAACCGGTCCAGGTGTAGTTACGGCGGGTGACTTCCAATTAGAGCATGACATTGAAATTGTTAATCCAGAGCACATCATTGCGAATTTGTCTGATAAAGGCCATTTGAGCATGCGAGTTCTTGTTAAACGGGGTCGTGGTTACCAACCTGTGACAGCTCGTTTGCCTGTTGATGAAGATGATGATCAACGTAAACCTATTGGTTCATTGCAACTAGATGCATCGTTCAGCCCAGTAGTGCGTGTAAGCTATGCCGTTGAGTCAGCGCGGGTTGAACAACGTACTGACTTAGATAAATTGATTATCGATTTAGAAACGAATGGTACCTTGCAACCGGAAGAAGCGATTCGTCGTTCAGCTACTATCCTGCAGCAACAGTTAGCCGCGTTTGTAGAGTTGAAGCAAGAAGAAGAGCGTAAACCAGCACAAAATGAAGAATCATTTGATCCTATTTTGTTGCGTCCTATTGAAGATTTAGAGTTGACAGTACGTTCAACTAACTGCTTGAAGGCAGAAAACATATTCTACGTCGGTGATTTAATCCAACGTAGTGAAACTGAGTTACTAAAAACCCCTAATTTGGGTAAAAAGTCTCTCACTGAAATTAAAAATGTGTTGGCTTCACATACCCTATCTTTAGGTATGCGCCTGGAAAACTGGCCACCATCACATTTGCGTGATTTAGTGAAAGACAGAGAGAATGAAAAGTAAGGAATAACGATTATGCGACACCGTTCAGCTGGCCGTAAATTTGGCCGCACATCCAGTCACCGTACAGCCATGTTTCGTAATATGGTAGCATCGTTGATTGAACATGAAGTGATTACCACGACTTTGCCTAAAGCAAAAGATTTGCGTGGTGTAATTGAACGCCTGATTACCATGAGTAAAGATGACAGCGTCGCACGTCGCCGCTTAGCATTTGCTCGTATCCGTGATCGTGATGCTGTTACTAAGCTATTCAACGTCTTAGGCAAACGTTATGAAGGGCGC
>CAZULF010000083.1:0-9559 GCA_964621215.1 uncultured Legionellales bacterium | reverse complement strand
GCGATAGATTTAAGTGCATGTTTATCGATGGAATATACATTGTGTTATCATTTTTTAAAACAGCATGATTTTTACGAGGGAATTCGTGCTTTATTGGTGGATAAAGACAAGAATCCACACTGGCAGCCAACAACCCTTAGCGATGTTTCTGTTAATCAAGTTGCTGCTTATTTTGAAAAAATTAATCATTTGAATTTAACTTGAGGCAAGATACTAATGCGAATCTTGATTATTGAAGATGAAGAAAAAACAGCAGGATTTTTAAAGAAGGGATTAACCGAGCATGGCTTTTCTGTTGATTGGGCTGCTGACGGTCAGCAAGGACTATTTTATGCCTTAACTGAGAATTACGATTTGATTATTCTAGACGTCATGTTACCAAAGCTTGAGGGATGGTCTATTGTTTCGGCAGTCAAAAAAGAACATCCACACTTACCCATGTTGTTTCTCACTGCGCGTGATACGATAGAAGATAAAGTAAAAGGATTAGAGTTAGGTGCCGATGATTATCTAGTAAAACCTTTTGCGTTTTCTGAATTACTAGCACGTGTCCGTACACGATTGCGACGAGCTGAAGTAAAAGAAGCCGGATTAATTACAATTGCCGATTTACAAATCGACCCCATACGCTATCGGGTTGCTCGAGCAGGACAGCGCATTGAATTAACACAAAAAGAATTCGCATTACTACTATTGCTCGCTACACATCAAACAGAAGTGTTGTCACGGACATTAATTGCCGAAAAAGTATGGGATATGAATTTTGACAGTGATGTTAATACCGTGGATGTCGTCATTCGTCGACTTCGTCGTAAAATAGACGACCCCTTCGAACCCAAGCTTATTCATACTGTTCGAGGAGTCGGCTATGTCATGGAAATTCGTTGATTATTTCAGGCCCACTCATATTAAGCGCGCTTTTTTATCCCGTTCAATTACCTGGCAATTAACCGCATTATATACGCTATCTATGCTAATTATTTTGTCTGCCATCGTAACGGTTTTATATATTACGCTAGAGCATAGTTTGTATAAAGCTAAAAAAATTCTGTTGGTGAATGAATTTAATAGAATTCAACAGCAAGTGACGTTAAGTCCACCAGAAACCATTGCACTGTTACGTCGTAATACCGAAATGTATGCAAAAGAAAACAGCGCAGCGAAACATTATTATATTCGTATGGGAAAAACAGGAGAAGACAATTATGTTGAAACGCCTGGAATCGATAAAATTGACGGAACGCCTGAAAATTTTAGCAAATTTCCTTCAACCCATGCGCAATATAAAGTGTCGGTTTGTAGTACGTGCAAGAAAAAAACTTTAGTATTATTTGGGTGGTTGGCCTTACCTAATTCATTTGATGTGATTCCTATACAAATCATGTTGAGTATTGCCGAAGAAGCTGAAATCCTCATTGATTATGGACAAATGTTAGTTGCTGTTTCTCTTGGCGGTGTGATCCTGGTTGCTGTTTTAGGGTGGTTTTTAGCGCGTTTTAGTATGCGACCACTTTTTAAAGTTATGAATACTATTGAGGCAACTTCGGTGAAAAAGTTGGATGTTCGGCTCGCTCCCACACATTGGCCGCATGAGTTTATGCATTTGGCTAACGATTTAAATGCCATGTTTGACCGTTTAGAAGATTCTTTTAAACGATTAGCGCAGTTTTCTGCAGATCTTGCGCATGAGTTGCGCACGCCGATCAATAATTTGAAAGGAGAGGCTGAAATTTGCTTGATGAAAGCACACTCAGCCGAAGAATATCAACAAGTGTTAGTGTCAAGCATTGAAGAATTAGATAGATTAACAAGAATTATTGATAGTCTTCTGTTATTAGCCCGAGTTGATTCTCCGGCGGCACAATTACAGAAAAAGAAATTAGATGCGGAAGCGGAGTTACGTAATATATTTGAATATTATCAGCCTGTAGCTGAGGAACATCATATTCAGTTGAATCTTGATGGGCATGCGCAAGTGATGGTGGATGAAGTCTTATTCCAACGTGTTTTACATAATATTTGCTCTAATGCGCTGCGTTATACCCCAGACGGTGGAAAAATTAACGCGCAGTTGAGTATGGAAGATGGAAAAGCATGTATTACCCTCACTGATACGGGAATTGGTATTCCGCCAGAATCGTTGCCTTATATCTTTGATCGTTTTTATCGTGTAGATGCAGCGCGAGCACGAGCCTCGGGGGGCAGTGGCTTGGGTTTAGCTATCGTTAAATCAATTATGGACTTGCATCATGGTGAAATTATTATAAAAAGTACGCCCAACGAGGGAACAACGATTACTCTTATTTTCCCTTCTTAACCTGGGTTAGTCCATTTTTTAATCTAGATAGACCTTAAGGTCTATCATGACAAAATTTTAATGTTCATGTCAGGTTCTTTACAGGCTTGTTCCCCTATTATTACTCTACAAGGACAAGTAAACCCGTTCAATAAAAGCGGTCTAAAACACCAGCAAACCTGTGACACTCCTAATCTTCCGGGAGTATTCAGCCCACAACACACAGGTTTGCTGAGTTAGGGATTCTTATCTACAGAGCCCATAGCAGATTAACAAAAAGGTCCTAGGTTAGAGGCGTAAGCAATGGAATTATTTCATCTTGTTGTATAAGTCGAGGTGCGGGCACTTTTCCTTGATATTGAGCTCTTAACGTTTCTTCAGCAGCAAAGTCTTGCGCGACGTTTAAATAGGTGCGTCCTAATAAATGATTCAATTCATGCTGAAAAATAATAGCTTCCCAATCAGAAATTTCACGCACTTGTTTTATAGCGTGCTCGTCATAATACTCTACGGTAATCGTTTGGTAAGTTGCTACTAATCCTCGTTCAGCGCCGGCACAACTCAAACAGCCATGATATAAAGCGATTTTTTCTTCAGATGCTTTTAAGATATGAGGATTAATATAATATCGCAAAGGCACAAAAGTATTATCAACAGTTTGATATCGCGAATTAGTTGGATCTCTTTCAATAAGAAAGAATTGATATGACATGCCCAGCTGATTTGCGGCAATACCAATCCCTTGTAATTCACACATGCGTTGATAAGCCTGTTTTAATACAGTTTGGAAATCTTCACGCAGGATATCGTTAATTAGCACAGGTTGGCAGGGAGTATGTAAAACACAATGATGCAGCGCAGGCTCTTTCTCAAGACACTGCGCTGCTTTTTCAGTTAAATAAATTTCAGGTATGAAATATTTTTGCATGCCTACTTTATAGCACTTGGCAAGTTAATAAGCCTGTACCAACTTCTTCATCTAAATGAATAACCTGTTGAGATTCGCCATCAAATACGGTTTGACAAACATCTTTCCAAACGCGTGAAGCCGTTGTTGTGCCGGTCGTTTTGTTGGCTTCTAAAAGTTGGAGAGAATATTTTTCAGGTACTTGTTCGGATATTGGTTGATTAGGTTCAACTACTTGAATTTGAGTAAGAATACCATCACATACAGGTGTGCTAGATTGAGGATCAATTGGACAGACTTGATATTTTACTTCAACCGTACCATTCGTATGATTAGTAAAATAGGCAGTTACCGGCGTTGTTGCAGCAAAAACGGTTGCACTAGCTAAACCTAAAATGGCAGTAACGAGAAGAATAGTTAAATTTTTCATAGAGATAGCTCCAATAGTTGTTTATAAACCGAGGCAATATTATCATATGGTTAAAAATTTGTCAATTACGCCTAAGCCTTCTTCGCTTTATTCCAATAATCCATTAGTATCGCCATAGGCTCGCCCTGCAGGTTAGTTAAACCATCCTGTTTGACGAGCTGCACCACAGCATCATAGCGACGTTGGAATTTTTCAATATTAGCGGACAGTGTTTCAGTTGGGTTGAAGCCGCAAAAAATACATAGGCTAACCACGGCATTCATTAAATCACCAATTTCTTCTTGTAAATGGGCTTTATTCGTTGTTTTTGCGGCAGCGTCAATTTCATTCGCTTCATCACGAATTTGCTGCAAAAGTTGTTCTAGGCTCTCCCAATAAAATCCAAATGCTTTGGCGGTAGTTTCTTGATCTATAATGTGTTGAAATAAGTCGCGGGTGGTTTGTGTCATGATGTTGCATCGATCATTCTATTTAATATCGGCGACAATAATACTAATAACCCAGCAGAAGCGATACCACACAAACCAAAAGTTTGATAAATATCAGCGTAATATAAAGAGATTTGCTGTGGGTTAGTGATAGTAGCAGGAATCGCTGTAAAGTTTGCCAGCCATCCGGCAAGTGCATTGCCTGCGGCCAGTGATAAAAACCATACGCCCATCATCATACCGGTTAATTTAGGTGGCGCTAGTAGTGTGACAACTGAAAGACCAATGGGAGATAAACACAGCTCACCCAAGGTTTGAATAAAGAAAACTAATATCATCCACGCACCGGCAATTTGTGCAGTTTCACTATGGATGTGTACGGCCCACGTGATAATTAAAAACCCTAATGATAATTGAAAAATACCCAAGGCAAATTTAATTGGCGCGGATATCCGCAAACCACGTTTGGCTAAGCTTAACCAAAACCAACTTAGAAAAGGTGAAAATAGAATAATAACGATGGGAATTGTCGAGCCAAAAGCCGCGGTGGGAATAGTCAAACCAAAAATATGATGATTAACCGCTCTATCAATGAATAACATAAATGAGGAAAAGACTTGAAAATATAACGCCCAAAAAATTACGGAAAAAATCATTAAAATAAGTAATGCAATTAAGCGTTGGTAAAGATGGCGTTCTAAATGCAAACTAACTATTAATACATAAGCCACGGTTGCAATACCAAAACCTAATAATCCCCATCGTACAGCAGTGGTAAAGGTTAACAGCGAGCTAATCAACGCGACGGAAAGTATTAATGCGAGGTAAAGCCACATCTCTACCCGTAGACTTAAAAAACCACGCTGACGTAATCGTTCGGGATTGGGTGGGCCACCATGATGACCAATGTATTTTTGGCCATAGGCAAAACCACACATGCCCAGCGCCATACCGATCGCAGCAATACCAAAAGCAGTACTCCAACCGAATTGCTCAGCAATGTAGGCTCCGAATAACATGGCTGCGAAAGAACCTAAATTAATTCCCATATAAAATAAGGTGAAACCAGAATCGCGTCGAATATCGTTTTCAGTGTATAACGTACCTAAGAAACTGGAAATATTACTTTTAAAAAAACCATTACCGCAAATGAGAAAAGCCAAGGCAACGTAAAACCAAGGCCCTTCGCCATGAATTGCGAGTAATGCATAACCAAGAATAAATAAAGTTCCACCTAAAAAAATAGCACGTCGGAAACCCAGTAAGCGATCCGCTAAATAACCACCAATAACGGGCGTGGCATAAATCATCGCGCCATAAGCACCAAAAATGCCGTAGGCATGCTCATCTGAAAAAAGAAATTGCTTAGTGAGGAATAAAATCAATAAGGCTTGTACGCTATAAAAGCCATAGCGTTCCCATAGCTCTGTAAAAAAGAGGACATATAAACCGGGTGGTTGACGCGTTTCTGCAGCGGTTATCATAGGTTTCATGGTTTATTCCCAAAATTAATGTAGCCTGGATGGAGCGCTAGCGGAATCCGGGATTCTCAAACAGGAAACCCGGATTCCGCTAGCGCTCCATCCAGGCTACAGTTGTTGTCCCTGATAATCCACGGTAGTATATAATCCCTTAATCACAAAAGCTATGGGAATAACAGCATGCATTACCACCTACCAGACCTCCCCTTACGACTACGCCGCTTGCGTCGGACGCCACAATTACGGGCGTTGGTGCAAGCAACCACCTTGACCGTGAATGATTTGATTTTACCGTTATTTATTCGTGCAGGCGAAGGAATTCGTCAGCCTATCAACAGCATGCCAGGGTGTTTTCAACTCTCAGTGGATCAACTAAGCGAAGAGATTGAGCAAATTGTGGCGCTGGGTATTCCTGGTGTGATCTTATTTGGTATTCCTGCCAGTAAAGATAGCATTGGTCATGAATCCTGCCGCGAAGATGGCGTGGTGCAGCGAGCGATTCGGACTATTAAAGCGATGGCGCCAGATTTATTAGTCATAGTGGATGTGTGTCTATGTGAATATACCGATCATGGGCATTGCGGTATCGTCAATGATAAAACCGGACATCGCGATGTCGATAATGACGCAACATTACCGATATTGATTGAACAATCCATCAGTATGGCATTAGCAGGTGCGGATATTATTGCCCCCAGCGGCATGATGGATGGCATGGTTGCTGCAATTCGTTCCGGTTTAGACGGCGCTGATTTACAACATATTCCGATTTTGAGTTACGCAGTAAAATACGCGAGTGCTTTATATGGTCCCTTCCGCGAAGCGGCTGAGGGTGCACCGCAATTTGGTGATCGTCGCTCGTATCAAATGAATCCCGCCAATGCAGCAGAAGCTTTACGTGAAGCTGAACTAGATGTGGCAGAGGGCGCTGATATGTTGATGGTGAAACCAGCGGTACATTATCTCGATGTGATTTATCGTGTGAAGCAAGCCTTTCCTGATATTCCTCTCGCTGCTTATCATGTCAGTGGCGAATACGCCATGATAAAAGCCGCCGCTGCTCAAGGCTGGATTGACGAACGTCGCGTGGTAGAGGAAACTTTACTCTCGATCAAACGTGCAGGTGCTGATTTCATTATTACGTATTACGCTAAAGCCGTAGCGGGATGGTTGGATTCCAAGTAGCTGGAATTAGCACAAAACCCTCTCTCTTATCCGGGAGAGGGCGCTTGCAAAGAATAAAACTAATGTCCTTGAGGCATGCTGTTGCTTGGACTTTCCCTCTCAACAGGACCCAAATAATTAATTCCAATATTAGCCAAGTACACCTTATTTAGTTTGTACTTGGCTCTAATAAATGATAGGCTTACAGCCAAGTACAGATTAAAACATCTCTACTTGGCTCGGAGATATCCATGAACCCACTACAAGTTGTTATAAATCAAGAATTTATTGACAGAGAAAATGAGCTCTCTTATTTGCTACCTTTGATCGTTTCAGAGCATGCCAACATCTTGATCGTATATGGTCGGCGCCGCGTGGGCAAAACTGAACTTATTGAGCAAACTTACCGAGAACGCAATTTATTGAAGTTTGAAGGTCTTGAAGGTAAACCCCAAACTGAACAAATCAAGCATGTTTTACGCCAGTTAGCCCGCTATACCGGCGATCCAATGATTACCAAATTACAACTTGATACTTGGACAGATGTTTTCGAGTTAATCTATAAGTATGTTAGTAATGGCGTGTGGACCTTGTATTTTGAAGAAACTCAGTGGATTGCTGATTACCAAGACGATTTTATTAGCGAGTTCAAATATGCCTGGGATAATTTTTTCAGACACAATCCAAAACTACTGGTTATAGTATGTGGCTCATCGCCCTCATTTATGATTAAGCATGTAGTACAATCTAAGGCATTATATAATCGTTCACAACACGAGCTACAGCTTGAACCTTTTCATTTATCAGAAGTAGAAGCATTTTTTAAGCATCGTTCAAGAAAAGAAATTATGGATGCTTATTTGATTTTAGGTGGTATCCCTGAATATTTAAAACGTGTTAATAATGAGAGTTCTTTGTTTATAGGCATTTGCAAAAATTCTTTTACAAAAAATGCTTATTTTGCCAATGAATACAAACGAATTTTCATTAGTAGCATGGTTGATAATTCACACTATCAAGCTATCATTGAATTTTTGAGCACGCATCGTTTTGCTACAAGAAATGAAATCATGCAACATTTAAAAATTAAAAGTGGTGGAAGTCTCAGTACTATTTTGGAAGATTTAATACTGTGCGGGTTTATACAAAAGTATGTACCCTATAACTTAAATGACACCTCAATGCTTGCTAGATATTGTATTAAAGATGCCTATTTACAGTTTTATTTCAAGTTTATAGCTCCCTGTACAGATAAAATTGCTCAAGGTCAATATCAAGGTAATCCAACAACAGCGATAAAAACAGATACCTATTACAAGTGGCTTGGGTTCGCTTTTGAACGATACTGCCGAGACAATCATTATCTTATTGCTAAATGTCTAAGCTTCGCTGCAGTTAACTACCGTTCTGGTGCTTTTTATAACCGAGCAACGCAGCAGTCAGAGCCAAACTATCAAATTGATTTACTTTTTGATCGGGATGACCATGTCATCACGATCTGTGAAATCAAATATACAAAATCACCTATAGGAATCGCAATCGTTAGTGAGTTTGAGAAAAAACTGTCATTTTTTCCTAATCCCAAAAATAAAACTATCCACAAAGTGCTTATTACGAAGGAAGGGGTGGATGCTAACCTAAAAAACCAAGCTTATTTCGATCAAATATTGAGTTTGGATGACTTGTTTGATGCCTAGAAGCTGGGATTCTAAAACACATCCCAAGGATCCACATCCACATGCCAGCGGACTTTATTTTTAAGCTTTAATGCTTCAATCATAGGAAGCAACTCTTTCAATGTGGATTGCAAAATAGATCGTTGCGAACTTTGGATAATCAATTGAGCGCGGAATACGCCAGCGCGGCGTTCCATGAGAGCGGGGATTGGGCCCATCATCATAATTTCTTTTAAGGCTTTCCTTTGTCCTGCCTCACGCACTTGTTGCAAAAACTCCATCACCGTTTCACGCTGTGCGGCTTCAGCGCGAATGACTGCAAAAGAAGAATATGGCGGTAAACACGCTATTTCTCGCTCATGAAGTGCAGCATCAGCAAAATGATTATAGCCGTGTTGTAATAGTGTGAGTAATAAAGGATGATCCGGATGATGGGTTTGTAACATGACATGTCCATGCTTATCTGCCCTGCCCGCGCGACCGGATACTTGAACAATTAATTGTGCCAATCGCTCGCTGGCGCGAAAATCGCTGCTACAAAAACCATAATCGACATCTAGAATTACCACCAATGTCACATTAGGAAAATGATGTCCTTTCGCTAACATTTGCGTGCCAATCAATAACTGATGTGTACCTGTGTGAATATCATCTAATAAAGTTTGCATGGCGAATTTTTTACGTGTGGTGTCGCGATCAATACGTGCTACACCAATATGCGGAAATTGTTGTTTGAGGAATTGTTCAATTCTCTCTGTGCCCGAGCCACGAGTTAATAATTGTTGACTGCGACATTTAGGACAGGTTTTATCAACCGGTTGTATTTTATCGCAATGATGGCAATGGAGTTGATAGGGATCATAATGTAATGTCATACGCGCATCACAACGATGGCAACCTGCGACCCAGCCACAATCATGACAGATTAATACTGGCGCAAAACCCCGGCGATTAAGAAAAATCAATACTTGATTTTTCTGTTGTAAATTTTCAGTAATGGTCTGTATGACTTTCGTGCTTAAACCGGATTGAGTTACTTGATGTCGAATATCAACCACTTCAAATGTCGGCACCACCGCATTGCCTGCTCGCTGAGTTAATCGCAGCAGTTGATAACGTTGTTGCTTAACTTGATAGAGCGTTTCTAAGGTATGTGTTGCTGATCCTAATAAAACCG
>CAZULF010000082.1:0-9651 GCA_964621215.1 uncultured Legionellales bacterium | reverse complement strand
CAGCGCTGATTAATTCTATTTTCATTGCGGCCACCCATAGCAGGATCATCGTACGCATGGAAGAATTGATAGCCTATAGCGAATTGTTGTTTTGAAGTTGCTTGATAAGTAAGAAAACCACCAATATTAAAAAGATTATCTGCACTATGATTGTTATATTGACGATTTTCAGCAATGAGCTCATAACCCAGCGGCGTGGTTTCAGAAAAAAGAGCAGCTTTGCTGATTTTAGCCCAAAAACCCAACTGCTGCTCTACATTAGCAAAAGCATGACTTGCAAAGCTCAAAAGCAACAGCGTAGTAAACCCTTTAGTGAGAAAATGCTTCGGCATACAATATCCTGTTATTAACCCAAAATCTATCTTCTTCCCAATTATGCTGAAAACCCATACATTCAAAGGGCACTTCCGGATATTTTTGAAAAAGAGAAAATAAACGCTCATCCCAATCACTTTCAGGTAAAATACCTAACAATAAAGAATGCATAATCATCGCTTGAGCTATAAAATGTCTTTTAAAAAACTCTGAATTTGAGCTATTTGATGGCAAAATGGGGGCGGTGACAAACCATCTGTTCCAAAGCCTAGCATGATGTGCGCATAAATTACGTGTATAACGCAATGCATCAATCCATGAAGCAAATATAGTCGGGTGATAGCCAAAAACATCACTGACCATTCTTCTATCCAAAGTTGTTTTAATATTTCTAAATAAGTTTGAACAAGTACCAAAAGATAATTTTTCAAATAGAATCCAACTAGGTGGATAATTTGGTTTATGATATCGAGAATAGTAACGCTGTATTTCTTCATCTCGTTCGTACAGACAAACTTGACGCACTTTTTCCATCAAGCGTTGATACGTCCCCGTTTGTTTGAATAAAGTTTCATTCTCAAACCAATGTGAACCATATTTCATGCTCATGTTTTCAGATAGAGCCGTACGAAAAGCCACTTCTATTCGTTCAATTGCATCAGAGACTAGTAAACGTAATTCTCTGTCAAATTCATACAATTGCCAAACAGCAGTAAAGCTCACGTTTTGCTTAAATTTATCGATATTAGGCAAATAAAATATTGCAAGGTATGGAGAAAGACGGTGAAAACTGACAGTTCTCAGAAGATAAGTATCTCTCGATTCGATGAAGAGTCCCTTCTGTCTGAGCAACGCCACCTGATCTGTCCAATCAAGAGGTGGCTTTTGATAAACATCCATAAACAAATAACCCGCCGAGGTGCGCATTGTAAAGAGGCGTGGCGGGTATGGATATCGACATTATGGCCCCTTGAACCGATCTTGTCAAACCCTTACTTGCCACAATATTAACAGCCTCCGGCAGGGCGATTGCACCAAAGTTCACATAATAGGCACTATGGCCTAGTGTTCTTGCGGCATCTGGATACATTATTAAACTTTGGTGCAATCGCCCTTAGCCTTTGATCTGTTTCTTGGCTAATTAAGAAGGTCTTAATAATATCAAAACAATGAATACATGACAATTATATTTATGTGTAAAACTTAATTTTCTTAATTCTCAGAAGAGCAAAAAAAATTAAGATAATCTCACCGCATATATATTACCTTAAACATCAAACACAAATTCTACCCGCGAAGTCACTCCGCATAATAATTCGTAGGAATTGGTTTTAGCTGCATAAGCAATCTCTTCGATAGGTAAACTCTCGCCCCACAAGACAATGGGATCGCCTAATTGAGGGAGGGGTAGGCCGCGAAGATCGATATAAAGCATATCCATAGAAACCCGACCGATAATTTGAGTGCGATGGCCATTCATTAAAATCGGTGTGCCTTCGACTGGAATATAGCGTGGATAGCCATCACCATAACCCACGGCAACCAATCCCACCGGCATATCTTCAGGACAAATAAAAGTGCGATTATAACCCATCGCATCGCCACGGTTTAATAAATGTATCGCTAATAAACGTGAGCTCAATGTCATCACGGGTTTTAATCCTAACTCAGCCGCGGTTTTATCTGCAAATGGACTGACTCCATATAACATGATGCCTGGACGCACCCACTCTGTCCGCGCTGCTGGCCACGCCACTATCGCCGCGGAATTGGCGATACTACGTGGTCCCGGTAAATCATGAGTGATGTCGTTAAAACATTGTATTTGATTTACTGTATGCGGCTCGGCGATTTCTTCAGCACAGGCTAAATGTGTCATTAACACGATGTCCGCAGCCACATTTTTACTGTCATGTAATTGCTGCCATGCAGCCAAAAATTCTGCTGGCGGTAAGCCCAATCGATGCATACCCGTTTCTAATTTTAACCAAACACGAATTGGCGTAGTGATATTCGCTTGTAATAATGCTTGCACTTGTGGCATTTGATGTATCACAATCTCAAAGCCATGCTCGACAATCAACGGTAATTCCCAGGCTTCAAAAAAACCTTCCATCAGTACAATCGGTTGCGTAATACCGGCTTTTCGTAACGCCAAGGCTTCATAAATACGCGCCACACCTAAAGCATCTGCCTCCTGTAACGCTTTAGCAACGGCTACTGCACCATGCCCGTAACCATTCGCTTTCACCATCGCCAATACCCGTGAATGCGGTGCATAGGCACGTACACGGTGTAAATTGTGTTGCAAGGCATTTAAGTTAATGTGAGCGGTGGTGGTGTAACTCACTCTAAGCCTCCAAAACGTTGTGGATCTGCATTATCCTTAAATCGTGTATACATACCTTGGAAGGTTAAACACACTTTACCAATCGGACCGTTACGTTGCTTAGCAATAATAATTTCAGCTAATCCTTTATCACGGGTATCAGGGTTGTAAACTTCATCTCGGTAAATAAAGGCGATTAAATCCGCATCTTGCTCAATCGCGCCGGATTCGCGCAAGTCGGACATCACGGGTCGTCTATCTGCACGTTGTTCTAAGCTACGATTTAATTGTGATAAGGCAATCACTGGCACATTTAACTCTTTGGCTAACGCTTTTAATGAGCGTGAAATTTCAGAAATTTCTGCGGTTCGATTTTCACTATTACCGGCAACGCGCATGAGTTGCAAATAATCCACCACAATTAAACCTAATTGTCCCGCATCACGCGCAACCCGACGCGCACGCGAGCGTAACTCTGTCGGCGTAAGTGCGGGAGTATCATCAATGAATAACGGCTTATCCGATAACATGCTCACAACTGAACCCACACGAGGCCAGTCTAAATCATCTAAATCACCGGTACGTAATTTTTGTAACGGAATGTCTCCTAACGAAGCCATCATACGTAATGCGATGGCATCGCCGGGCATTTCCATACTAAAAATCAATACCGGTTTACCCGAGCGGACTGCGGCATCTTCTGCGATATTCACCCCCAATACGGTTTTACCCATGGACGGACGGCCTGCGATAATAATTAAATCGGCTGGTTGCAATCCGGCTGTCATTTTATCTAAATCGATAAACCCGGTCGATAAACCGGTGACAGGCCCTTGATTACTCGAAAGAAATTGCACACGCTCACTGGCTGTGGCTAAAAAAGTAGAAATACGTTGTGGTCCGGTACCGCGTCCACTTTGACCCGCAATTTCGAAAACTTTCTTTTCTGCTTCATCCAATAGCGCAATGGTGTCACGTCCATCTGGTCGATAGGCGGTATCAGCAATTTCTGATGCGACACCAATTAATTGTCGTAACACGGATCGTTCATGCACAATATCGGCGTAGGCTTTGATATTCGCTGCGCTAGGCGTGTTATTAGATAATTCAAATAAATAAACATCACCCCCAACCTCTTCTAATGAGTTAAGATTTTTAAGCATTTCTGCTAGGGTAATCACATCAAACGGTTGTTGCTTTTGTTCTAACATTTCGATCGCGCGGAAGATCACGCGGTGCTCGTAGCGATAAAAATCTTTCTCTGCTACGCGATCGGCAACATGCTCCCACGCGTCGTTGTCGAGCATTAAACCGCCTAATACCGATTGCTCAGCCTCGATAGAGTGCGGCGGCATTTTAAGCGCATCGAGTTGTGCGTCGGATGGCGGTTTTTGGGTTTTGGGTTTAGCGGTCGTAGTTAACATCTTGTCGTTTGTCTCGATTATTTAAAGTAAAAATAAGCCCTATTGATAGAATAAGAGATATCTTAACACGAGGAATCCAGATGCCATAGAGGCCTAGGACGATTGCATTGGTGTTCGCATAATAGGGGCCCTATAGCCTAAGTTTTTTCTGCATCTGGATACATTTTAAACTTGGGTTCAATTGCCCTATAGAGACAACTTAGAACAATTTTTGGTCTATGTTTGCAAATAATCCCATACTTCGTCATTTCTTAGAGCGAACGCAGCAACAGCATACAATGGATAAGAATAAACTTGATCATGTACTGAATAATTATGCATTGATACACGTATACCATAGGGTGATTTTGTATGACTTTGCAAAAATATTTGCATACTTTTTAACGTAGATCCTCTATTGCTTTTTACTTCAATGGGTAAAACATGACGATTTTGCTGCAGCAAATAATCAATTTCTGCCTGGCTGGCAGCTTGTTCTCTTTGCCAATAAAATAATTGTGCTTTCATTTGTGGCTGCGCGTAAGCAAGCAGCTCTTGCCCTATCGCTGCTTCGACAAGAGCCCCTCTATTCATTATTGTTTCGATACCCGAAAGAAACCATACATTAGGTATGACTCCAAGTAATACTTGTGCTAAAGCCACATCTAAAAAAATGACTTTAAACTTATCTTCATTTGACTCGGCAGCAAGAGGGATTCCATTTCCATTACTATGTATAACTTTATGCAATAAACCTGCTTTGATCAATAAACTCAGTGCCGGAGCAAGTTCCCGCTTACGATATTCTCCATGTATTAATGTATATTTGAAATGGTTTCCTATTAAAGCTGGCACGCCCGAGAATATGGCTTCGACATATTTAACTTGCATTTTTCTCGAGTATTTAGGGATGTCTTGCAAATACGAATCGATCAGTGTTTGTTGTATCTTAGTGACTTGTGTTATATCGTTGTCTGCTATCCAAGATTGCACAACTTCTGGCATTCCACCTATTGCTAAGTATTCACAAAACAATTCGATTAGTTTGCTGTGTATTGCCTCATTGATACTCTCATGTGACGGATGATGTCGAATTTCATTAATTAACAACTGATGATTTTGTGCATGTAAATATTCAATGAAAGACATTGGATGCATATAAAGAAATTCGATTCGTCCAACAGGAATACCTATCTCTTCAATAGCAAATTCGAGCAAGGAACCTGCGCCAACAATATGTAATTCTGGAATTTCTTCATAAAAGTAACGCAATGCTATGATCGCACGAGGTATTTCTTGAATTTCATCAAGAAAAAGTAAGGTTTTGCCGGGTATGATCGTTTGCCCGGTAAAGAGTGAAATGTTACGTAACAATTTTTTTGCGGATAAATCATCCTGGAAAATTGTTTTAGCCTCGGGCGTTTTTTCAAAATTAATTTCTATATAATTATCAAAAAGCTTGCTTAATTGACGTACAGAATGTGTTTTCCCTACCTGCCTTGCTCCTCGTAAAAGAAGCGGTTTACGGTATTTAGCGTGCATCCATTGAGATAGAAATAACCCTATGATTCTTTTCATAAAAAATATGAAACCTCCGTTTTTGGTCAAAAATAAGAGTTGTTTTTTATTTTTTTGGTTATTTTTAAGGGTAATTGTTGCTTATTTTTGGTTAAAAATCAAGGATAGTATTTCTCTCTGCGGAGCAATTTAAGACCTAATGCTCTCAGTGATGAAGGGGCTTAGTGGATACGCCAAAGGCGTGAGCGACTTTATGGATATTTTTTGTGCTACAGTACTTACAGAGCGAAGGATGGGGCGAAAGATTTTCCGCCCCGATAGTAAAAATAAAATTACTTCTCTTCTGAAACAACGATTTTGATAGTGGTTTCTACATCGGTATGTAATTCCACTACAAATTCATATTCACCAACATAACGAATAGGCCCTGTGGGCATGTGCACTTCGCTTTTGGCAATGGTCACACCCGCAGCACCAGAAATGGCTTCCGCCACATCCGCCACGGTTAACGAACCGTATAATTTGCCTTCTGCTGCACGAGCAGCCATGTTGACCACGATATTTTCTAACGCTTTGGCACGTTGTTGTGCTGCTTGTAGGCGTTCTTTAGCCGCAGCTTCAAGCTGCACACGACGTTCTTCAAAGGCCGCCAGGTTTTTGTTGTTCGCGGGAACCGCTAAACCTTGAGGCACTAAATAGTTACGACCGTATCCGGGTTTTACGTTGACTTTGTCGCCCAACACACCCAAATTACGGATTTTTTCAAGTAGAATAACTTCCATCGTAAATAACCCCTAGTGAGTATGTTGATCGGAATAAGGCAACAGTGCTAAAAAGCGCGCTTGCTTGATAGCATTAGCCAACATACGTTGATATTTAGCTGAAACGCCAGTAATACGGCTAGGAACAATCGCTCCAGTTTCCGTAATGTATTTTTTCAGCGTGGACACATCTTTGTAATCAATTTTTTTTATGCCGGCAGATGCAAAAGGACAACTTTTGCGGCTTCGGCGGGAAAAACTTGCCATAATTTCTATCCTCCAGATCTCAATTTATTCAGAATCACGTGTATTATCATCGTGATGCTCATACCGTTCTTCTTTACGCATCATAAAAGAGGGCTCGGTCACGGCAGCTTCTTCACGATTCACCATATGGCGCAATACCGCGTCATTAAAGCGGAAGTTATGTACCAATTCATCAAGCGCCGTTTGATTGCATTCAACGTTCATCATCACGTAATGCGCTTTGTGCACCTTGTTGATAGGGTAGGCCAACTGACGGCGGCCCCAATCTTCTTGGCGATGAATTTTACCGCCGTTACCTTCGATGGTTGCTTTATAGCGTTCAACCATACCCGGCACTTGCTCGCTTTGATCCGGATGGACCAGAAAGACAATTTCGTAATGTCTCAATGTCATAATTAACTCACTCCTTACGGTTTATCCAGCCCCACGACACCATGCCGAGGAGCAAGGAGAAAAATGCACGCCATTCTAGGCGATCTTGAGGCAAAGTGCAAATATTATGCGCGATAACCAGGCAACCGCATCTAACTTACCATTTAGAATGCATAATATTTTTTTTCTTTAATAATTTCTTAATTTTTAGCCTTTATAATGGCCTCTTTGCATGGTGATATGCTGTGCAACCGATATCATTCGTTCAAGTATATTAAAAATAGGAATTATTGAACCATGGCTAAAAGCAAGAAGAAACCTGCACAGTCAACAGAAACACCCAAATTAGGAGTCGGTTACGTACCGATATTACAACCAATATTACCTAAATCAGACAAATCTTCAGGTGCAAAATACCTGGCTCTCATCGATGAAATTGAGCAAGATCTTCTTGAGATAACAGCGGCGGATGGCATAGCTCAATTACCAGGGACAGAAAGTGCAGTACAGCCAACGGAAGGCAAAAAAAAGAAAAGTTTCCAATCTCGTTCTTGCTTCTTTGGTAGGTTGCCTTCTGATACAACCACTGATAACATTCTTAATACGCCCAACAAGACAGTCTGTGTTGACCTAAAAAAATTTGGCATCTCTAAAGGTTCTGGAATGACAGTGCTTACAAATTATTTCGACGCTTATGCTAGCATGCGACGTAGGGAAAGGAGCGAAGCTTTTGCCACAGAAGCAGCCAAAGCTGGAAACGTACTAGAAAAACAAGTCAATGCTTCGCCAACGGTGCCTGGCTCACTTTGGGTACAAGAACAAAAAGAGCAAGTTGCGCCGTCTTCCAGTTCGAGCTCCAGTGTGCCTGCTGTTGATGAACCCCAAAAAATGGATGTCGTGTTTAGTTAATCCGGAATGCGCTAGGGACAATGCATGAATTGTCCCTTTTCTATAGAGTGCCAAAAAAAAGTTACATCCTAAATGAAGTCGAGTGATTAGCCTGATGAAACGCTTTTACATTCTGCATATCAACTTCCATAACAGCAACATTTAAAGGTAAAATATCTGTATCCGGTACCTGAGCTCTTCGTGCTTGCCATTGCTGTTCTAGCTGGTTTATAAGCTCATAAGCTTCCTGTTCATCATTAAAAGGCCACTCGAGCTCTTCCATACCAACTTTCAGCACAGGTTGCAGTTCTTCATCTTTCCCGATTTGATTAGCTAACTGAAGACAATAATTCGCCGAGTTTAAATAGGCAACTCTTGCAGCATACTCTAAAACCATACCGCTTAAAATCTGAAACAAATGAGCCAGCATGTAAGTAACATGTAATGGATAACGCTGAAAGTATTGGTGATCAATGTCGAACATATTCAAAAATGCAAATATTCCATGGCCACTTAATGCTGCAACCTTTGATTGAGTCGGTGGTAGAAAAGATTTGATAAAATAAACCAAATTAACTGCCTCACATTCAGCCTTTTCAACTAACAGACTCTCGCCACGCGCTTGCTTTTCGCTAATTTTATTTATTTTTTCTCTTAAAGCTTCGCAACAATAGATCAACAAACACAACCATCCTGTGATAGTGGGTGAGCTCACATATTCTTGTCGTAACTTTTCAACTGTTGAAGCATCCATACTCATGCGCTATCTTCCTTATTAGCTATAATGAGAGCGAAGTATGATAGTAAAACTTTTAAAAATCAATCCGTTGAATTCATTTTCGAAAGTTGCGATGGCGCCGAGCTTGGGCACAAAAGATACAGTTTAACCTGCTAGGTTAAAAAAAATTACCATTTTTTTTCAAAAAAGGGTTGACGAAGCGCTCTTAATGAGTAAAATGCCCACACGGATGGAGAGCATGCATTCAATAATATCGTTAGAGCATACTCTGTAGAAATAAATTCACATCCCTCTCAAGTAAAAATATGCCCACATCGTGATTGAACAGAAACCCTGTTCAATCACGATCTAAATTCAAAATCAATCAATTTCTTCACATTCTGCGCCCGCAGCGATCCCGGGTTCCGCTTCGCTACATCCAGGCTACTTCTTCGACCGCTGGCGCACGACTTCAAATAGACTAATGCCGGTGGCGACAGAAACGTTGAGACTGGAAACCGTACCCAGCATGGGAATGGATATCAATTCATCACAACATTCGCGGGTAAGTTGGCGTAAGCCTTTACCTTCTGCGCCCAGCACTAATGCTGAATGACCACTCCAATCGATCTCATATAAAGTTTTTGTTGCCTCACCCGCAAGGCCATAGCACCACACACCCGCTTGTTGTATGTGTCGTAAAAACCGTGCCAAATTGGTGACTTGGATAAACGGAATCGTTTCTGCTGCACCACACGCCACTTTGCGCACAGCAGGGGTTAAAGATGTCGCTTTGTCTTTCGGCGCAATCACAGCCGTGACGCCGGCGGCATCGGCAGTTCGTAAACAGGCGCCGAGATTATGCGGATCTTGAATACCATCTAATATCAACAACAATACCGGTGTTGTTGCTTGCTCTATCCATTGTAATACATCAGCTTCTGCGTAATTTTGTTCTGGGTAGTTAACGCGAGCAGCCAAACCTTGATGGTTGGTCTCCGGTAATAAATGATCTAATTCACGCCGGCTAATGGATTTTATCGCTATTCTACGCTGTGCAGCCAAATCGTTTATTTCCAA
>CAZULF010000081.1:0-9660 GCA_964621215.1 uncultured Legionellales bacterium | reverse complement strand
ACATTTCAATTTCGAGCAATATATCATGTGGCCTTTCATCATTTGTTGGATTTTTCGACCAGTTAATAGGATTGTTAATATGATCATATCGCTTTTTAATTTCTTGACCAAGATAAGGATTCCATGGTTTTTTAATCGCTTGTTCGAGCAAGTATTCTTCGGCGCTTCTTTCTAAGCTATACAATAAAAAACGCTGTTCATAGGTTAATGTTGCCTCAGAATCCAATTCGAGAACGGTTTTAAGCTTATCTAGTAAAGCCTCAAATTCATCAATAACTCGATCCGCCCATATTTTTGCCGGACTTTCCTGAGCAAGCAAAAAATTACTGACGGTTAAATTCTGAAAAACATCATAACTAAAATTTCTATTCGGCTGAAATGGCCAAAGCGCTTGTGGTTGTAAGGAAATAAAATCTTGCAACATCTTTTCTAAGATTTGGAGCGACAATGATATCTCTGTCTCTGTCCTTTCTTTAGTATTGTTTTGCTTTATAGCCTCCACCACCATATGGCAAAAGGTTTCCGTTGAATACCCTCGTGCAAGTCTTTCACGTACCTCTCGCGGGGTTAAACCGGATAGATTTGGCAACTCTTCTTGCAATCGCAGCTGACTTTCATACAATGTAACTTGTTCGTAACTAGAAAAATCTATGCCATGTTGTTGTCCTTTCCAGCTCAACATGCTTTTCTGTAGAGCTTCGTTCATCATTCTTAATTTAGATTGTCTTGCCTCTCTCTGTGGTGCAATTTTTTCATCTAACGCGAGATATTCCTTCACTAAATCAACATCAGAACAATTTTCTTCATGAATAAGCTTATATAATTCAAGATACCGTTGCTTTTCTAAATCATTAAATACATTTAAGTTATCTGTGGAAGAAGATTGAAAGAGATTTTCCCCGCACAGTATTAGCAAAGCTATTTGAGGTATATGAGAAAAATTTTGTTTGAATGCTAGAAATAGCGCCGGCCAATCGCCGAAATCACTTAGAGAGTGACTTAACTGATTATAAACTTCTTCTCGATTTTCATTCCCCTGAAAGACAGGAAATTTATCAGATAAAATCTGTCGTATGATTTGTAATAGCATATGAGTTGAAACTAACCTTTCTGCTGGAAGACTACTGCAATTACTCTCTGAGCTATTTTGCATCGTTACTGCAATAGAATCTTGCTCTGCAGCTTGCAAGCTAGCTGTCGCGGAAGCACGCTCGCCAAGTTTAAGCAGTTCTTCTATAATTTGTAGAAAATTATCTGGCGTAAGTCGATGATTTGGCATTAGTAACTCCTCATGTCGCCGTACACTCAAGTTCGGCATCCCATCTCACACGGTTGGGCTTGTGTGCGTAAATTTACACTGATTGCCTCTCCTGCATGAATTGGGATTGTTAGGTTTAAAAAACTTACATTGTGGAGCGCTCCATCGTTCCTTTCCACCAGCGACTTTGTGAAACCTCACACTGGGTTCAGAAGGCCGAGCTGTTGCCGACCGTGGCCACATCGCGTTTTGTCCTCTACCCCATCCAACACTTAATGTAGGTGAACTCAAACTGGATGAAGATGTAGAATCCCTAAAATCTTGTGTCGGTAAAAATGTTTCTTGCATTTGATAAACGCCTTCTCGCGTTTTCGCATCCTGGATGAGATCATTAAGTTCAGACGGTCTTTTAGTAAAGGTAGCTGCATTACAAAGCACGATCAAAGAAAATCTGGGTCGGGTAATGGCTACATTTAACCGTCGATAGTCATCAGTAAAACCAATTATACCTTTTGTGTTAGCACGTACCGCGGAAATAATAATGATGTCGCATTCTTCTCCTTGAAATCCATCAACAGTACTCACCGTCAGTTTTACATTGTGATTAAAAGGAGTGAGTTTTCTGTTTAGTTCTATTACTTGCCCCATGTAAAATGAAATAACTCCAATGGTAGTTTCATTATCGACTAGAGAATTCTGAGTTAAGTAAGAAATTATATTATAAACAGCATTTGCCTCTGAGAGATTTATAAAACTTTTTCCAAATTCTTCTTCATTGCCATCAATATTAACCACGTGATATCCTGAAATAAAGCGATCTGTTGCAAATGAAGGCTTCTGTCGGGTGCTAATATTCTCACCATCCTTAAGTAAATTGTTGTAATATTGTTTTGAGGGCCATTCTCGTATCGCACTTTCCATACGGTATTGTGTTTCTAGCATAATATACGGTTGTTGATGCTCTACCTGCAGCCGCTGTAGCATAGACCAATCATAATGATAATCTTGTACATGTGTTGAGATAACGGTTGCTGGCAATTGATTTACATCCCCAACCAAAAGTACTTTTTTAGGTTGGTGCTGCAGCGCAATAAGAGCCTCCGGCTCAACAGCTTGGCCAGCCTCATCGATTATCAACGCATCTATATTATTAGCACATATATCGGAAAATACTGGACGACCACTGACGGCTAAAGTAGAAAAAATAATTTGTGCTGTTTTTAATAGTTTTTCTTCTACCTCAACGTCATTTTGATTTTCTAAAATTTTTAAAAATTTCTTTAGGGTTAACCATATGTAATTTATCTCATTGTTATATTCATCAATATACCGATTAGTAGAACTCTGGAGCTCTGAATTGACCTCTGTATTTGAGTTGAGCGTTCCTTGATGCTTGTGATTCGCTTTAGATAATGAGGGGAATTCATTTGCATTCTGTTCTATTGATTCGGCTTGAAAATATTGAGCTATCGATATGTTATGTTCGGTAAGTATGCCAAGTATGTTTTTAATTTGAGTTTGAAAGTCACAAGAGCCTATCTCTGTAGAATAAAACTTATTAACATTACCCATCCAATCAATTATCTGCTGGTTAATGTTAGTTAGTGCTTGTATAAGGTCTCCAATGAAATGCCTATGGCCTACCTTTCGGTATGATTCTAAATTTAGTACACAATTTGCTAGATTTTTAAGTATATCTTTTGCTTCTGTCAATCGATCATTTCGCCATGAGTGAATAAAAATCGTGCGTAACGCGGGATCTAATTTTTTACTGATTCCAGCTAAAGCTAAGCAAGTATTAGGTAAACTAGCTAATACTCGTTTTGCAATTACCTGAACTGCTTTGTTAGATGGTGCACAAATCATAAGACGTTTTTCTTTTTTTACTAAAGCAACTGCCATTGCGACAATAGTTGTTGTTTTACCTGTTCCTGGAGGCCCTTGCAATAATTGAATGCCATCTTTAAGAGCTAAAAAATGTTTCAATGCTAATGATTGCGAATCATTTAAATGGTGAATTCTGGCTATGTTATCGGCGTATTCTTTAAATTTTTCTGTTTCCGCCTCTGATAATAAAGGGCTTATTTTCCCAGCAGAAAGAGCGGAGAAATATGTTGGATAAGAAGGGCTTTTTTGTGTAAGAAATGAGCTTAAAAAGAGTGGCTTGAGATAGCGAGACTTGAATGAGTTAGATAAGCATGCTTGGTACATACGAACGTGTGAGACGAGAGAACTTAAAATCCACATTTCCCAAAATTTCGGCTCAGTCTCCGAGCTATCATTTTCTATTACGGGAAATTCATTAGCGATGACATCAATAATCACCTCATTTTTTATAGCCGATTTTATAAATCCTAAAGCAAGCAATTGTTCACCATTTGGTGATTTAAGTAAAACAGCAATATGCGTATATGCCCCTCCTAAAATATCTAGGGATAAACTTCCTTTTAATAAAAAGCTACGTTCATCGTTTACTGGTTCCATAAGTGATGGCGGTATGGCATTTCTAGTAATTGCTTCAAGAGATTGAGCTATTACAGCTCGACATTCTTCAAGAATGAGCGGCAAATAATATTTCGGATACGTGAAATCTACTTTTTCACTTGTTATACTGAGCATAGAGAAATCTGCCAAATTGAGACCGTAACTACTCTTGGTAGCCTTCCTTTCGTCCTCGATTTTGGTGCTAGTAACTCCATCTATGGCGGACAGCCTCGGCAGCCCTGCGTCGACAGAATCCAGTGAATCTACTTCGGTTGACCTGCTACTCGTTGAGCTGCCTGAATCTTTTTTTGCGACATTTTCTAAAGTGCTTTTATCGAGCTGCCTTAGTTGATCTGTAAATGGGATATGTATAGTATCCAGGGAAAACGCTAAAACCTTAGATTGAAATATCCTCGCGTTATCAGTGTTTACTGAACGAGCACTGCGAGAAGTATCCCCACGTTTATACATAATTCTTCCTTAAATAACCACATGCTATAGCATAGATAAGATAAAGGCTGCTGACAATAAATTGTTTTAAGTCTACCTCAATTTTATACAAATTGATACGCACTAATAGTGGCAACACAAAATTTTATCCTGTATGATGCATTTAAACGCAGCTTCCCAATATTAGCAAGGAGGTTACTATGCCTATTGATCGTTGCTTATTGATTCAAAGAGATGCGAATTTATCCCCGCCATTAGATATATTTGCCCCAGAATTAGATCTACATCAATATCCAATCAGAGATCGTGCCGATCCTAGAAAAATCTGTGATTTATCTGATGGGCATAATTATGTGATAATAGTCACTCCTCCAGTTGATTTAGTGGGCACAGCAGACTATCTTACACCAGTAGCAACGCTATTAATGTACTATGGTGGTACGGCTGCAGATAATGAACCAGGTACGCATGCATCCGATAAAGGCGCTGCAGATTCCATAAATCTTCATCAAAATTGATCTAAATCATACAATCTAAAAAAATTCTCGAGTAAAATCCAAAACGAATAATAACTGGAGAAGATAGTATGAAAATAATCAAATTAAGTCGCCTGGTTTCTCTTTTACTCTTAGCGAGTACAGGAATGGCTTTTGCAAGCACGGAGGCAAATTTAACCTCTCCCAATTCAGAGTATGCTAAATGGTTAGTACGTGTTCGCGCCATTGATGTTATTCCTATCGCAGGTAGTAAAGCTATCCCTGCCATCGGTGGTACAGTTAGCTCTATCTCTAACAATGTTGTGCCAGAGTTAGATTTCAACTATTTTTTTACCAAGCATCTTTCAGCTGAATTAATTTTGGGTACGACTCGACATAACGTTAAAGCCACAAAAACAGCCTTAGGCGATGTGGATTTAGGCAGTGTTCGCTTGCTTCCGCCTACATTAACGGGGCTTTTTCATATTTTCCCAGATAAATTAATTAACCCTTATTTAGGCGCAGGCATTAACTATACCTATTTTTATGATTCTCACTCGGGGCCGGTTGCTAATTCCGTTTCCTATAGCAATAGTGTGGGACCGGTGTTACAAGCCGGATTTGATGTCGCATTGGGCAACGGTTTTGTATTGAATGCAGATGTTAAAAAAATATTCATTTCGACCAATGCTGAAGTAAAAGCATTGGGCTTAGATTTGAAAACACCTGTTGATATCAACCCTTGGGTAGTGGGTGTTGGGTTGGGCTATTACTTTGGTTAGTTACCACCGAGTCGCTGTTGTAGCCGATACAGATCCCACAACTTAATAAGGCGGCGTTCCACGTTTAATATACCGTCATTCTGGAAAACCGTTAGCATTCGACTAACGGTTTCCGGTGCAAGCCGGAGATAATTAGCAATATCTTCACGCAACATAGGTAGGTGAAACTCTAAGGCAGAAAAACCACTTTTTTTATAGCGTTTTGATAAGTTAAGAAAAAATGCAGCTAATCGTTGTTCTGCAGTGTTGTTGATTCGGAGTATAAAGTCCCCCGCGAGTGCCTGACTGATGAGATTAAATATTTGCCTTTGCAGATTAGGAATGCGAGCAGAATAAGTCAGTACATCTTTGAATGGAATTTCACAAATAGTACTTGTTTCTAAAGCCATATAATGCAAATTATATTTACCTGTATGAATAGCCTCAAAACCTAATAACTCGCCAGGAAGATAGAACTCGATAATTTGTGTTTGTCCAGATGGCGATGGCAGCTCCGCTTTAAATGCTCCGGATTTCACCGCAATTAAATGGCTAAAATGGTCTCCAATCTTAAATAGTGAGGTTTGTGCGTTGATGACTCGTCCAGGGTGAATAAAAGTATCGAGCTGCGTTTTA
The DNA here is from genome assembly GCA_964621215.1 of uncultured Legionellales bacterium. Lineage (GTDB taxonomy): Bacteria > Pseudomonadota > Gammaproteobacteria > UBA1113 > UBA1113 > CAZULF01. The sequence continues at coordinate 3,595 of CAZULF010000081.1, read as the reverse complement.
TCATCTATCGTCAAACCTAAGGGCAAGCATAATTTTGCAAAGTTACAGCGAGAACATGTTTGACGTAATGGTTTGGATATTGGAGTTGTCATAGTGCATTTAACCTGTTGTACAAAAACAATGTATTACTTCTTCTGAATAAGCACAGAATATAGCATAAACGCGCTAATAGTTTAAAAAATCTTGGAATGCAGTACATTTTATTGACGATTCTGGCATTTGTAGCTACAATGACCATCATATTTTGTTTGAGCCCAATGCTGTTAACAAAAGTATAAGGGGAATCATAATGTACAACGATATGCCTAATTTTCAAAGCGATGATTTTTACCATGAAATGACCAAAAAGAACATTGGTGTCTATACTGCAGAAGAACAATTGAGACTTCGCAATAGTAAAGTGATTATCTTTGGTCTGGGTGGCGTTGGGGGTATGGAGTCTATATTATGCGCCAGAAGTGGCATAGGCCATATCAGCGGCGTTGATCCCGATATCTTTGAGTTATCAAACACTAATCGTCAAATGTTAGCGATGACGTCGACTATGGAAGAATATAAAAGTGTTGCCACCGAGCGTCATTTGAAAGATATCAACCCCTATTTAAGTACAAATTTCCATAATGTCCGGGTTACTGAAGACAATGTGATTGAGTTAATGCAAGGCCATGATCTAGTACTCGAGGCGCTTGATGATATGCCATCACGCATCGTTGTGCATCGGGCAGCTAAAACACTAGGAATACCCAGTATTTCAATGTCGGGTAGCCCACCACATCGTGGTTTTGTTTCTTCCTTCTTTCCCGATGGAATATCCTATGAAGAGGCTTTAAATATTCCGACTCAAGGCAAAGCGATCTCGGATCCCACAGTGACTCAGTTTGTTCAAGATATTAAAAAGAAACGAGCACAATTTTCAGTAAGTAAAGGCGCGCCTCAATCGTGGGCCAATGATTTTTGTAGCGGAAAAGCGGGGTGGATCATTACACCAATCAGAGCAAATTTGATAGCTGCATTCAGTTGTCATGAGGCTGTTCAGATATTAATTGGTCAGCAGCCTTTAGCGGCTGCCCCTAAAGGAATATACATTGATATGGACAATCTAACGAATCCCGTGTCCGTGCAAAATCCACAGTGCGGACATTGGGAAGCCTATCAACTATAATTTTAGGGAGTTGCAACATGAGTACTTTATTAAACGAAATCTATATTCGCAATTACGGTGTAGTTACACATGAAGAACAACAAAAGCTAAGTAATGCGAAAGTTACCGTTATTGGCGCTGGTGGCGTTGGTGGAATTACACTCATTAGTCTGGCGAGAATGGGGGTTGGGAATATTCAAGTAGTCGATATGGATGCGTTTGAATACAGTAATATTAATCGCCAAATGCTATCAAGTATATCCCGTATAGGGAAAAATAAAGCTGAATGCGCCAGAGATACGATCCTGGATATCAATCCCGCTATTCATGTAACCGTCATCAAAGAAAAACTTGTTGAAGCCAATGCTGAAGATATTATTAGCGGCTCAGATGTTGTGGTGGATGCGACAGATAACCTGATTGCGCGAGTCATTATTCATCGGGCAGCTCAAAAATTAAAAATTCCTTCAGTTTGGATTGCTGTAACACCGCCCTTCCGTGGTGGAGTAATGACCTTCTCACATGAAACACCGGCCTATGAGTTTGTATTAAGACATCCATCACTCGGTAAAGAATTAACGCCTGAAGTAATGAACGAGATATCTGCTATTAAAAACGAGCGTGCCAGAGTATCGGTAGAACATGGTGCATTAGCTGATTGGGCTAATAGCTACTTAGAAAATAATGCACCATGGGCAGTCCTTTGCCCAGTTGCCAATATTGTGGGTATTTCTGCAAGTTTTGAAGTATTTAAAACTATTCTTAACCGCGATAATTTACAACCCACGTACGCGCCCGATTTGATTAAGATCGATTTATCGCAAGGCAATATGATGCAGGTGCAGACACCAGAAAGTGGAAGTTGGAACAATGCGGAGCTTTAAGCTATATATTATTGCATTTTTAGGAGTGTTTTTATCGAATGCTTATGCGGAGACTATCGTTTCTAATGAGTATTCAATTCCCTATCATCAGCAACAGTATCTTCATTTGAAAGAAAAAAAACGGGTATCCAACAAGTCAGGCAAAGTGATTGTGCTAATAAATTCCCTGAGCATTCCTGCATTAAGTGCTTTTGATGTACCTGGATATTCGTTAATGGATGCATTGGCTGAAAAAGGTTATGATGTTTGGGCGATTGATTTTATTGGTGAGGGTAGCGCATCATATCCAGCATCAATGAATAAAGCACCTGCACCTACAGGTATTTATCCACTGCAAGCAAAAGAAGCCGTTAAAGAGCTTAAAGATGCAATAGATTATATCTCAAAAAAGACAGGTAAAAAATCCGTGTCGATTTTAGGGTGGTCGTGGGGATCGGTGGTGGGTGCTATGTATTCAATAAAGTATCCTAAACAAGTTGACCATCTGGTTATGTATGGTTCAATGTATTCTTCAACGCTAGCTGAGTCAATACGTCCCCTATTCCTTGAACCGTTTGAATCCTCTGTTGGCGTATTTAATCCCCATTTACCCGCATATCAAAATATTCCGTGGGCAATAATTCAATCTCATTGGAATAAGATGATTAATGGCAATAAAACTATTACCGATGCAAGTGCGATAACCGCAGTTGGGAAAATATATATGAGCGCAGATCCTAAACCTTTTGTGGCCGGCACGTTACGTAGACCCATGGGACCGATGAAAGACTTATTTTCGATATGGAATGGTAAGCCCGTTTATGATATTAGTAAGTTAACCACACCGACGTTAGTCATCTATGGCGATCAAGACTTCTTCGCTGATCATGCTTTATACTCTAAATTAATAAAAGTAAAAACCAAACAAGAAATTAAGCTTAAAGAGGCTACACATTGGCTTATTTATGAAAAAGCTCGAGTTCAATTTGTAGAAGATGTGGTATTGTTTTTAAATAAATAGTGAGTTTTAATGAAAAATATAATCATTCTAGACAGCACCCTCCGTGAGGGCGAACAATCGCGCGGCGTCTGTTTCTCTGTAGAAGAAAAAATAGTATTGGTGCATAAGTTACGTGATTTTGGCATCGACATCGTAGAAATAGGTCAACCCGGTATTTCTGAGCTAGAAACGAATGCATGCATCTCCGTTTGTAATGCTGTCTCAGGTATTGATTTTTTAGTTCATGCAAGAGCTAACCGCGAGGATATACTTGCGGCCAGAAAAACCTCCGCTAAATGGATTGGTATTTGGGCTTCATATAACGACATTTCTTTAACAACTAAATTTAGTAACCGAACTCGAGAATGGATTCAGACTCAAGTTGTTGAATCCATTTCGCTGGCAAAAAAACTGGGATTTATGGTTAGATTTAGTATTGAGGATGCCTCCCGCACATCCTTAGAGCTAATTTATGAATTGGGTATTGTTGCTGTAAATGCAGGAGCAGATAGAATTAGTTTAGCAGATACAGTTGGGGTATGGCATCCTAAAGCCTGTGCGGAAGCAGTTAAATTTGCAGTTGAGCATTTT
>CAZULF010000080.1:4719-9750 GCA_964621215.1 uncultured Legionellales bacterium | reverse complement strand
TACTTTCCGAGGTTGTGCTTGAAGCACAGCTAATTAATGTTGTGGCTAAAATGATGGATAATCCGGTTAGTAGACGTTGTTTTGAGATCATTGCATTACTCCTTTCTATGAATTAACTATACCATGGGGTACGTGTCCGGTGGCAACGTGTTCACTGGCTGAATGACAGTGTCCCTTCTGGTCATCAAAAAATATATCAGCTTCAAACGCTTTTAGGAATTCTCCTTTGGGTAATCCACCTAAAAATAATGCCTCGTCGATACGGATATCCCAAGCACGTAAAGTTTGTATCACTCGTTCATGTGCTGGAGCATCGCGAGCGGTCACAAGGGCTGTGCGAATAGGGCATCGTTCGGCAGGAAAAAGATTTTGAATGCGCTGTAATGCCTTAAGAAAGCCTTTGAATGGCCCTTCCTGCAGCGGTTTTTTTGCTGCTTTACTTTCACTATCACGAAACGCATCTAATCCATGGGCTTGAAAAACACGTTCAGCTTCATCAGAAAATAATACCGCATCACCATCAAATGCAATACGCACTTGGCTGGCTGTGGTAGGTTGTGAATGAGAGGGTAATAATGTCGCAGCAGCACAATGGGCTAATAGCGCACGACGCACATCATCACTGTGTGCAGATAAAAATAAATCCGCACCAAAAGCAGTGACATACTTGTAAGGACTTTCTCCATTAGTAAATACTGCGCGCGTGATGGGCAATTCATGTTGTTGGATACTATTAAAAATCCGCAATCCAGTATCAGCACTGTTTCTTGATAACAATATAACTTCAACTAAAGGCTCGCCGGTTTGCGGATGCAAAATGGCAAGTAATTTTTTTACCAGGTTATAAGCAACCCCCGGTTCAAGAATATTATTTTCATGTGCTATTTGATGTTGAAGATAAGCTTCTATGCCTTTTTCTTCAAAAATAGAATGACTATCGTCTAGATCAAACAACGCACGCGAAGATATTCCTATCACTAATTTTTCAGAAATGTTTGAAGACATAGTAATTTCCATTTTGCTCATTTATAGAAACAATATCACAATATTACTTGATAATGCGTAAAAAAAACAGCAAGATCGCGTTGATTCGAGAATTCCGTAGCCTGGATGTAGCAAAGCGGAATCCAGGGTTATTGAATAGAAAACCCGGATTCCGCTTTGTTACATCCAGGTTACAAGGAAACTAAATGATCATGGAGCGAAAATGAGGATACAACAATACATAGCAGGTGTGGATGAAGCGGGCAGAGGGCCTTTGGCTGGACCGGTTATCGCAGCAGCGGTAATTTTAGATCCTAAAAGGCCAATAAGTGGATTAGCAGATTCTAAAAAAATAACGGAAAAAAAACGAGAGCTATTATTTAGTTTGATTCAAGAACAGGCTTTAGCTTGGGCCGTCGGGCGAGCCGAGGTGCATGAGATTGATAAAGTAAATATTTTGCAGGCGACATTATTAGCCATGCAACGTGCGGTAGCCGCGTTATCGATAACGCCAACACATATACAAGTAGATGGTAATTGTTTGCCAAAATTGCCCTGCAGTGCGGAAGCTATTATAAAAGGGGATCAAACCGTTCCCGTGATAAGCGCTGCATCGATTATCGCTAAAGTGACCCGAGATCGAGAAATGCTGCAGTGGCATGAAAAGTATCCGCAATACGATTTTGCGGCGCATAAAGGCTACGGTACAGAATTACATTTACGATTGTTATTAGAGCATGGACCTTCGCCAATACATAGAGGTTCATTTGAACCGGTAAGAAAACTAAAAAAAAATTATGATACAACAACATAACTCGCTCCCGTCGTTCCATGACACTCATACTACGTCGTCCCGCGGCTCGTCCGCGGGATCCAGAACGCTTCGACACGACCTGGATCCCCCGCCGCCCCGCGGCCCGCCGGGGCGACCCCCACCGCCCCCCCCCCCCCGCGCCCGGGGGGCCTGGATGCGGGACGACGTGTTTTTGAAGATGCGGGACGACGTGTTTTTGAGGATGCGGGACGACGTGTTTTTGAAGATGCGGGACGACAGTTCTCACCGATTTTCTATCGCACCAATGTTAGATTGGACCGACCGACATTGCCGTTTTTTCCTGCGATTACTAACGAAAAAAGCCTTGCTTTACACGGAAATGATTACTACCGGCGCAATTTTGCATGGTGATCATGATCGATACTTAGCGTTTAACGAAGCAGAGCATCCAGTAGCGCTACAGCTTGGAGGGAGTGACCCAACTGATTTAGCGCAATGTGCGAAAATTGCGGAAGAGTATGGTTATGATGAAGTCAATCTTAATATAGGTTGCCCTAGCGATAGAGTGCAATCAGGGCGTTTTGGTGCCTGTTTAATGGCAGAACCTGAATTGGTAGCGGACTGCATTTCAGCAATGCAGAGTAAAGTGAAAATACCTATTACAGTAAAGACTCGTATTGGGATTGATGAACAAGACTCCTATGAAGCTTTAACCCATTTTATCAATACAGTTAGTCGGGCAGGGTGCCAAACTTTTATTATCCATGCTCGCAAAGCCTGGTTACATGGTTTAAGTCCCAAAGAAAATCGTAGTATTCCTCCTCTCCGGTATGATGTAGTTTATCAACTAAAACGCGATTTTCCTCGATTGAATATTATTATTAATGGCGGAATCACTACGTTAGATGAGGCAGACCAACATCTTAACCACGTTGATGGAGTTATGTTAGGTCGTGCTGCCTATCATAATCCGTATCTTTTAACCGAGGTAGATCAACGTTTTTTTAATGAAATGGTTGCAATAATTAGCCGAGAAGCTATCATCGAACAGCTACTACCTTATGTAGAAGCACAAAAAAACTTAGGTGTGCATGTTAAACATATTACTCGCCATATTTTAGGATTGTATCAAGGGGTTTCTGGCGGCAAGCGATGGCGGCGTTATCTGAGCGAACACGCACATAAACATGATGCAGGGGCGAACGTTATTCTTGAGGCGTTACGTTTAATAAACCATTTTGAGGGGGAAAGCAGATGTATGTAGCTAAAGTTGATTTTCGTGATGCAAGTGCACCTAAAGCGTTTACTGATTCTTTGCGCAATACCGGTTTTGGTGTAATTACCCACCATCCATTAGATATGAAGTTAGTTGATGAAGTTTATCAAGAATGGAAAGATTTTTTTGCAAGTGATTATAAACATAATTATTTATTCGATCGTAAAACCCATGACGGATATTTCCCCATGAATGTATCAGAGAAAGCGAAAGGTTATTCAGTATTAGATATTAAAGAGTATTATCATTATCACATTTGGAGCCAGTTACCTAAAGAACTTTCCGATAAAACAAAACAACTGTATAAAGCGATGAGTCAGTTGGGTTTAACGTTATTAGACTGGATTGAGGCCTATACCCCGGCTGAAATTTCAGCGCAACTATCAGAACCCCTAAGTAGTATGGTAAAAGAGAGTCCCAATATTTTATTTCGCATTCTGCATTATCCACCACTGACTGGCCAAGAGGCAGAGGGCGCAATTCGCGCTGCAGCGCATGAAGATATTAACTTAATCACGATATTACCTGCAGCTACCTCCGCGGGATTGCAAGTTAAAGATAAACAAGGTAAATGGCATGACGTGCCTTGCGATCCTGGTTGTGTGATCATCAATTCGGGTGATATGTTGGACGAATGCACGCAAGGGTATTATAAAGCCACCACACACCAAGTTATTAATCCAACGGGAGCAGCGGCTAATGAATCGCGCTTATCGATGCCGTTATTTGTGCATCCACGTGATGAAGTGGTTTTGTCTCCACGGCATACTCGTCTTAGCTATTGGGCAGAACGAATGAAAGAGTTAGGTGTACTCTAGATGATGGTGACTGCGCCGCAATCAGAACAAGAGTTATTGATGCGCGCAGAACAATTAGAGGGACATACACTCGCTGAATTAGCTATTGCATTAAAACAAGAAGCGCCCGATCTTATATTGTCCGCTAAAGGCTGGAGTGGGCAGTTATTAGAAATCGCACTGGGGGCTACTGCCGGCTCCCTTGCCGAGCCGGATTTTCAGCAATTGGGAATCGAGCTTAAAACCGTGCCTATTGACGCAGAAGGTCATCCCATTGAATCTACCTATGTCAGTATCGTGCCCTTAACTCAATTTGTCGGGCTCACGTGGGAAAATTCGGATGTATATAAAAAACTGAAACGTATTTTATGGGTACCATTGTTAACTGCTAAAGGTTTGCCGCCAGGTGAACGTCGTATTGGTCGGGCTTTTCTATGGTCGCCCACCGCAGAACAGGAAGCTATTTTGCGTCAAGATTGGCAAGAGTTAATGGATAAAGTAGCTATGGGGCAATTAGAAGAAATTACCGCTAGGCAAGGGACCTATCTGCAAATTCGCCCCAAAGGCGCCAATAACCGATCTTTATGCTGGGGTATTAATGCCGAAGGTAATCGTGTTCTGACCTTGCCGCGAGGGTTTTACTTGCGGAGTGCGTTTACTAGGACAATTTTGAGGTCGGGATGACAACATTCTTTAAAGATAAAATAAATAATACTTTACAGAATATAATTTCCATATATACTTGCAATGTATTCATTAATGAATACATAAACAAATACTTTATGGAGGGAAATATGTTAAATCGTAAAGCAATGGTTTCTTTGATCATGGCATCGGGCCTGGCATTATGCGCAACGGCCCATGCTGCTGATAATATTACCGGTATAGGTATTACGCCAGCATCTACAGTCGCTAAAGCATCAGCTCCAATAAATATAAATATGGCAGATTTAAAAGCTTTTGAGTCGGTAAAAGGACTGGGCCCAGCTAAAGCTCAATCCATTATCGATTACCGCACTAAGCATGGTAATTTTCAATCTCTCCAAGACTTAGAAAATGTGCCGGGAATAGGGCCAAAGTTGTTGGCGAAGATACAGGGGCAATTGACAGTTAAATAAAGTCCAATTCACGATCTTGTCGTCCCGCGGCTTGTCCGCGGGATCCAGGTCGTGTCGATGTATTCTGGATCCCGCGGACAA
>CAZULF010000080.1:0-4709 GCA_964621215.1 uncultured Legionellales bacterium | reverse complement strand
CGTCCATTTCACTATCTGTGCGCCCCCCGGCTGGCCCGCGGCACCCCGCTGTTGGCGCGGTTTCCTGGCCCCCGGGCAAACGCCGCGGGACGACGAGATAAGTAGTGAAATAATCCGAGCGAGCTAGATCTCGCTCTATGCCTCATTTAATGGTAAAATAACCAATTAATTAAACCAAAGAGCGGTGATTATCATAGTGGAAGAACTCATTGACGCACAAGCTGTCCTAGCTCCAGAGCAAGCCGTCCAAGTGGCAATGCCAGACTGGTATGCCTTGATCCGTGGCGAACCCATGAAGGAATTGCCTAGTGATTTATATATCCCCCCAGATGCACTCGAAGTGATTTTAGATGCTTTTGAGGGACCGCTCGACCTTTTGCTATACCTCATTAAACGGCATAATCTCGATATTCTGGATATTCCTATTGCAGAGGTGACCCGGCAATACATGGAATATGTGGAAGTCATGAAGGTATTCCGTTTGGAGCTTGCAGCAGAATATCTGCTTATGGCAGCGATGCTGGCAGAAATCAAATCCCGGATGTTATTACCACGACAAGAAACTGAAGAAGGTATTGAAGAAGATCCTCGTGCCGAACTGGTGCGTCGCTTACAAGAATATGAACGATTTAAATTAGCGGCAGAAAATTTAAATTTAGTGCCCCGCACAGGGCGAGAAATTTTTGTCATGGCAGCAGAATCGCCCTCGATGGATCATGTCAAACCCGTACCCGATGTAACATTACAAGAAATGTTATCCGCATTAAAAGAAGCATTGAAGCGGACTGATTTGAAACAAAGTCACCAAATTGTAAAAGAAGGATTGTCTATTCGCGAGCGCATGACGCAAATCTTGCAACGCATTACTGCAGCAGAATTTACTCCATTTGGAGCCTTATTTTTATCAGAAGAAAGTCGAATGGGCGTCGTAGTGACCTTTATTGCTATTTTGGAGCTGACCAAGCAATCTATGATAGAAATAGTTCAGACAGAAGCCTATAGTCCAATTTATGTTAAGGCGATAACAGCATGAGTATGATTGAAAAAGATTTGTTAAAACGTATTGTAGAAGGTGCTATTTTCACTGCTGGTGAACCAGTGACAATCGATCGTCTACTGGGAATGTTCAGCGAACATGAATTAATTGATGCTGCAACTATACGTAACGTTTTAAATGATCTTGAACAAGATTGCGAATTTCGCGGCTATGAATTAAAGCAAGTTGCAAGTGGCTATCGTTTCCAAGTCAAACAAGATGTCAGTCCTTGGTTAATCCGCTTATGGGATGAAAAACCGCCTAAATATTCACGTGCCGTGTTAGAAACATTAGCTTTAATTGCTTATCGACAACCTGTAACACGAGCTGAAATTGAAGACATTCGAGGTGTTACTGGTAGCTCTGCGATTATTAAAACGCTAATGGATCGTGAGTGGGTGCGCATAGTAGGGCACCGCGATGTGCCAGGTAAGCCTGGATTGTATGCAACTACCAAATACTTTTTAGATTATTTTAATTTAAAAAGTTTGGATGAATTACCAACGCTGGCGGATTTAATGGATCTTGACGCCGCATCAGATCGATTAGAAGAACAATTGCAATTAGATTTAAGTATTCATTTGAATCAGGGATTACCTGTTCCAAATGAAGATTTGGAGCTTGCCGACAAGTCACAAGATGATGAGACTAATGATGATTTAACTACCATTTCTACAGAGCCATCAGAGGAAGCAGTTATGCAAGATATTGAGGCCTTTGTAGAAGAGACTATCGACGAGGTGATGCATGATGCTGAAGCAGTCGATGAAGCGCTAGAATCTATAGAAGAAGCGCTAGAATCTGTAGGAGAGGCTTTAGAAGAGATTACTTCTTTAGAAGAAATTACTGAAGAAAAGTCTTAATATCTGTTCATCCCTCTATTGTCATGCCAGCGTTCATTGTCATGCCAGCGAAGGCTGGCATCCATTTTTAAAATAGCGAGATCACATTGCGTAAAATAGTCGATACGGAAAAACCTGCCAGCAAAACATTGCCAGGCGAAAAATTACAAAAAGTGTTAGCACGAGCGGGTTTTGGTTCCCGTCGTGAATTAGAAAAAATTATTGCAGCTGGTCAAGTCGTTGTTAATGGCGTCGCAGCTAATTTAGGACAGCGTGTAACACCTAAAGATAAAATTCTAGTGGGTGGACAAACGGTTACGCATCAAGAACAAAGCGAATTACCTTGTCGAGTGTTGCTTTATCATAAACCTGAAGGCGAAGTTTGCACACGACATGACCCAGAAAAACGTCCCACCGTATTTGATAACTTGCCGCGCTTACAACGCGGTCGATGGGTTGCTGTTGGACGGTTAGATTTTAATACGGCAGGTTTATTACTTTTTACAACCGATGGCGAGTTAGCTAACACACTCATGCACCCCAAAGCGCAAATTGAGCGGGAGTATGCCGTGCGTATTTTTGGCGAAGTGAATAGCACCTTATTAGAAAAATTAAAAAAAGGTGTTATGTTAGAAGATGGTATCGCTAAATTTGATCAAATCATTGATGCTGGTGGCGAAGGACATAATCATTGGTACCATGTAATACTGCATGAAGGACGCAATCGACAAGTTCGTCGTTTATGGGAATCACAAGATGTGAAAGTAAATCGATTAATTCGCGTGCGTTATGGTTCAGTAGTTTTACCTAGAGATTTACGTAAAGGTCATATGAAAGAACTTTCACCCGCAGAAATTAAGCGTTTAGGCACTAGTGTTGGATTAACATTAAAACCTTATATTCGATCTGCACAGAAAAATTTAGCGCGACGCAAATTTATTAATCATTAGGTTGGATGCCAGCTTTCGCTGGCATGACAATGCTAAAAACTAAAGTTATTATTTTATTTATTAATAGTCTTAATTCTTATTAGTGAGCGCGAGGAGTGTAGCTTGAATTAGCTTTTTGTTCCTGTTGCGCACTTCTTGGATTTTGGCTTGGATTTTGAGCTGGATTTTGGCGATTTTGACTTGAATTTTCTTTGGCTTGCTGAGCCTGTTTAGAAGCGCGTTGTTGTTCCCATTTTTGTGCTGCGTTATTTGCGGATGATTTATTTGTAGGTGTAGACATAATAGTAGCTCCTTAATAGTTTCTTAATAAAGTACTTTTAAAGTATTGGTGACGAAGGGCGTTTTGTCAAAGAGATGGGGGCTAAAGACAGGGGTTATTTTCGAATAAATAGTATTATCAATAAGATAAAATAGATTTATTTATCGGGCGAAGTATCAACAGATTCTAAAAAGTATCTTAAAATCACGTCGTACCGGGTCCCGCGGACAAGCCGTGGGACGCGGTATCCAGAAAGCATCGATACACCCAGTAACTGTTCACGCCTTGTCATCCCGAGCAACAGACTCCCTGTAATGGCAACAGTCAGAGGAGAGCGTACTGATAAAATAATCACTTCAATCGTAGCAGCGAGGGATCTCCCTGGACAGAGCTCGCACTTCGTAGCAGGAGATTCGTAAACGTTCACGCCCCTACTAATAAAGTATGGGCTCTTGGTCGCTATATTTTTCTGATAAAAAAACTGTCGTAAGTATTTACTTTCTAAAAAAAGGGGATCATTCTATGCAGTATGAAAAAGAGAACCCCACCAAAAACGTTAGAAGAAGCATTAGCCTTAATAGAGGTATTGCTAGCAAAAATTACTGAGTTAGAAGAGCGTTTGAATTTAAATTCAAAGAACTCCTCTCTGCCACCTTCTAAAGATATACATAAAAAAAATTAAACCCAAGTCTACGGGGCGTAAGCGTGGCGGTCAAGGTCATAAGGGAGTTACAAGACCACTCCTGCCAGAGCCAGAAGTCACCCAGGTTATAAATTGCTACCCTTCAAAAAATTGTAGTGAATGTCAATCAGACGTTTTGCTAACAAAATTATCTTGCAATCAAGCATTTGAGATCCCAAAATTTAATTATGAAATCATAGAATATAAAAAATATAAAGGCTGTTGTTCTGGTTGCTCAAAAAAATTTGAAGGTCAGTATCCTGAGGGGCACTTTATGTAAATATACGCCACCTGTCCTTTTGGTCAATCGTATAAGTGCAAGCACGATGATACACTACATGTCACCTATAGAATATAACAAGAAAGATATTCTATGAAAGGAAAAACCGTGGAAATTTTACTTGATGTTGATCATAAGCTAGTCGATATTAATGCTCATAGTCGTAATATGCAAAATAAATAGATCGGTTTTAACGGGAGAGGTAGTACTGAAGTAGCAATTTGCGACTTCAAACAAAGAATACAAAAGGAAGGTATTCGGGTGCCGTAAGGAGATATTAGTATGACGCATATGATTTAAAACAAGTCATATACATAAAGTGAATATAACAAAATGGGGTCAAAATTATGATGCAATCGTCGTCTTCACAGCAACAACCTCCACAAGCCAGAAAAGAGTTTCAGCTCAATAACACTTGGCTCGGATGGGGATATAGTTGGACTGTACAGCCTTATCGTAAAGTCAAAGCGGTTGCAACTGCTGCTACTGCTGTTTATGAAACAGGAAGTCCTGTCAGCTTAGTATTAGCAGCGGTGGAATATACATTGCAACCGATTGTTACAGCAATAACAAAGGATGAAAATGCTCTATATGCCGCGTCTTGGGCTGCTCCTGCTATTGGAATATGTCGGGCCCCCATATCGTACGGAGTCTCAAAAT
>CAZULF010000079.1:0-9811 GCA_964621215.1 uncultured Legionellales bacterium | reverse complement strand
TCTTTTTTCGATCATGAGAATGAAGAACCTGCTTCACAAGCCGCCCATCAACAGGCCTTTGCGCAAACCGGAATGTTTGTGCCAGGCAAAGCCATTACTGCCGCCGATGTTGGCATAGGAATCAGTGGGGCAGAGATTGGAGTTGCATTTCTTTTATGGTTACGTAATGGGATACGCGGACAAAGCATTAATATGGCACGTGATTTGGTGGTGGCACCCGAAGGTACATTAATTTCTAGGGCACTAGTAGACAGTTTTGCTGCAGAGAATAGCCGTTTCGGCGATGGTGAAAGTGCCTATAATCAACTGAAAAATTCAGCCTTTGCTTTAGGCCATGCTATGCCGCAAGCCATAAGCTCTTTAATAGGGTTAGCTCAAAATGACAAGCGTGGGGGTATTTTACTAGACACAGCGGCCATTTTCGGCAAAAAAATCCCAGGTAGCGGTATTAGCTACGAACAGCGTCTTGTTGTCACCAATAAAGCAAATTACCCGCCAGTGTTAAATCAAGCGGCAGCGGCTATAGGTATGGGGCAGAAATAAATTGAAGGTATTGATTGTTCTGTTAACAACCGATATAATTGGCCAGTTTCTGAGCTATACCTACCTAAATAACCCAAAGGTGATTTGAATGATCAATATGAAATACCTACTTAGTGCAATTCTGCTATGTTCCGTGATAGGCGCTCAAGCTGCGGTTGATATTCCTGAATTTAAAGATTCATTTGAGTGTAGTACATGGGTGAAACAATATCAGTCTAAAGCTAACAAAGCTTATATGGCCAATATAGATGATAATAAAATACTAGCGGGTGAATATCAAAAGTATTCTTTATGGTTTGATACCTTCAAACGTAATAGCGGTTTTTCTTCAACTACAAAATGCAATAATGGCGCATGCACAGCTTCTTGGTATATGGGCTCTAATGGAGATAATCCTTCAGCAGGCGGTTGTATGTTTGCAGGGACTTCTTTCTGGCCACAAATTGTTGATAGTTTACAAACTGAAGTCACCAATCTAGATGTTTCGCCATTACCTGCAAGTTTACCCACTATATTGTATGGTGTAATACAAGAACATTTAGCACCAGGTCAAAAATCTGATTTCAATTCTGGTACGTTGATCAAGAGAGATTTGGATCTATAGCACTTATTGATTTTCTTAACTTCTAATAGAGAGCATAAAACATCATGCGAATTTTAAAATATCTTTCTCTCGTCGGATTACTGGCTGTTGCGCATGTTGCATTAGCTAATCCTAATTATGAACATACTTTGCCGCAACAAATTAAATGCATGAGTACAACAGCAGACACTTGTGTGCTTCCTAGTCGCTTCTTTAGAGCCACAGGGGAAGGTGATTTGCATGGCATCGTAGAACCAGGTATTTATTATTTTGATTTCGCTAGCGCTCAGACAGGGACTTCTGCACATCCTCGCCCTTATCAACCCAGTGAAACCAAAGAGGTATTGGGTTATTCCTTATGGTATTTTTATAAAAATAGTAATGGCAAATATTTAACGGTGATAACCCCATATCAATCAACACTTACTGCATCTATCGGTCGAGGTTTGTGGATTGTTAACTCAAATGGATACTATCAATGTTCGAATAGTGCAGCAGATTGCCCATTTACCGCACCTTATATTTAATACTTTGGAGTTATATACCATGTTAAAACGAATACTCATCTCCATTTTTCTTTCAACCATTTGTTTGTCTGCATTGGCCGATGCGCCTCGTTCAGTAACAATAGTTATTGATAATCAAACAGATTTACCTGCGCATCTGCGTCAATTGCCGACTAGCACCGATTTTATCAGTGACTTGAAAGAGGTAGTACCCGCTCATTCAAAGCACACTATCGGCACGTTTTTGATTGATCAACAAGGGATTCATAATTATTTAACCTCGATAACCTTAGGTGATGCTAAAGTTCGCGATTGTATGAATACTAGCATCCTGGTGTACGCATATAAATATTTCGGCCAACTAAATAATGAAATGAATTGGGGTGCTGATAGTACCGATCTTATTATTGATGGACGTTACTACTTCGTGGGAACCAGTCCCTTGAAAGCTAAGGCAGATATCTTAGAATATACGATTACCCAATGGGGTTAATTTTCATATTTATCAAATAGCTATAGCATAATACCCAACTTTTTGTTGGGTACCCTCTCTTTTAGTTATACTTTTTGTGGCATACACTATCTTTTAGTTTATTTTCACTCCATTTTAGAAGCACGGGACAGTAAGATTTCGACCGCTTGGGCGGCAGAATGTTTACCTTGTAATACTTGATAAACTTGTTCGGTGATGGGCATTTCTATTTGTTTGGTGCGTGCAAGATCATAAACATAACCCGCGGCAGTGGCACCTTCGACGACTTGTCCGATGCTTGCAACGGCGTCTTTGATCGATAGACCGTGACCTAAAGCTAAACCAAAACGACGGTTACGTGATTTATCATCGGTACAGGTGAGAACTAAGTCACCTAATCCAGCTAATCCCATAAAGGTTTCAGGTTGGCCGCCCATGGCTAAACCTAATCGCATTAACTCGGCTAGTCCGCGTGTGATCAATGCACTGCGGGCGTTGGCACCAAAACCTAAACCATCGGAGATTCCAGTCGCAATCGCTAATACATTTTTGATTGCACCGCCTAATTGAGCGCCGATCATATCCGTGCTGATGTACACACGAAAACGTGGGCTTGATAAAATATGGGAGACAATTTTCGCACAGGTGTTATTGTCCGAAGCGACAGTAATTGCGGTGGGTAATTCCACTGCCACCTCAGTCGCGAAAGAAGGACCCGCTATCACCGCTTTCGGGGTTTCTTTACCAAAGCGTTTTTCAACGAGGGTATGTAATAATGTGCCATCTGGTTGCAAACCTTTAGTTGCCCAGGCAATGGGGGTGCCAGTTTTGTAGTAAGCTGCGATTTTATCAAGACACTCAGCAAATGCATGACTAGGAACCACGATTAAAATCATTTGCACATCGCGTAAGGCTTCAGCTAGATCAACAATAATTTCTAGATTAGACGGAAAAGGAACGGATGGCAGATAACGCGTATTACAACGCTGACGTTGCATTTCATGCATTTGTGTAGCATCGCGTCCCCATAATCGTACGGATTTATGGTTACGTGCTAAATGTATTGCTAGCGCGGTGCCCCAAGAGCCCGCGCCCAATACGGCTATAGATGCAGATGATGTTGTCATAATAATTAGTGTTGAGTCGTTTCTTCTGTAACGGGATTTTCAGCGGTTTTTTGTTGCATTTGTTGCAGGTGCTGTTGATATGCGGCATCAAAATTTACGGGTGCTAAGTTTACCGTAGGGAATCCGCCGCGTGTGATTAAACTCGCAATCGCTTCGCGCGCATAAGGAAACAGAATATTAGGGCAATAGCTACCAACAATAGGACCCAGTTGTTCGGCTGTCATACCCGTAATAGTAAAAATACCTGCTTGTTGTACTTCAGCAATAAAAGCAACTTTTTCACCGATTTTAGCACTGAGCATCACCCGTAAAATAATTTCATGCGTTTCATCATTCAATTGTACTGAACGGTTTTGAATTTCAATATCCACCATGGGTTTCCATTCGTCAAGAAATATTTGCGGTGTATTAGGTGCTTCAAAAGACAAGTCTTTTACATAAACACGTTGAATGGCGAATGCGCTTTGTGGTTGTTCGGCTTGTACGGTCATAATGGACTCCTTAAATTAAGTAGGTTAAAAATTATTGTAACAAGGGATCTAATTTACCAGCTTGATCGAGGGCGTATAAATCATCACATCCTCCTATATGCTGGCCATCGATAAAAATTTGCGGTACGGTACGTCGACCGCTTAACTCAACCATTGTGTCACGTTCAGCCGGATTTTTATCAACAAAAATTTCCGTGTAGGTGACACCTTTGCTGTCCAAAAGTTTTTTGGCTTGGACGCAATAAGGACACGTTTCAGTAGAATAGATTACGATGGTTGCCATGTGATATTTCCTTATTTTTTCGCTACTGGCATGCTATCAGCGCGCCAGGTACTCATTCCACCACGTAAACAATACACCGCAGTAAATCCCTCTGCTTTTAACAGCAAAGCAACTTTCTCGGGTTGTTGACTATTGGCACAGACCAGGATAATCGGTTTAGCTTTATCAAAATGGGCGGTGCTTTTTTTAATATCAGTTGCCACGATATTTTTGGCATCGATAATATGCCCATTGCGAAAATCCGCTTTATCACGTAAATCGATAACGGTTGCCTGTTGATGGTTCATCATTTGTACTAATTGCTGGGACGTGCATTTGGGGATGCCGCGTAGCTGGTGGATAATTTCATTAATAATAAATGCCACTAATACTATTACAAAGGCGCTGCTGAGCAACCAATGCTCAATCACAAAGTTAATATATTCTTTCATTAGGTTCACTCTTCTTATCGTCGTAAAATCGTCGTCCCGCGGCTTGTCCGCGGGATCCACGCGGTGATGATCGCCGCCAGCGCATAGTATATCATCTGAATTCAGGATATCATTAAGTTTTTTAGGAAATTATCAATGCAACAACGACCGAAAACCATGGTTTTAATCGTGCTCGATGGCTGGGGCTATCGAGCCGATCCAGAATATAACGCTATTGCGGCGGCAAATAAGCCAAATTGGGATAATTTATGGGAAAAATATCCGCATACGCTGATTTCGGGTTCCGGCCATTGCGTCGGATTACCGGATGGACAAATGGGCAATTCGGAAGTAGGGCATATGAACCTAGGTTTGGGGCGGGTCGTATTCCAGGATTTTACTCGTGTCAGTGATGCCATTGAATCGGGTGAATTTTTTCACAACCCAGTATTTTTAGAGGCGATTCAACAAGCGAAAAAAACCAATAACGCCATCCATGTCTTAGGTTTATTATCACCCGGCGGTGTACATAGCCACGAAGATCATATTATTGCATTATTAAATTTAGTGGCGGCGCAAGGGGTTGAGCGATTATTTGTGCATGCTTTTTTAGATGGGCGCGACACACCACCTAAAAGTGCAGCAGCTTCATTAGCTAAAGTGGAATCGGTGATGCAAGCGCAGGGGTGCGGTAAGGTGGCTTCAATTTGTGGACGTTACTATGCGATGGATCGCGATAAACGTTGGGAACGAGTGCAGTTAGCTTACGATATGTTAACTGCCGGCAAAACACCCTATCATGCTATATCTGTCGATGCAGCCTTACAAGCGGCTTATGATCGTGATGAAACCGATGAGTTTGTGAAACCCACCTTGATCGATTTACCGCAGGGCCACGCGGTCATTGAAAATGGTGATGTAGTCATTTTTATGAATTTTCGTACCGATCGTACGCGTGAATTATCACAAGCGTTAGTTCAACCTGATTTTTCTGGTTTTCCTCGAGCAATATGGCCAAAACTAGCTGCGTTTGTTACATTGACCGAATACGCCAAAGAGTTACCTGCAGCAGTGGCATATCCACCGCAATCACTCAACAATGGTTTGGCGGAACTATTTTCGCAGCAAGGACTTAAACAATTACATATTGCCGAAACTGAAAAATATGCGCATGTTACGTTTTTCTTTAATGGCGGAGTGGAGGTTGCTTATCCAGGCGAAGAACGTGTGTTGGTGCCATCACCCAACGTGGCGACGTATGATCTGCAACCGGAAATGAGCGCGTATACATTGACAGATCAATTGATCGTTGCCATTCAAAATGGTCAATACGATTTTATCATTTGTAATTTTGCCAATGCCGATATGGTAGGACACTCAGGTGATTTTGAGGCGACAAAACGTGCCATTGAAGCTATCGATGTCTGTTTGGGGCGTATAACGCAAGCGGTAAAGCAAGCTGATGGAGAAATGATTATCACGGCTGATCACGGTAATGCAGAATATATGTATGATAAAAAAACCCATCAAGCCCATACAGCGCATACGAGCGAACCGGTGCCACTTATTTATATCGGTCGCCCGTCCCATTTTACGGTGAAGGATGGGATGCTAGCCGATGTCGCACCGACAATATTATATTTAATGGGGCTGCCCATTCCGGCAGAAATGACGGGACGTGTACTGTTGACATTGCAGGAGTAGTCAGTGCTGAAGTATCTTATTATCACTATTATGTGTCTTGTCATGGGGCTTTCATCGGCACAAGCTGATGAGACAGATGGCATGGATGTGCAATTAAAAGCAGTGAATCAGCAGATTGATGAGATTCAGAAAAATTTATCACAAGATAAAGTTAAACGTAGTCAACTAGATAAAGATTTACGTAAAACAGAGATGACTATTGGGCAGTTAACTAATGATGCACAAGACATTAAAAAGCAGCTGGGGTTGCAGCAAAATAAATTAAATATCCTTAAGCAGCAACAAACTTTATATCAGCAATCTTTATTGCAACAACAAACAGAATTGGCCGCCCAAATTCGCACAACCTATTTAATGGGACGGCAAGATTATTTGAAATTATTATTGAATCAACAAAACCCAGCGGCCGTAAGTCGAAATATGACTTATTTCAAATACTTTAATCAACGCCGAATGAAGTTGATTGAAGAGTTGAGCGAGACAGTGAAAAATTTACAAAGCAATCAGCAAGAATTGCTTGCTGAAACTCAGAAATTAGAAACATTGCAACAAGCACAACATCAACAACAGCAACAATTGCAGCAGGTTCAACAAACACGACATAAAGTGTTGGCTCGTTTAGATCAAGATATTCGTAGTAAGAAGCAGCAATTAAAAACTTTAGTCAGTAATAAGAAAAATTTACAAAGCTTAATTAAGCATTTGCAAAATACACCTGAGCAAGTTGTTCAAACACAAATGCCTATTCCATTTTCACAACTCAAAGGGACCCTATCTTGGCCCACACGCGGTGATGTCAGTTTGCATTATGATACTCCCATAGATGGCAGTGAATTAACTTCCAGCGGTGTTTTAATTAATGCACCAGAAGGTCAACCAGTGTATTCAATTTATCCAGGACGAGTCTTGTTTGCCAATTGGCTTAAAGGCTTTGGGTTATTAATGATTATCGATCATGGCGATGGTTATATGTCATTATATGGTCGTAATCGTAGCTTATTTAAAAAGACGGGCCAGAATGTCAACGCCGGTGATTTAATCGCACAGGTAGGCGAAAGCGGAGGATTTGATCAAAGTGGGTTATACTTCGAAATTCGGTATAATGGACAACCGGTCAATCCAGAGAGGTGGTGTAAATAAAATTCTACCTTTCTCCCGCTTGCGGGAGAGGGTATTAATAAAGAGGAGCGTATCATGTATCATCGGTTTAAATTAGGTTTAGTATTATGTTGTTTTACTGCATCTTTGAGTTATGCAGCCGATACACCTGCTCCTGCTAAAAATGCCCCCGTTAAAGTGACGGTTGTAAAAACCGATGCCAAAAAAACAGAGCAACCGTTGCCGGTAGAAGATGTGCAGCGTTTTACAACCGCATTAAGCGAAATTAAAAAATATTATGTTGAAAAAGTAGATGATAATGAATTATTTGAAAATGCTATGCGAGGTATGCTTGCTGGATTGGATCCTCATTCAACCTATTTAAACGCAGATGACTTTCAAGATTTACGATCACATACAACGGGTGCCTTTGGTGGCTTAGGTATTGAAATTACTACGGAAAGTGGCTTCATCAAAATTGTGAGCCCGATTGACGATACCCCCGCCAAAAAAGCCGGTTTAAAAGCGGGTGATTTGATTATTAAAATCGATAATCAACCGGTGCAAGATATGGATTTACGCGATGCAGTTGAGAAGATGCGAGGTCCAGCAGGCACGAAAGTGGTGTTAACTATTTATCGACAAGGAGAAAAAGCACCGCGAGAAGTGACATTAAAACGCGAAGTGATTCATGTGCAAAGTGTGAAAAGTCGTATGCTAGATGATGGTTATGGTTATGTGCGTATTAGTCAATTTCAAGAAAATACCATGAAAGACTTGAATACGGCATTAAATAATCTGAAAAAACAAAATGACGGTAAAAATCTTAAAGGTTTAGTGTTGGATTTGCGAGATGATCCAGGTGGGCTATTAGATTCCGCTGTAGATGTGTCTGATGCCTTTCTTGATAGCAAAAAGCTAGGTAAAAATGATCTGATTGTTTATACCAAAGGACGCTTGAAAGGATCAGATATGCAAGAATATGCTAATCCAGGCGATTTGCTCAATGGTGCTCCTGTGGTTGTGTTGGTGAATGAAGGCACTGCATCAGCCTCTGAAATTGTTGCCGGCGCTTTGCAGGATCACAAACGCGCAGTCGTTATGGGAACAACGACTTTCGGTAAAGGCTCAGTCCAAACCGTGCTGCCGTTAGATGATAAAACCGGTATTAAAATTACTACGGCGTTGTATTACACACCCAATGGCCGCTCTATCCAAGCCAAGGGCATTGAACCCGATGTAGTTGTACCTGAGCTAGTGGTTAAACAAAATAAACTAGCGGAAGAATTTTCATTAGCGATGGTGAAAGAGCAGGATTTAGCTGCGCATTTAGCTAATGGCGATGAAAAAGCCAGCAAGGATAAACAACCGGCAGATAAAAATAATACGACTACCGACGGTGCTAATGCAGATAAGGAAAATAATGCAGAAGTTAATGGTCCTCTTACTAAAGACGGTAAACCTTTGGCAACCAAAGATTATCAATTAAGTGAAGCATTGAATCTGTTAAAAGGCATTAACGCGATGAGTGCGGTTAATAAAAATTGATTTTTGACTGGATGCCAGCCTACGCTGGCATGACAACTATCTTAAACTTGTCATGCCAGCGTAGGCTGGTATCCAGTCAAATTAAAACAATAGGATCCCAAACCATGCTACAAAAACAAACTATCAAAACCAACTCGATGTCGGCCATAATTCCATGGCTTATCTGTGGTGTTGGCGCTTTATTTTATTGTTATGAATATTTTCTCCGTGTAACCCCCAGTGTGATGAAAGCGGATTTGATGTCGGCTTTTACAATTACCAATAGTGGATTTGGATTGCTAGCAGGTCTCTATTATTACGCCTATACGCCGCTGCAATTACCAGTGGGCGTTTTGATGGATCGTTATGGTCCACGCCGATTACTGACGTTAGCATGTTTGATCTGCGTTATAGGAACGTATTTATTTACCATCGACATCTATAGCATTGCTGGTTTAGGCCGTTTTTTAGTAGGGGCGGGTTCAGCATTTGCTTTTGTGGGGGTATTGAAACTTGCTACTATTTGGTTACCACCACACCGTTTTGGCATGGTGGCTGGACTAGTTACCGCACTGGGAATGTCCGGCCCCATTATTGGTGATATTCTATTAACGCCAATGGTGAATAGTATTGGCTGGCGTAACACAGTCATGATCACCGCATTTGCGGGTATCTTGTTAGCTATTTTTATGTGGTTCACCATTAAAGACCGTAATCAGCAATCTCAAAACAGTGAACATCTTATCTCACAACCTGAAGCAACTACATTTAAAGATTTATTTACTGGTCTCATTGTTATGATGCGTTCTCGTCAAGTGTGGTTAGCGGGTAGCATTGGCTGTTGTTTGTTTTTACCTATTTCTATTTTCGCAGAATTATGGGGAATTCCTTATCTACAGCAAGGATTAAATTTTCCAGAAATGCATGCAGCGATCATCAATCCCATTTTATTTATCGGTTTTTCATTGGGCGGCATTATAGGCGGGTGGATTTCTGACACCATCAAGCGTCGACGTGAACCCTTGATGTTAGGTGGAACGGTTGCATTCATTGCCGCGTGTATTTTA
>CAZULF010000078.1:0-9852 GCA_964621215.1 uncultured Legionellales bacterium | reverse complement strand
GGCATAAGCTTCAAAAGTGCCCAGCACTTCATCTTTATGCTCGATGGCTTGGGGTAGGATAACATTTTCTAACGCATGATTTTGAAGCGTGAAGACAAAATGAGACTTATATAAGTAATAACCCGGCGCGATTTCCCAATGGGCAATTACCTCATGATCAGTGCGGGTAGCTGAAAATTTAAATGCTTCTGCGGCGGGCAATGGGGAGTTATCATTGTTTAAATTGAATAGATCGGCATGGGCAATGTTTAACCATAAAGTTAACGTGAGTAATAGGAGCGATTTTGCCCACTGAATGGAGTGTTTTCTCATATTAATTTGTTCCAACGGTCTTAATGGCATCAATCAACTGTGCTGAAGATTGTATACCAACCAATCGCACGGTTTTTTCCCCTTTTTGGCCAATGAAAAATGTGGGGACTTCCTTAACATCCCATGTTTGTGCCAATTGCTGATTTTTATCCAGCATGGCAGTGACTTCTTGACTATGCGCGGTCCTTGCTAATTCTTTAGGATCAATCAAGGCATCCGCTAAGGTTGCAATAGTTTGTTCTTCAGTCTGTTGTGCCGAGGTTTTCAATAATAAATGATGAGCAGCCAAAAAGCGATCCTGTAAGCTACTAGCCAATGCTAGCTTGGTTCTGTAGGCCGTCTTCGCGTTCATTGAAATCGGATGATATACGATCCGCACCTGGGGTTGCTTTTCCATCACCTCAGCCACCACTTTCCCCATTTTCAAGCAAGCCGGATCGGCATAATCCAGAAATTCGACTAAGGTAACCTGTCCATTGGGGTTGCCATCCGTATTAATAGGTAGCGCATAATATAATTGCTTTTCTTTTGCCTGCTGGCCGCAACCAGCCATAGTTAAAACTATTAAGCTGATACAGAACAAATATCGAATAAAACGCATATTTTAATTCCTTTTTCCACTATCGCCCCTTGAATTCTGATTAGTGTACCTCATATATAGTACCACTGAACAGTGACTTTGCTTGACATCTGTCAGGTGGGCGCTATGATGGGCGCCAAGATTTTGAGTTTTTATTGTTTAATTAGAGGAGACAAAAGTAATGGCTAATATTCGTCCTTTACGTGATCGCGTAGTGGTAAGACGCGAAGTAGAAACAAAAACGGCAGGTGGGATTTTAATTCCCGATACCGCGGGTGAAAAGCCTATCATTGGTATTATTGTTGCTGTAGGTCCTGGTAAAACTTTGGACAGCGGCAGTGTATTAGAAATTTCCGTCAAAAAAGGCGACAAAGTTTTATTCGGCAAATATTCCGGCACCGAAGTTGAAATTGCTGGCGAAAAATTAGTTGTCATGCGTGAAGATGACATTATGGGAATCATTGAAGGTTAATTTTAGTAGAGAGGATTAAGAATTATGAGTGCAAAAGATGTTATTTACAGTGATGAAGCACGTGGCCGTATAGCCGCTGGTGTGAATGCCTTGGCCCGTGCCGTAAAAACTACCCTAGGCCCTAAAGGTCGTAACGTAGTAATAGATAAATCCTACGGTTCTCCTATTATCACCAAAGACGGTGTGACTGTAGCCAAAGAAATGGAATTGGCAGATAAGTTTGAAAACATGGGCGCACAAATGGTGAAAGAAGTTGCTTCCAAGACTGCGGATGTGGCAGGCGATGGTACGACGACTGCAACGGTATTGGCTGATGCGATTTACTTTGAAGGCAACAAAGCCTTGGTGGCAGGTCACGGCCCAATGGAATTGAAGCGTGGTATTGACTTGGCAGTGAATGCAGCCGTGGAAGAATTGAAAAAACTATCCCAGGCGTGCACCACCAAAGATCAAATCAAAGACGTTGGTACAGTATCGGCTAACGGTGATCCAGAAATCGGCCAAGCTATCGCTGATGCGATGGAAAAAGTCGGTAAAGAAGGTGTTATTACCGTTGAAGAAGGTCAATCTCTCAATATGGAATTGAGTGTGGTTGAAGGTATGCAATTCGATCGTGGTTATATTTCACCTTACTTTGTGAACAACCAACAAAACATGACAGCGGAATTAGAAACCCCCTTCATTCTGTTAGTGGACAAGAAAATCAGTAATATCCGTGAAATGTTACCGGTATTAGAAGGTGTCGCTAAAGCGGGTCGTTCGTTATTGATCATCGCTGAAGATGTGGAAGGCGAAGCCTTAGCAACATTGGTTGTCAACAACTTGCGTGGAATCGTGAAAGTAGCGGCAGTGAAAGCCCCTGGTTTTGGTGATCGTCGTAAAGCGATGTTACAAGATATTGCTATCTTGACCCACGCTACCGTCATTGCTGAAGAAATGGGACGTACATTGGAATCTGCTACCTTAGCTGATTTAGGTACAGCACGTCGGGTTGTTATTACCAAAGAAGATACCACCATTATTGATGGTGCTGGCAAGGCCGATGAAATCAAAACGCGTATCGATCAAATCCGTACGCAAGTTGAAGAAGCTACTTCCGATTACGATCGTGAAAAATTGCAAGAACGTATTGCCAAATTGTCTGGCGGTGTTGCTTTGATTAAGGTTGGTGCTGCAACTGAAGTGGAAATGAAAGAGAAAAAAGCACGTGTGGAAGATGCATTGCATGCAACCCGCGCAGCGGTGGAAGAAGGTATTGTTCCTGGCGGTGGTGTTGCTTTAATTCGAGTAACTCAAGCGTTGAGCAAATTGAAAGGCGCTAACGAAGACCAAAACATGGGTATTGCCATAACCTTGCGTGCAATGGTTTCTCCATTACGTCAAATCGTAGCCAATGCCGGTCAAGAACCTGCGGTGATTTTAGATAAAATCAAGCAATCTGATGGTAATCACGGTTTTAACGCTGCTACCAACGAATTCGTTGATATGGTTAAAGCGGGTATTATCGACCCAACCAAAGTCACACGTTGTGCATTGCAAAATGCGGCTTCCGTTGCTGGCTTGATGTTGACAACCGAGTGTATGATTACTGATACACCTAAAAAAGCTGAAGCTCCTATGGGCGGTGGCATGGGCGGAATGGGTGGCATGGAAGGAATGATGTAATCATTCTGTGAATGTCAGTCAATCTAAAAAGGGCGGTAAAAACCGCCCTTTTTTATTGGCTATTTTCAACATAACGGTGGACAAAAAGACAAGCTTGTCCTAGTAAAATTATCAGAGTATACTCTGCGCAATAAAACGGCATATAGAATATTAATGTAAAATTAAGAGATTACTGATGCAGCGAGAGTGGGTTAAATACTATGAAAAAGAGATTATAAATTAAATTCTAATGATTTAGGACTTTTCTATGCTACATAAATTTACAACTAATTCATCTAGTAGTTCATCCTCGTCTTCATTGACTCCAGTAACGATAGCATTAAATAACTTGTTGCGTCCTACAGAAGAGTTTGAGGTAGAGTCGCCCTATACTAGTCAACAACGTAACTGGAGTTTTACTTCAATTTTAGTTGTCTTAGGTTATACGGCTCTTGCTCTATTTGTTATTGGTGCATCTATCTATTCATTTGGACAAAATTTCTCATGTAATCTAGGTGTAGTTCGATCGGATTTAAGACCAACTTTTCCCTCCTTTTCTTTTTCTGAAAAAGGCCCAGAAAGTCTTGCTTTTACTGCCGCAATTGAATCAGGATTGATGAATTTTTTAATCACAATTTCTACTTATTATGAATTTATAAACCTATTGCCATTTCTGCGCAAAGCTATTAGAAATGATATTTATGGTTATATTTATCTTTTTATTATTGTAGCGGCTATCCTCTCATCAATTACTCCTGGATACTCTGCTGCAACTGAAATAATAGCAGCAAGTGGTAGTCTACTCCACGCAGGAGGAGCTATAGCAGGGAGTGTCATCGGCAATTTATCACCTAACACAGCATTTGGCTTAACGTGTGTCAGTGATTTCTGGAATCTCAGAAGCGCAGGCTTTTGGATACAAAATTTACTGGAAGTATTATCTTATAAATTGGGTTCGCTGGCGCCGCAAACCAAAAAGACGTTATTTATCCGTGAACTCAATTCGTTAAAAAATGCATTGAAAATGGCAAAACATCCGGCTAAAAAAAATGTATTAGAAAGCATACAAACCATTATTGCTAAATTTCAACGAAATGAGATTATAGAGGCCACACAATTAATCAATACACTGCCTTTGCGCATTCAGCTTTTATTTTTCGTCAATATGGCAATAGAATTAGCGCTGACAGAGCGTTCTAAATTGCGAGAATGGGGAAATTATATCAGTTTAGGCATACAAATTTTTGCTATGATAATAGCATTGCCTGTGGCTATTTATAGCGTCGGTAAACCTCTAGCCGTTCTTATGTCGTCTTTACCGGATCATTGGGCCATGACGCTACTCCGTGTATTGGTAGTCGGAGGTCTTACACTCTGGTCTTTAATTGGGAATCTCAGTTCTTATCGGAGTGGAGCGAAATTTGCAGCAGCTACAGTAATGAATCTGCCTTATATGGTACAGAGACAATGGTATTCTACCTGGCAACAAAATTTATTTACTTTGTTTGTAGGTATTGTACCATTTTATCTTTTTGGATGGAGCTCTGCTTTTTGTGGCACTCATGCAAGTGCAACAGCCACATCTGCTTTTCTTAGTATGGGTAATAACATCGGTTTGTCGATCAGCCCCACTGTCGTCGATGCAATTATAACCGGTACCAGCCTGGCCTTTTTTCCCTTCCCAGGCACAGTTAATGTACTTGTTTCTCATCTCTTCTTTAATTTTCTGTTTGCTACGTTTCTGCTATTTGTGGCAACTCGTCTCATTGACGCAGAAACATCTGGATTGAGAGGACCGAGGGCCACATTTGAAGAATTTTGCTTTGGGTTTGCTAAAAAACAGACAGAATTAGATGCATACAGTGAAGTAGTAAACCACACTAAGAGAGCAACTTTAGATGCTCATCCCTGGGGAAGTAAGGAATATAATGAAAACCTGCAAGATGTAGCAACGATTGCTCAAGCGTGTCGTGAAAAAGATCCCAGCTTTAGGAATAATCATTACGAATTATGTGGTTTTTTTGGTGTTGGCAACAGACAACAAGTGGCAACGGAGCGCACTACTTTAATTTCAGTAGAACCAGAGACAAATCCATTTCTTGTACCTGTCTCTTCTCATGTTATTCCACCCGCACCCGCTGGTTGGACCGAAATAACCATTTAATTTCTACTGACGAGGTGTCTCGTTACTGAGTGTGGCTTACACCATCACCATCAATGATTTTAAGTAATCTGTTTCAGCAATGGCAGGATGCACGGGATGATCCGGTGCTTGATGGCCCTGCATCACAATATGTGCATGGCGTTGATGATGGCGAGCTGACGTGCGAATAATATCGATCAACTCACTGTAAGCTAAATGCATGGAACACGAAGCTGAAATTAAAATACCGTGAGTTGATAATAGTTGCATAGCTAATGCATTAATGCGGTGATAGGCTTGTTTGCCGGATTCAGTATCTTTACGACGTTTGATAAATGCAGGGGGATCTAAAATCACGATATCAAATTTTTCACCCGCATTGACCAAATGATTTAATGCATCAAACGCATCTTGTGCTAACGTTTTAACCTTATTTTCAACCTGATTTAATGCAGCATTTTTCTTTACTAATTCTAATGCTGTGGCAGAGCTGTCTACACAAATGACTTCATTCGCGCCAAAACAGGCTGCTTGCACACCCCAGCCACCGATGTAACTAAACACATCCAGTACGCGTTTACCAGCAACGATAGGTCGTAAATTAGCGCGATTTACTCGGTGATCATAAAACCACCCTGTTTTTTGCCCTTCAAAAATTGGGGCTAGGAATTTTACTCCATTTTCTTCTAATTCTACCAGCGATGGGGGTGCACCATGAACTACTTCAGTGTATTTATCTAAACCTTCTAGTTCTCGGAAGCTACTATCAGCACGAAGTAGAATATGTGCTGGCTGAATAGTCGCACGGAGTGCATCGATAATAATAGATCGTAATGCTTCCATACCTGCAGTGCTTATTTGCACGATTAGAGTATCACCAAAGCGATCGACAATTAAGCCGGGTAAGCCATCACTTTCGCCATACACTAAGCGATAATAGGGTTTATCAAAAAATCGTTGGCGTAAAGCTAAAGCTTGCTTAATCCGATGTTCAAAGAATGCGGTATTGACGTCGGTATCCGGTTTTTCTGTTAACAAGCGTGCACATAATAATACATTGGGGTTGATGTAGCCTGTTCCCAAGCTTCGTCCGCTACTGCTGCAGAGGGTAACTAATTCACCAGGAGTAAAATTTTTTAATGGAAAAATTTTGGTATCAATTTCATTGCTGTAAATCCACAAGTGCCCTGCTCGCAGACGGCGCTCTTCGCTTTTTTTAAGATATAATTTCTTATGATTCATACTGCCACCAATTTTGCAAACGACGCTACTAACCATTTCGCACCGTGACGATCAAAACGGACTTGCACACGTGCATGTGCACCATTTCCTTCGAAACTCAATACATCACCTTCACCAAAGGTTTGGTGATAAACACGTTGGCCTAACCTCAAACCGTCTAATTCCATATCCTGCGATATTCGTGCAGCATACCCCACTGAAGTGGGTTTTTTTATGGTGCGTGCATTTACACGCACCTCTTCAATACAATCTTCCGGCATTTCACGTAAAAAACGCGAAGGACGATTATGGGTTTCATTACCATATAAACGTCGGGTTTCTGCATAAGTTAAATATAACTTCTGCATGGCTCGCGTCATACCAACATAACACAAGCGGCGTTCTTCTTCTACCTGCTTCGGATCTTGTAAACACATATAATGTGGGAATAAGCCTTCTTCCAAGCCACATAAGAAAACTAATGGAAACTCTAAACCTTTAGCCGAATGCAGCGTCATCAATTGCACGGCATCACCACTTTCGGCTTGACGTTCGCCCGATTCTAAGACTGCATGCGCAAGAAAGGCAGCCATGATTGGCATATCTTCTTCGCCGTCATATTCAAATTGACGCGCAGCGTCAACCAATTCTGCCAAGTTTTCAATACGGGCTAAACCTTTTTCACCCCGCTCTTGTCGAAAATGATCGATCAAACCACTGCGTTGGATAGTGGCTTCTAAACCTTCATGTAACGATAAGTTAGCTACTTCAAGCTGAATGTTACCAATAAAATCAATAAACGTTTGCAAAGCATTTGCCGCGCGGGTAGCGAAGGTTTTCGCTGCCAGTAATTGTTGTGCCGCATGCCATAACGATAGCGTTTGTTCACGGGCAAATTCGCGTAACATTTCCATGGTTTTATCACCAATGCCGCGAGGGGGTGTTTGCGTTGCACGTTCAAACGCAGTGTCATCGTGCGGATTATAAATTAAACGTAAATACGCTAAGGCATCTTTAATTTCAGCGCGTTCAAAAAAGCGTAAACCGCCGTAAATGCGGTAATTGATGTTGGTTTGTAATAAGGCTTCTTCCAGCACCCGCGATTGGGCATTAGAACGATAAAGTATGGCAATTTCACTACGCAAATTACCTTGCGCAATCCAATCCTGAATCCGCCCGCAAATAAAGCGCGCTTCGTCGACTTCGTTGAAGGCATTGTACAGACTGATTAATTCACCCTCGTTGCCTTTGGTCCATAGCTCTTTACCTAAACGATCGCTGTTGTGACGGATAATCGCATTCGCAGCTTTCAAAATGGTTTGGGTTGAGCGGTAATTTTCTTCTAAGCGAATAGTCTGGGTATTGGCAAAATGACGACAAAATTGATGGATGTTTTCTACCCGCGCGCCACGCCAGCCATAAATCGATTGATCATCATCCCCGACTACCATCATCCAATTCTCATCGCCAGCAATTAGGCGTAACCAGGCATATTGTAATGCATTAGTATCCTGAAATTCATCCACCAGAATGTGACGAAAACGTTGACGGTATTGTTGTAAAATAAGGGGATTATTCAGCCATAACTCGTGTGAGCGCAATAATAATTCGGTAAAATCCACTAAGCCATTGCGTTGGCAAGCTTCTTCATAAGCGACATAGATTTTTAATAGAGTGCGCGTAGTCGGATCACCATGATGTTCAATATGCTTGGGTCGCAACCCTTCTTCTTTTTTATTATTAATAAACCACATGGCTTGCTTGGCAGGCCATTGCTTTTCATCTAAATTCAGCTCACGAATAATGCGGCGTATTTGCCGTAATTGATCATCGCTATCCAGAATTTGAAAATTTTCAACTAATCCGGCTTCTTGCCAATGTATGCGTAACAATCGATGTGCTAGGCTATGAAATGTTCCCATCCACATACTACGCGCTGACAATCCCACCAAGGACTCAATCCGATGTCGCATTTCGCCGGCGGCTTTATTGGTAAAGGTCACGGCCAGGATATTATGTGGTGACTCACAATGCTGGGTAATCAACCAAGCAATCCGATGCACCAATACCCGCGTCTTCCCGCTGCCCGCCCCCGCCAGCACCAACATATGTCCGTTCGGTGCCGTCACTGCCGCGTGCTGCTCAGGGTTTAAATCTGTTAAAAGTGTGTTTGTCATCATGATGGGGGGTATTGTACTGTACTTTCACTTTATCTTGTAGGGGTAATTCCTGAATTGTGTTTTGTCAGAACTGCCCAATAAAAAGCTTTACAAAATAACCATTTTAAGCTAACATTGTATATACAATACTGGTTGTTTTTTCGAGGTCATTATGAAACAAAGCGTTAATTTCAGACTTAACTCTCAAAGCATAACTAAACTTTTGCTTTTACAGGAAGTACTCCATGCGTCAAAAACAGCTATCCTGGAAAGGGCTATTGCGTTTTATGCAAAAAATAAATTGAGCAAACAAAACTCCATAATGGAATATGCAGGGATACTCAATGAAAAAGAGGCCTCTTCCATGATAGATGTTATCAACTCCAGCAAACATAACAAAGAGCTTAAGATAAAATGGTGAAATATATTCTTGATACGGATACCCTCATTTATTTTTTAAAAGGAAATCCCGATATCGTAGAACGAGTTGCAACTACAATGACAGGCGATCTTGCGACCACTATCATTAATCAGACCGAATTGCTCTTCGGGGCTTTTAATTCAAGCCACAAAAAACAAAATCTGCAAAAAATCGAATCATTTTTTGAAAAAATACCCGTGCTTACTTTTTGTAAAGATTCAGCTTATATTTTTGCGGAACAAAAAACAGCGTTAAAAAAAACAAGGTAATATAGTCGCAGATTTGGATTTGATGATTGCCAGTGTTGCAATCTGCCATCAAAAAGTATTAATTACTAATAATACCAAACATTTTGCACGAATCTCTAAATTGAAAATTGATAACTGGCTAAATTCTTCTTCTCACTCAGTGTAGACGCACGATTCAAAAAAATGATCCTACCTCATTTTAACAGAGTGCATCGGGAAGTTTGGTAGATAGTCGTACTCGGGCGATTCACGAATCACTCGATTTAACTGTTACCATCTTTTTTAGATGGCGCTTTAAAAATATGTAGTGTATAATAGAAAAATTAGTCTAGTTTTAATTATTCCGGAGTCTAGTTTTATTATGTCTCGCTACCTTGATCCTAAAGCAGATGTCGTTTTTAAAAAAATTTTTGGTCAACATCCGCATCTGCTAAAAAGCTTTTTAAATGCAGTTTTGCCTTTACCGAGCGATGGTCAAATTGAATCGCTGGAATATTTGCCCAGTGAGCAGGTACCTAAAATTCCCACCTTCAAAGCCACTATTGTCGATGTAAAGTGTAAAGATCAGCAGGGACGTATTTTTATTGTTGAAATGCAAATTCAGTGGGTTGATAGCTTTATGCAGCGCATGTTATTTGGTACTAGCACGGCC
>CAZULF010000077.1:0-9871 GCA_964621215.1 uncultured Legionellales bacterium | reverse complement strand
GATTTTTATTTGTATGAATATTTCAAATTCTCGCTTAGTTAACGTATTTAAACTAGATGATTTTGAGACTCTTAATTTTTTTAACAAAGAAGGATCTAAATAAGACTCATTACGGCAGACTCGTTGAATTGCCGCAATGAAATTATTTTCAAAATATGGGGATCCCTTTATCGCAATCGCATCAATATTTCTGTCACAGATTAGACGCTCAATGATAGAACTCTCTGTATGTGCAGTCAAAATAAAAATTTTAATTTTTTCTGAAAATATTTTTATTCGTTTTGCAATTTCCAATCCAGTCATGTCTCGCAATTGGAAATCTAGTACAACCAGATTCGGTTCATTTTTTTTTATGGATATTAAAGCCTCTTTGCCACATTGATCAGAACTTATAACACTTAAATATTCATTTTCAACAAAAATTGCTTTCAACCATTCTGCATGAATTTGGCTATCTTCCACGATGCTTATGGTTAATTTCCTGCTATCTCTAGAAACCATAATCTCACTTTACTCCTGTAACCCGTAAATATTGCACACGTAAATAGTGATAACTTGTCTTCAACAATATATCGCTCAGAACCGATTATCGTTTTTCCTTATAGTTTTGATGAAAGTGGACCTTGAATTAGTTTTTACTAAACAAGGGCCTGTATTGTTCTACCGTGAACTACTATAACGGGTTATTGTCACTATATTTTGTTTAACTTAAGTTATTCTTCAGTTAAAATGACTAAATATTATGCTTTAATTAATGAAGAATCAAGTTAAAATTCATAAGCGCATTAAAGGTGATTAAAAACAAAGAGTTATCTACTTTTACGTATAAACAGTCCTTGGCTTTTTAAAATTGCATATGAACTATGAGACCAAAACGATGATATTTACAAAAGCATGACTTTTAACTGTGGAGAGATAGCAATCATTCACTAAAATTGGAAGGTTATTCAAGTACGAATGAACAAAGGTTATAAAATCAATTCAAGATAAACAACAGAGAGTAATTATATGAAGCACGAAGATTATATGAGAATAGCAATTGGTTATGCAAGAGAAAAAAATCCTGTTTGGCCATACGCGACATTGATTGTCAACCAAAATGGGGATATTTTGATAAAAGCAACTAATGCAGTTCATATTAGTCCAACTTATCATGGAGAAATAGTAGCTATTAATGCTCTTTCCAAAGAATATCCAAATGAGACAGGCCCTCTAACTCTGTACACAACGGGAGAGTGCTGTACTATGTGTCAAGCAGCTATTCATTGGAGCAATATTTTAGGAAAAAATATTAGCACTGTTGTATATGGCTCAAAAATTTCTACTTTTCAACGTTTATGGGATCATGAAATAGATATTCACTCAGCGGAAGTAGTAGCACGTAGTGCTCAAAATAAAGTAATACTAGTCGGATCTGTACTCGAAGAAGAGTGCGATGCTCTATATGTGGAAGCAAAAAAACTTCAAGGCTCTTTTGATGCATATAATGAAAAAACTTGGAGTTTTATTTCAAGAGATATCAACGATTTTTATGAGACTCCCTTACTGAATGCTAACAAGCTGAAAATGACGGTATTTTAGTCTCATGAAAAAATTATCGAGGAAAAACACTCTTATATTGTTTTCTCTTATTTTAACCTTTACGATTAACATTTTTTGTTTTTATTCAATTTATCCGAAAAATGATAAAGTACCTTTAAAAATGCTCGTATTGATTCCAGAAAAAAAAGATGACCATAGTTTCAGTCAAGCAGCATATGAGGGTTTATTAGACCTCGATAAAAAAAAGTATTTTATCGCATATATTGATAATGCTGAACATATTGATGAGCGTGAACTCATCATCCGAGCTACACAATATTATCAGAATGGATTCACTGTTTTCGTAGGCGTTGGAGCTGAATTTTCCGAATTAATAACTCAATTAGCTAAGAAAAATCATCAAGCACATTATGCAACAATCTCTGGATGGGCCAATGGCGATAATGTTGCAAATTACTGCCTTGATTGTATTCCCCTTGGTGGCTGCTTAGCAGCTGCTGGTGCTTCCGTTCTTACGCGAACAAATATTGTTGGATTTGTTGGCGGATTACGGACTGTAGATGGAGATGAGGCTATTCAATTTGCTAAATCTTTAAAGAAATTCTCTCCTCAAATACATTGCATCGTAAATTGGACTGAAAACTGGTCAGATATACAATTAGCAAAAGAATTATCCTTAAAACAAATTAAAGAAGGTGCCGATGTTGTAATTGCTGGCGCTAATATCGGCACTGTAATAGCAGCTAAAGAAAGTAAAAAAAGTCTTGTGATTGGCTGGATGTCAAATCCATCAAGTTTAGGAAAAAACGTTGTTGCACTCAGTGTTGATATAAATATGAATAAACTATATCAAAAATTACTTTCAACTATAGAAAATGGACAATTTATTGCCGGAAGGACAATAATAACAAAAACCGATAATGTTTGGAATATTAGCAATATTAATTCAGATATTATAACAAAGGATGCTGCTTTGTTGATAGAGAATCGGATTTCAAGCTGTTAAAGAGGAGGGACTTAGAAGTTACACGATTAACAGTTTTAAATTGGTTTTTTTAACTATTTTTTATTTATGTAGAACAATGTTACATTAATACTGCTTTTAAGGATTACGACGATGGTTACAAATGCTGAAATTATTAGGTATCTTAAATCGGCCCTTAGTTTTTTAAAAGGTTCTGAAAAAAGTCCCTATTTTGTTAAAATTTACGATGTTTATCAAACCACCGAGATGGGACTAGTTGTAAAATATCATATCGAAAACACGCGGATTACTGATAGTATTCCCATAGACGAATTTATCAAAACTCCTCTTCTTTATGGCGTACACCCCCGCCAACTATATCTTATAGGTTATGACAACGGCATTTACAATGAACGAATTAAAATCCAACAAGAGCATCAAGTAAAAGGAACCTTTTTATCGCGATTTCGAAGAGTATTTTATGGAAATCTGCATTGAACTTAAAATAAGACAAAAATGAACTTTTTATTAACCTGAAATTTAATAAAATCTGATCATGACCAATATTCTGAATAACGTTTCTTTCAAAAAAATCATTGTCTTGTTTTGGACTTGTTGGTGGCTGATTGCTCTATGGACTGACATTGTGGGGGGGCTTGCACATCTAGGGATGCTTAATGCAAATTGGGCGCCAGATACTAATTATCCATTTTTAGTTGACTCGCTGAAAATGTATAATGTTTCATCTTTTTTACCAGCATTATTTTTTATCGGTATCTTAGCATGGTCTTTGTTATCAACCTTAAGTTTTTGTTGGGCGAGCATAGGGTTATTGAAAACTCCATCCATATGGATGCATCGCGCTAAAATTGCCTTTATTATTTCATTAACTTATTGGCTTGCATTTTTTCTTGCAGATCAAGCGGTAATGAAATTTGATCTGGAAGAAAATCATATGGTACAAGGAGGTTTTCAATTACTCACTTTTTTGGCTTTATACCTATTACCTGAGTAGATGCATTCTAAACTCAGCGTTCTATCCCGTAGTGATTTTGCTAAAAAATTAATTTGGCTTATTTTGATAGGGTAATTGTTTTTGATTGTCTGCTGGGGGATCTGCTATCTCTGCCGCTTGCGGGAATAATAGTCCAGCATGCGGTGCTATATTGCTCGCATAAGTTTCTGCAACAAAACTGCAGGTTCTTCTTCCATAATTATAAGATTAAGATGTTCTTGATTTAACAGTCCCTGATCAACGGAATGCTTAAGAAAAGATAAAAGATGATCGAAATAGCCATTGACATTAAGTAAACCAATTGGTTTGTTGTGAAGTCCTAGTTTTACGGCATTCCACACTTCAAATAATTCTTCTAAAGTACCTAATCCACCAGGCAAAATGATGAAGCCATCTGCGAGTGTAGTCATTAATGATTTTCTTTCTTGCATGGATTCAACAATATGTAATGTGGTAAGTTTCTGATGAGCTATTTCATTAGGGAGAATAGTTTTATCGGGTGTGACGCCAATCGCCTTACCATCTTCATGCAACACTGCATCCGCTAATGCACCCATTAAACCGACATTAGAACCACCATAAATCAATGTAAGATCATGTCTAGCAATTTCTTGTCCGAGAGATATGGCCTTATTTAAATAATCGATATCATTACCGGAGTTAGCTGATATAAATACACAAATATTTCGCATGTTGTGTCCTAAAGTACAGTAAGCAAGGTTGATTATATAATATTAATACAGAAAGTATAACTATTTGTATCATTTCTCATCTTGTGGTTATTTCTGCTCTTGGTATGATATATGTCCTGCTAATTTATTTATACAGAGTAAACTGGTCGAGAGTAGGGAGCTAAACAAAATGTTAGGGATTTTTTTATGAATTTTTATAAAACCTGCGCAGCTCTGATAGCGATGATGGTATCTATAAATTCATTTGCTACGGGTAACTCTGCCTCTGATGCAATCGCAGGCTCTATGGGTTTACCTAAACTACCAAATTGTAGGCAAATCTATCTTTCTGACCCAAAAGTTCCGGGGACGGAGGAGCAGTGTAAAAAAAATTGGGATTATTTTTCTAAAATTAATGCTAACTGTGCTTTGGCAATCATGGCTCTAAACGGATTAGGTGGGCAACCGGCAAATCCACAAAAGGCACTTGAATATGCTAATAAGATTAAAAATTCAGATAATGCTAATGATGATATTTGCGGCGTTAATATTGATCTTGCTGAGGATGAAATAACGACGCGCCTCATTGATGATATTAAAACGATTATTTCTGATCCGCAAGCGGGCAAGCTTAGTTATTGCGATTTGGTTGTCAGACCTAACGAAGAGAGCATCTGTCAGCAGTGGTACCTCAAAGATCACTTAGACGCACTAAATGATAAATTGAAACGATCCGCAAACACCTTATCATCAAATCAAGATGCCGCATTTTCCGATATTTTTAATAAATATTTATTGTTTGTGAAACAGGATAACAAAACACGACTTATTCTGGGCCAATTTCAAGGTAGCGGTTATGCAATGTGGAGCAATAACTCAGAAGCAATAATGTGGAATTATTATGAGCATGCAATGAATAATCTGCTTAAGCATTATCCTGATAGTTTAAAGACTCAAAGCTCATTGAAAAACCTTGATGAGCAACTCAATCATAGTTATAAAACGTTGATAAAACTTATTGAACAAATACCTAGTAGCAACAGTAGAAAAAAACAATTACAATTAACGCAGCGTGCATGGTTGCGATATAGAGATGCATATGTTCATTTTGCCCAACTCTATTATGGCAATCAATATAAAGAGCCAGATATAAAACAAATTACAACAGCATACTTAACACGTCGTCGGTTAGCAGAATTAAATGATCAAGTGCAAACAGTAAATGGTAATTTACAAGACAAAGATGAGGATGGCACAAATTTTTATACGAGAGGTTGGTAAGATAAAGTTGATTTATTTATGTTACTTCGAGCATTTGCTTCGCTTTTAAAATGATAGCTTGATCAATAAGTTTGTTAAAATGTTTTAACAGTTGGCAGGGACTGGGGATATCATTCCATTCAACCTCCAGCGCTCTTAAAATAGCCGAATAGGCAGTACTCCGCACCAAATCATTTCAACAAACTTCTCTGGCGTTATTTCGAATGGCACATTAGGGCTATCTCAACTATTTTGACAATTCCCGTATTAACTTTTGGCAAGATTCTTTCAGGATCGAGCGTGTATCTTCATCAAGGTAATCAGTTTTTTCTTTGTCAGCTTTGAACAAGTATGCTTCAGAGCACCGCGGCCTAACCTCGTCAAGAGGTAAATGATCAGTTTCAGAGTCAATGGCTCGAAAAGGAATAAACATTTCGTTCATAGGGTTTAACGTTTTATTCGAGAGACTCAGAATTTCTCTGCATCCTTTAATTAGGTCTATTTGATCTTTTAGCATCTTTTCTGCGATTACTATAAGCTTATTGTTTGTGGAATAATTATTCATTTTGAGCTCCCAATTATTTTAGATGCGGTTGCCCTGCACGTTCAGCCTAAATCAAACTCCCACCGCCACCAACCGATAACACACTTGTCCAGTTATTTTTTCGCGAGTTATGTGCCACGATTCAGGTAATGCTAAATCTTTCAACGTTGATTCGGTTTCTATGTAGATATTCGCTTGCGGGGCTAACCATCCAGCCCCATTCAATAAATCGCACGCTAAAGGTATGTAGTTTAATCCGAAGGGTGGATCGAGAAATACGATATCGTAGGGTAGAGCAGGAGCAGGTAATCCGCGGGTGACATCACTGTGCAA
Organism: uncultured Legionellales bacterium; assembly: GCA_964621215.1. Lineage (GTDB taxonomy): Bacteria > Pseudomonadota > Gammaproteobacteria > UBA1113 > UBA1113 > CAZULF01. The sequence continues at coordinate 3,542 of CAZULF010000077.1, read as the reverse complement.
CACATTGGCATTGTCAGCGCCAAATCGAGTTAATACTTGTTTTATCTGTTGTGTGGCTGCTAAATTATTATCGACAAAAGTCACATGAGCAGCGCCGCGGGAAAGAGCTTCTAATCCCAATGCGCCAGTGCCGGCAAATAGATCTAGGCAGCGTGCGCCAATAATTTTATTTTGTAACCAGTTAAATAAAGTTTCGCGCACGCGATCAGGTGTTGGACGTAAACCTGGTTGATCGATCACCGGAAATTTACGCCCGCGCCATTGTCCGGCAATAATGCGCAGTTCGCCGGGGCTAGATTTGTGGCTCATTTTTTTCAGGGCCCACAGTGACAACAACCATATCCTCAGGATGTAAATGTTGAGTAAATGCCCGTTGGATTTGTTCACGCGTGACATTGGTAATTTTGCCGCGGTAAGTATCAAGATAATCGAGTGGCAATTTATAAAATCCAATAGTTGCCACCAAATCAACAATATTACTGTTGCTATTCAGCAATAACGCAAAACCGCCGATGATATTTTTCTTGGCTGCGTTGAGCTCGTCATCAGTTGGGCCTTTATCAATAAACTGACGAATCACATCTTGTGTCACTTTAATCGCTTCTGCACTGGTGTCGTTATTGGATTGTAACGACGTAACAAACGGCCCGCGATCTTTGAGCGGTACAAAGCTACTGGTCACGTTATAGGTTAATCCACGTTGATCTCTCACTTCTTTAAATAAACGTGATACCAACACTCCGCCACCTAAAACATAATTACCAACATACAAGGGGAAATATCCCGGCGTATTGCGATTCACACCAATTTCACCGATGCGAATATAGGTTTGGGTGGAGGGGTAATTAATATTAACGTTTTTAGCAAGAGGATGATAAACCGGTTCTGGCATGATTGGCATAGCACGACCCTTAGGCAGGCCACCCACCACTTGTTTTGCAATTTTCGCTGCCTGTGCTTGTTGAATATCGCCAACAATAACGACGGTGGCATTTGCGCCAACATAGTGTTGACGGAAAAATGTGACTAACGAGTTTGGTGTAAGACGTTTCAATGTATCCTTCGTGCCTAATGGATAATGTGCATAAGGATAATCACCATAAATCGCACTAAAAAACGCATCATCAGCTAATGATGAGGGTGTTTGTTGTTTTTCTAACAACGCTTGTAATAATTGATTTTTTACGCGGGTGAAATTCTTAGTCCCAAAATTAGGTTGTGTCAGCACTTGAGTAAACGTTTCTAACGCGGGTTTCAATAAGTTGGGGTCCGTCAAACTGCGTAATGAAACAGTTGCCATATCACGGCTACAGGAACTGTCAAATTGTGCACCTACGCTATCAAAAAGCTGAGCAATTTCATCGGCTGATAAGTTTTGTGCGCCTTCACCGATCATGGAGTTAGTGAAATTGGCGACGCCATAATCCTCACCATCTTGTGCCGAGCCAGCATTGAAAATAACTTCAACGTCCAACATCGGTAATTGATGTTCCGCTACAAAATACACATTGGCACCATTGGATGTTGTCCAATGTTGGATAGGTAATACTGGTGATTTATTAGTGGTATCAACCGTTGCGGTAGGTGTTTGAGTCGCAGCAGTATCAGCCCAGCTAACACAGAATAAACTCATTCCTATGCACGCAGCGAATATTGCAATACTATTTTTATTGAACAATCTATTGAACATTGGAAACTCCTTGCATAACCGGCATAGTGCTAGGCATATCTTTATTGGTAGGTAAGGGATCTAGCACAGCAATAGTTGAGTTTTGACGTGATAAATATTTATTCGCAACGGCTTGTACTTGTGCTGGAGTAATTTTACGAATTTGTTTTTCATAATTATCGATTTCTTTCCAAGATAAACCGATACTTTCCATGCTGCCAATCATGTAAGCTTCATACTCAATTGAATCTTGAGCATAAACATTACTAGCAATAATTTGCGTTTTAATACGATCGAGTTCTTCATTGCTGACGGGATATTTTTTTAATTGTTTTATTTCCGCAAAAATACTATCGCGAACATCATTCACCGTATGTTTTTGTGCAGGCGTAGCGCCAATCAAGAGTAATCCCGGCAGCCGAGTATAAGAATCATAACTCACACCAATTTCATTAGCGATTTGTTTATCGCGCACAAGTTTTTGTTGTAAACGTGAACTGTTGCTGCCGCCTAAAAGGCCAGAAAGAATTTCCAATGCATAGGCTTCCCATTTTTCATCAGCCGTCACCACGGACGGTGTGTTAAAACCAAGAATAAAATAGGGTAATTTTGCGGGTAATTTCACTGTGATTTTGCGCGGTCCTAAGGGCTCTAACGTCCCGTGAGGTTTTACTGGAAGCAATTCTATGGGTTTCACTTGCCCAAACGTTTTTTGTGCTAATTGATACACTGCATCAGGTTTCACATCGCCAACGACGACAACGGTGGCATTATTCGGACCATACCAGTGTTGATACCAATGTCGCGCATCCGCCACGGTCAAATGATTTAAATCACTGGGCCAGCCTACAGTAGGGTTTTGATACGGATTAGCGGGTAATGCCACGGCATTAAAACGTTCAAACGTCTGTGCTTGGGGATCATTAGTGGTACGTAATTGTCGTTCTTCTTTTACTACTTGATGTTCACTGTTAAAACTTTGCGGTTTTAAACTCAAATTTTGCATACGATCCGCTTCCAGCTCAAAGCTAAGTGATAACTTATCAGCAGCTAGCATTTGGTAATAGGCGGTATAATCACGTGTGGTAAAGGCATTTTGTTGACCACCATTTTGGGCAATGATTTGGAAAAATTCGCTACCCGCATGTTTTGGGGTGCCTTTGAACATCAAATGCTCAAGCATGTGTGAAATGCCGGTAAGGCCCAAGGGTTCATAGCCTGAGCCAATTTTGTACCAAACCTCTGAAATGACCACCGGGGCGCGATGGTCTTCCTTTACAATCAAGGTTAAACCATTATCGAGATGGTATTCATGGGTCATATTTTCAGCAGCTAGGGCAGAGGTACTAAAAAAAAGACCAATAAGCGTTAATAATTTTGATACAATCGACATAATATCCTCAATGAATGACTATTTTTGATGGCAGTTACTCGTACTCTTCGTCATGCCAGTTTATAGATTTGTCATGCCAGCGAAGGCTGGCATCCATTTTGGGGCCTGGATGCCAGCTTTCGCTGGCATGACAACGGGTAATTACTTTGATGTTTATATTACAGGAAACTATTACATGCTGCGAATTTTTAAACGTGATAAAAATAAAAACGAGACCCACAATGAGCCTGATGCGCTAGCACTTGCCGAGCCATCTGAAAGCCTAATGACCGCACCCACAGCAGAACCCGCTAAGCCGGGTTTGTTTGCCCGGTTGCGTCAAGGATTAATCCGTACCCGTAAAAATTTGGCTAATGGTTTGAGTCGAGCTGTATTAGGCAAAAAAGTCATTGACGCAGAATTAATGGAAGAGATTGAAACTCAATTATTGTTGGCTGATGTGGGTGTTGAAACCACGCGTAAGTTGATTAATGATGTCGC
>CAZULF010000076.1:0-10357 GCA_964621215.1 uncultured Legionellales bacterium | reverse complement strand
TTGCTGTTGATCGGGTAATAAATGCAACTAGTTACCAATCCTTACTACCTCTTCGTAAACCTCTTCCTTTAGACATGACAATCGTATATCAAGCATGTTTGGCTCTTAAGTATAGAGATAAGCAACCGGCAGAAAAACCTTTTTCATTTATTGTGATGGATGGGTGGTTTCCTTGCGTGATGCCGTACGATGATAGAACATCCAGTGATAGTCTAGAGCGGCATTACATATTAACTCATGGAAAATGGACTATTTTAGATTCATGTGAGACGCCAGAAAAAGCGCAAAATATTCTCGATCAAATGTATGATACTTTTGTTGAAACACAAATTAAGCCTAAATGCGAAGAGAGTATTAATTCCTTTTGGCCGAACTTTGCCGAAAGGTTTGAATATTGTGGATGGAAAGGTGGGGTATTAGCAAAAGTTCGAACAAACACAGAATTTCGCAGTGCGGTGACTTTTGAGGACGATAGAATAGTTTATGTTATTCCGGGGAAGGTTAGTAATATTTTCAATGCTGCAGATGAGGCCATTTCATTAATTCAAGATAAAGATATCATTTGTGATGATAATGGATATCGTTATGTTCGTGGTGGCACCTTAGATAGTGCAACGAACGAAGTAATACAGCCCATAGAAGATATGGAGAGAAATACATGTCAATTAAAGACGGTGCATAATTTATCCTCCTTTTGGCAATCTCCCCCATCTCCTGGAGTTGCCAAGCCCAACTCTCCGAACGATGCGTGTGGTAGCAAGTTAAGAACCTAGATTTAGTGCTATACTTAAAGGACGGTTTGGTTAGTGAATAAATATTCCATAAATGTTCATATAAATCAATAGGCTATCTAGGTGGTGTTGATCATGAGTCCTATGGAAGAGCAGCTGTATTGGCAAAAGCGAGACTTTATTGTTGAGTTGCTGGAACAATTACCGTCCAGAATCTTTTGGAAAAATAAAGATGGCGTTTATATGGGGTGTAACCAAGCCTTCGCTGATTCATTAGGGCTGACAACGATTGATGATGTGATAGGTAAAACAGATTATGATTTACCTACAACGAAAGAAGAAAGCGATGCATACCGTGCTGACGATAAAGAGGTGATGGAACGTAAGAAGCCAAAGCTAAATATAGAAGAGCAACAAACGCTTCCCGATGGTCGAAAAGTTATTTTATCCACAAGTAAGGTTCCTTTATTAGATCATAATGGTAATGTGCTTGGCGTGCTAGGTATTTATCATGATATAACCACACTGAAGAATGCGCAAAAACAAGCAGAAGAATCGAATGAATTAAAAACACAATTTATTCGTAACATGCAACACGATATTAGAACGCCATTATCGGCCCTATTAGGCTACTTGCAAAATGAAGCTGAGGCAGAAACTGGCCCAGAGAGGAAAAAAGATTATTTGCAATTGTGCTCCAGCATCAAACAGCTCGTGAATATGTGTAACGAGATGGTTGATTTTGAAAATGCAGCCTATATGGTCGAAGAGATTCATGTGGAACCCGTAGAGACAGAGCGTTTTTTAATGAGGTCAATTGATTTAAATCGAGTTGCTGCTCGTCAACGAGATCTTACACTAGATTTAAACATTGCTCCAGATTTTCCATCTCGATTAATTTTAGATAAAAAGAAGGTTCATCGTATTTTAGTGAATCTTATAGGAAATGCATTGAAGTTTACCGACCATGGTGGAGTGACGTTGCATGCAAAATTACTATCGAAAAACCACCAAACTGCCACAATTAGTTTTGAAGTGCAAGATACAGGTATAGGAATTCCTGAAGATAAATTCAATTTGATTTTTGAGAAATTTGTTCGGCTCAATCCATCAAATCAGGCAAAGTATAAAGGAAGTGGACTAGGCTTATATCACGTGAAAAAGTTTGTGGGGGAGATGGATGGTAAGCTGGAGGTTGAAAGCACTTATGGGAAAGGCTCAATTTTTAGAGTCATATTAACGGTAGAAATTCCTAGCGATGATGTGGTTATACGATACACGGCCGATGAAGATGAATATGATACAGTTCAAGCCATTGAAGATGAGATTCAAAAATTTCCTGATGCTCGCTTTAAGGTGGTGTCTTCTAAAGAAAGTGAAGATGTGACCAAAAACGATAATGTGGCTGCTACAGATGAATGCGGTATCTTGCTTATAGAAGATGATGGCATGTTGCAAAAATTAATAAGCGGTGCTTTTACACGAAAAGGATGCAAAGTTTCTGCTATTGTTGATAGTGTTTCAAAGGCGATTAATGCAGTAAAAAAACAAAAATATCAATTAGTGGTTTGCGATTTGGGGATCTTAGAAGGGACTGGTATTGATGTAATGAACTGGGTGAAGCAAGACAAATCACACCCCAATCAAGAAACGCCATTTATTGTTTTAACAGCGAATAGCGACGGAGATATGCGAGCAAAAGCACTGGGAAGTGGTTTTATCGATGTTTTTTATAAGCCGTTAACTGACTCTTTGATAACCGGGATAATCAATAACTATATTTTCAAAAATGCTACAACGGCAATGTTGAGTGAGGCAGGGAATAAAAAAGAAGTAACTGAATTAATCATCGATATCGATAATACATTGGCAATAATTGGCAACGATGTTTCTATGATGAAAGAAGTGTTCGGTATGTTAAGTAAAAGCATAAAAGATGATAAAACTAGTCTGGAAGCATTTTATGCGCAAAATGACATTAAGCAAACTCGAGAAATTTTACATCGGCTCGATGGGACCTTGCGCTCGTGTGTTGCGCCAAGATTACAAAGATCACGAGGGGAGCTACATGATGGCGTACGTAATACCGCCATGCTGTCAGATATAAGGGCTTTATATGAGGACTTCTATAAAGAACTTGATGTGTTGTTAGAAGAAATAGAAAATTTAAAATCTAAAGGAATATTATAAATTTTTCCCAATGCTTGGTATAGGGATTGATGACGACGATACATGTTTGCTGATTCTCGATTGGAACTACCGAATTTCGCTGCTAATTCTAGCAAAGAATGTTACCATGAAGTAGTATCACACTAAAAAGTGCCACTTTGCTGCACTGTTTATATGAATCGCAAAAATTTATTTTATTATTTTAGCAGAAAAATTTCCAAGGGTAGTGCTATGCCCATACGTTCGTTAATATCGTGTAAAACCATTTTAACTAGCGCTTTAGTCTTATCTCTACATTCATTCCAGCGACATTTCATTTCTAATTCTATCCAAACAAACTTTAGGGCAAGCAAATCCGTTGTCGCAAGACGATTAAGCCTATCTTTATGCAATGGACTTTCCATGAGCGTTTTTAAATCTGTTTGTGCCCACTCATTATGATTCGTGATAGTTATAAAAATCCGCTCTGGGAGAACAAGAGAGATGCCGCAATCTATTTTTTCAATGAAAAAACTAGAGGGAGTTTTTTCGATAGACTGCATAAATGCGGTATTATGTAATAAAGCATAAGTTAGCGGCGCGCTAAATTCAAATTGTTTGAGCCATTGCATCATACTGTTCCGTCTTCAAGAGGTCTTGCTAGTTTGAACTACTAGAAAGCATTATTGTAATACATTTTTGCTGCGTTGAAAATAGAGTAGGGTTGTCGGTCGTTAAGAGCGCTTAGAAAGAATTGCTTATAATTTGTTCGAGGCGTTCTACTGAAAATTTCTTCTATCAGGCGATAATATAACCATGTTGATGGAGAGGGGGCCTGTGTGATAGTAGATTAATTATATTTCTGATAATGGCTGTTTTGGGTTATAACCATATTAAAACCATCATCTTATTGCATAATATCATGAATATATTATTGATTTTAATGAAAAAATAAGGTATCTTATGTTAATTTTTTATTAATCTTTCAAATTGCGTCATCGCGATGACGCAATTAAGGATCTGCGACAGCCATGACTAACTTGACACCGGTTAATGAAACCCAGCTAGCTAATGATATCGAAAATCTCATTGAAACGGCCAAAAAACACATTTATCGAGAGGCCAATGATACACAGTTAAAACTGTATTGGGCAATTGGACAGCGAATAGAGCTAGAGGTGCTAAAAACAAACCGAGCAGACTATGGCGAACAAATTGTTAAGAATCTTGCTATGCGATTAACCACCAAATATGGGAAGGGATATGGCATACGCAATGTTCAAAGGATGATCCAATTTTTTCGTTATTACCCTGATCAGGCAATTGCGTCATCACTGATGACGCAATTAAGCTGGACACATTTTGTATATTTAATAACCATAATTGAGCCTCTAAAGCGAGATTTTTATGCGGAAATGTGCCGTATAGAACGCTGGTCAACGAGAGAACTTATTCAAAAGATGCAGAGCATGTTGTATGAACGGGTAGGTTTAGCAAAAAAACCTGAAAAAATTATAGAAGCGGAATTAAAAAAATTACGTGCAACGGGCGAGTTAACCACGGATTATGTGGTTCAAGATCCTATTATTCTCGGTCATTTAGTAGGAAAACAGTTCCCCACAGAATATAGCTTTGAACAAGCAATTTTAGATGATATCGAGAGTTTCTTGCTCAGCTTAGGTAACGGATTTGCTTTTCTTGAACGGCAAAAACAGATAGAAATAGATGGAATATTTCATCGAATAGATTTATTAATGTATCACCGCCGGTTACGTTGTTTAGTCGTAGTCGAATTAAAAATGGGGCGCTTTCATTCGCAAGATAAAGGACAACTAGAATTATATTTGCGTTGGTTAGAACGATATGAAAAACAGCCAAATGAAAACCCTCCTATTGGTATTCTTCTCTGTTCAGAGAAAAGTGATGAAACAGTAGAGTTATTAAAATTGGATGGTACAGGTATTCATGTTTCACAATTTTTAACTGAACTCCCATCAAAACAAGTTTTAACGGAACGTTTGCATGCTGCAATTGAAAAAGCCCGTGCTCGTCAAGAGTTTTTGGATGCCTTGGATTTACAAAATTTACCTGAAGATAAGTAGGAAAACTAATGGGCAGATTACCTACCACCCGCAAAGAACAAGATGACCTGCCTGGCTTTTTCGGACCACTCTTATCTAGAGAAAACTGCCCTTGTTGTTAATTGATTACCTAATGTTACTTTAAATTCATTAGGCGTCATATAGTTTAAACTTGAATGAGGTCGGATACCATTATAATGTTGGCGCCAGTCCTCAATCACTACCCTTGCTTCCAAGCGATTACGAAACCATTCCATAGATAAGCATTCATCACGGAATTTGCCATTAAAGCTTTCATTTGTGCCATTTTGCCATGGTTTTCCTGGCTCGATTAACACTAATTCCAAAGATTCTTTGCTAGCCCACTCTAGTAATGCTTTACTCACAAATTCGGGGCCGTTGTCAGAGCGTAAATAGCGTGGCACACCGTGAATACTCATGAGGCGTGTTAATACGTCAATAACGCGGTTTGAACGTATAGAACCAGCAACATCAATAGCTAAGCATTCGCGAGTGTATTCGTCGACAACGGTTAAGCATTTTAGTTTTTGGCCATTAGCACATGCATCATAAACAAAATCATAACTCCATACAGAATTTTGTGTTGTCGGGGACATCGGTCTCATCCTTTTACAAGTCATTTTTCGTCGGCGTTTTTTGGGAACTTGCAGTCCTGCCTGTGCCCATAGACGTTCGCAACGTTCTTTTCCTAATACAATTCCTTGGCGCGCCAATAAAATACGGATACGGCGCGAACCAAAGCGAGGATACATACCGGATAACGCTTTCATTGCATCAACCACTGGTGCATCTTTCGCTGGCATTTTACGCTGATAGCTTAGCCCTGAACGATGTATTCCTACTAGCGTACAAGCTCGCCGATGACTCAAGCCCCGCGCAATAGCATAGCGGGCTTGTTCATTGCGCTCCTGCACGCCTACCATTTTTTTGCGGCAATCTCCTTCATGATTTCGATTTCGAGATCACGTTCTGCGAGTAATTTTTTGAGTCGGTGATTTTCAGATTCTAATGTTTTTAGATGCTTTATCTCAGTTTTATCCAACATGCCAAATCGCTTCTTCCAGGCATAAATAGATGCCTCTGAAACGCCATGTCGTTTAGCTACTTCTGTAATTGAATCACGATCTGTTTCGCGCAAAATTCGAACAATTTGTTCTTCCGTATAGCGAGCCTTTTTCATACTTTACCCTCCATTTCGAGGGCATTATCTCTAATTTAGTTTGGTCTGAAAAGACCGGGGCAGGTCAGTGTGACTTTAATTCACTTAATGACGCTTTTGATGAATAAATTACATCTGTGTATTTCAATGCTTCAGGTAATGATTTCAATGTTTGACTTTGCTCCACGGTGATGATGAGATTATTCCCTGCGAGATGATATTTAGCGCCACATAAAGAAATTAAGTGATGCGTAATGCTATTCTGAAATTCATCGCGTGCATTTTCTAATATAGAAAATAACGTGGATGCATTCTTTAGAGAAATGAATTTCTGTGCATGCCAGCAGGCTTTGTCAAAGTTAGTGGGGGAGTGAAAAAACTTTTTCTTATATTCTTTAGATAATTCTTGTGCTTGATCTTTTTGATTTTCGGTCAGCAGTTTATAAACTTCATCTCTTTCTTTTTGCATTGTTGCAAGCGTATTATTGGTAATTTCTTCATATATAATATCGTTAAATGAAGTCTGAGAGGTATATGATAAATTAAACCAAACATAAGCTAAAGTGTAGTCTTGGACAACGCCAATACCTTGTCTATATAAGTCGGCTAGGGTGCCTTGAGCAGCCGGATCACCATGTTGAGCAGCTAATTGCAGCCAGTAAATAGCTTTATGGATATCAGGTAACTTTATAATAGCTTCTGTATTTTTTACATCTTTTCCGTTGTCTGTAACCTTAAGGTCGTTGTTGATATTTGCTTCATGTAAATATATTTCACCCAAATTGTTCTGAGCTTTAGATGAACCGGCATTCGCGGCTATTTCATAATTTTTTATCGCGACCTTTATGTCATCGGGTTTTCCGAGCACGCCAAATATTTTGCTTCCCATTTTATATTTGGCGTCATAAATTAATCCTAGTGCAAAATTTGCTAAAGGATAATTGTTTTGTGCAGATTTATTGAATAATGAGATAATGCCTAAAAGTGATTTTTCATTTTTAATGGGCTCATTCACATACTTACAAAGGGCAAGACGATAGTAATAAAAGCCGATATTGTTTTCTTTAGTCGTCGTATCATTTTCAAGAGCTGTACAGCTCTCTATTTTTGTATTATTGTCTATCTTCGTGCGAGGACTTTGAGTTAAAGAAAAAGCTTCGCTCATCTGACCCACAGTTATTACTGCCATAAGAAGCAACTTTAAGTATTGTCTCATTACTTTTACCTCATATTAATAGCCGCTCAATAAATACCGGTTCAGTACTTAAAAGGCTCGTTCCTATTCGTTCTAACCACAAATAGCTAAAATAATCTTGCTTCTGCTTTGGCAAAGCAAGTGCCTTCTATTGAATAGTAAAGTTCTCTTTTGTAAACAAGAGGCTCTAGGAATGGCCCAACACAAAATTGGGAGCCAATGATTTGTCCTGTAACTCTATCAATATTAAATGACCTGACTAAATTACGGTTACTTCCATCTGTTAAATAATTCACAGTAATCTTGTCTGTATATTCATAAATTTCAGGCGTCTGATTGGTGGAAGCGAGACTGCTACTCTGGGTGCCGATGATGGTTTTATTTGTCATATTGATTAGCAAGTTATCTTGATACATAGTATGGTTATTGTCATCTAATATCATTTTAGCACTTATTGACAGGTCGCCGAAGGGATTAGTTTTGATATATTTATTTGCCCTACCAAGAACATCCGCGGAATAAACTTTTTTATAATTGCATTCAAGCTCAATTATAGTAGCGGGTTTTTCCGAGAAATTTGTTATAGTTTCGGTGAAATTAGCTTTTCCCTTGGGAGAGACTGGACACCCACATGATGGTGAATATGAATGGTCTGCACATATTAATCTCCCGCTACTTTGATCACAGCCAGTAACACCACCATGCCAAGAACAACAGCCTCTTTGACCGTAGGCGGAAAAAGAAAAAAAGATCATGAGAAATGTTATAAGTATTGGATTCATAGGACGGCAGGAGCAATGGTTAAAGAGGATTAATTCTAACACATGTTTTCAGAAATGTGTAAAAAATAGTCTTTAAGTAGGGCAGGCGCGACAGCACAGCCGATCTAATTTCCTAAATTACTCTATGCCGCCTCATCAACAATCCAAACGATGGTCTGATAACGCACAGGCTTATAGGGGTTTATATGGCACAGGGCTTATTCCGTTAGTTCTGTAGGCCAAATGCCCTTTAGCATCTAGGTATAGCAAAAAAGAAGAATCAAAATATTGATATTTTGTTACATTATGTGGGTCAAAGATATATGGTTGAGGATGCATAAGTAGCGATTGTCCATATATACTAACTTTAATCGTATGGTTGATATCGGTATATGATTTTGGACCTAAATCTAAATATGAATAGGAGTTACAATGGATTCTTGAGGTTTGTATCCCTGTGATAACAAGAGGGAATGGTTTAGATGAATTTTCCCCGCATTTGATATATTTATTAGGGTCTAGGTCTGGATATATTTGAAATTCAGGTTTTTCGATTTGTACGCTATATTGCCAAAGAGAAGTATCTAAAACAAAAAAATAATTTGTTTGACCTCCTAATGGTTTCTCTGATATTGGATAATTTTCGGCGAAAAGTATGCATGGCCACAAAAATATTATACACGACACTAAGATGCTTGTTAAATTGTTCATTTCTACCTCGTATAAATATTTTTTTGAGTTCGGTGCAATAAAAAGTTGAAAGGCGAATATAGTTTAACGCAACTATACGTATGTCGTTTTTTTATCAGGACGTCGGTCGGATCTCCGGTTCTCTTAAACAAAAGGTTGTGTCACGAAACGCATTTCAATGTTGGTAGGGCTGATATCTTCAGCAACGCAACTCACTATTGTGGCATTGCTGTTGTTTGTTGCGCTAGGATAGGCAATATTAAAAAGTTTTGGTGGATTAACACTTAAAGTTAATTCAAAAATACAATTATCCGCCTGTATGATGATACGTCCATTACATTGTCTGTCTTGACTATTGTTAGTATCAGCGGTCACAAGCACATCATAAGATTGCCCATCTTGAATATGAACAGTAGTGTTAAGATTTGATATTAAAGTGTTAACTCCCTGCGGACAACTCGTGCTTTGATAGGAGAATGGAAGAATCTGGAGTACTCGTCCTAGCCCATTCTTATTATCCACAGTTATTTTAAGTTGGGTACCATCAGCATATGCAGCTGATGTAAAAGATATCGATATTAGGATAATAATACGGGCGATAAATAATAAAGATTTCATGATATTTTCAAACCTGTGCCGAACTATTTTCATAACGAACCCTAAGAGGTGGTTAATAATAACTCTATTTTTTCTCAAAAACAAGGCAATTCACGGCATATAATAGTGGCTCTGCTTCTATAGTAGAGTTATATTCTGATATGGGCATCATAAAATTTTCTTGACGGTATTTTGATTGTAAGAGACATTCTATGCATCTTAAAAATTAAATTCCTGCAATATCAAGAGATTATGCTGGAGCGCGGGTGCGGGCTCAATGATGGGGTTAAATAGGGTGCAAATTATATAAAATTTGATATAGTAAAACATGAAAGATATTCTTTGGTTAGGGACAACACATGGTGATATACGCACATATCCGCCCGAGGTTAGGCAGGATATTGGCATAACCTGGATAAGGTACAGCTAGGACTTCCTCCTTCTGACTGGAAACTGATGGCATCGGGTGCGGCCGGGGTTAATGAAATCAGAATCCATACAGAAAATGAGTATCGAATATTATATGTGGCAAAGTTTGAAGAAGCGATTTATGTATTACATTGCATCGTCAAAAAAACACAACAAACAGCGTTTAAAGATATAACGTTGGCCAAGAAACGTTATACAGAACTACTTGCAATGCGAAGGGGAAAATCATGAAAGCACATGTGACAAAAGATAGTGTATTAGATGACTTAGGTTTTGATTCTGGTGAAGCAGAAAACTTAAAAATTCGTGCGGCGTTGATGCGTGCAATAGATACCGAATTAAAAGCAAAAAAATTAACCCAAGTTGCAGCTGCAAAACTACTTAGAATTAGTCAGCCAAGAATCAGTGATTTAATTCGTGGCAAGATACACTCATTTACTATCGATTTTTTAATTACGGTATTATTGCGACTTGGAAAACCAGTTCACTTGGTTATTGATGATAGAATGGCGGCATAAGTTAATGTTTATTCACACCAGGCTATA